>JBLMXP010000263.1:0-31329 GCA_050257835.1 Planctomycetaceae bacterium | reverse complement strand
ATCCTGATGGGTCGGGGCACCTAGGCGTCGGCGACAACGGCGAGGCGGGGGGCCTGGGAGTCGTTCAGTTCCGCCAGCGCGTCGCCGACGCGAGCGACCAGCCCCACCACCAGTGCGTTGCCCATCATGAAGGCGCGGCGTCCGTCGGGCATGCCTTCGGTCCAGCCGTCGGGGAAGCCGTCGAGACGCTCGAGCTCGACCGGGGTGAGACGTCGCAGCCGGCCGTCCTCGGTCGCCACGACATGCTTGAACCGTGACGGGCTGGACCCGCCTTCACCGGTCAGGATCGTGCGCGACGGCTGGTCGAGCGGCTCCGGGAAGGCGACGCCGCCCTCGGAGTAGATGTAGGTGTGCCCGTTGGCGGCCGTCCGCTGTTCGTTCTTGGGGCCCTTCAGGTACGCCCACCGATCGACCTGCGACGCCGGGATGAAGAACTCCCCAGGCACGTCGGCGGTCGCGATCAGCTGCTCACCCAGCGTCTGGCGAGGACCGTCGTAGTCAGGAACCACCGACCGGGTCCACACGTCACGCTTCCACATCACGCCGGCGTTCAGGAACGGCGAGACCGCGTTCGTCCAGCCGAACTCCTGCGTGATCTGTGCCGGGTGCCCGCTCAGGGTGAGCGAGACGAGATCCGTGCCGTCGAGGTGCACGACGACGCCCTCCTCGCGCTGGACCGGAAGCCCGCGGGCGAGCGCCCCGTCCTCGTAGAGCCAGGGCAGCGCCCCGCGCCACCGAGGCTCGGCGTCGTCGATCCTGTGGGCCACGATGAACACGCGACGCCTGCGCTGCGCGAACCCGTAGTCGGCGGCGTTCACCACGCGCCACTCGACGAGGTAGCCGAGGTCGGACAGCGTCGCGAGGATGATCGCGAAGTCGCGCCCGCGCTGCGTGGCAGGGGACTTCAGCAGCCGGTCGACGTTCTCGAGGAAGACCATCCGCGGTCGCTTGCGGTCGAGGATCCGGTGGATCTGCCACCACAGGACACCCTTCTTGCCCTCGAGCCCGCGCGCCTGGTTCAGGGTCTTCGCGACCGAGTAGTCCTGACACGGGAACCCGCCGACCAACAGGTCGTGGTCCGGGATGTCCTCGCGCTCGCCGCCCTCGATCCGGTCGAGCACCTTCGCGATGTCCTCGTTGACCGCGACGTCACCGTTCGCCGCCCGCGCTTCTCGAAGCTCGGCGTCCCAGACGTACCCAGGACCGAGGAAGTGCCGCGCGTAGCAGTCGAACGCGTGCTGGGCCTTCGTGGAAGGCTCCCACTGGTTCGCCCAGACGGTGCGCCAACCGGATCGACCGAGGCCTAGCCGGAACCCGCCGACCCCGGCGAACAGCTCGACGACCTTCCCTGCCTCCCCTGGCGTGCCCTGCGTCTTGCTTCTACCGGCCAACCTCAACCCTTCACCGCTCGCGTCTGGGGAAGGCGCTGATCACATCCGTGTGATTCGACCGGTGGATGCTAGCACGGACCAGTGATGCGGATCAGACCTGCCTCGTTGACCAGGCACAACGCGCTGCCAGTGGGCACAACGAGCATCTCGGCGCCTTCGGGAGGCACACCGTTGCAGCGAGATCCAGGACCGCCCAGTTCCACTCGCGCACATGCGAGCGCGGCGTGACCTCCTCGACGAGATCCCACAAGACTTCGTCGGAGGAGGGCGGCCCATGGCCGTCGAGTCCGAAGTAACGACGATAGACGCGAGCAGTGACACCGTCGACCACTGCCGCCCTCGTCCCGAACGCAACCGCTAGCGTCGCGCTCGCGGCGTAACGACCGACACCCGAAAGCTCGAGGAGTCCACTGGGCGTGTTCGGCACTTCGCCGCGTTCCACGACCTCGCGCGCCAACCCTTGGAGGATGGCCGCGCGCCTCACCAGGCCAAGTGGTCGGATCACCGACTCGATCGACGAGACGCGGGCCCGAGCGAGGTGCTCGGCATCCGGCCACCGACGGAAGAGGTTCGAGTAGACAAGCGCCACCGTCCTCCCGCGTGAGCGTTGCAGAAGCAACTCAGCGACGAGTATCCGGAACGGATCGTCAGTCTCGCGCCACGGGAAGGAGCGCTGATGAGTCCGACCCCACCGTTTCAGCTGCCGCCTGAACGCCTGGGCATCCAGAAGGAACGTCCGATCCACGGGACCAAAGGCTACGCGCTACCGCCACGTCGAAGGCTTCGCCACCGCTCCGCTGATGGCGACAACCTCGCCGGTGGAAAGGGTGGCGGGGAGGCGGCGCAGCCAGTCCTTCACGCTGCGGGGGGCGCCGACGAACACGTCGGTGGGTTGCTCCTTGATCGTCCACTCGTCGGCGAGGATCGCGAGGACGGGGCGGACGTCGACGGGGCGGCTGAGGGCGGAGGAGAGGAGTCGGCTGGCGCGGGCGGCTTCGGCCACGGACTTCCGCAGGTAGTCGGTGGGGTGGCCGTTGTGGCGGATCGAGCGGGCGCCGACCCACACCTTGCCGGTGAGGTTCTTCGCGTTCGCGGTGAACACGCCGGCGGGGCCCACGATCACGTGATCGATGTTGGCGCCGCGCTCGCCGACCGGGACGTCGTTGAACAGGTTCCAGCCCTCGGGCAGACGGCCGAGCCACCAGGCGGTGGCGCGCTCGCCCGCGGCGCCCCGTCGCCAGGCCCGCTCGTCGGTGTGCAGGCCGAGCAGTCGGGCGAGCCGGGTGCGCACCGGGGCGGCGTCGCGGAGGGCGCGCGCCTTCTCGGCGGCGGAGGCTCCCGGGCGACGGCCGACCAGCGTGTCCTCGACCGTCACGCTCGCCCACCGCTCGTTGGGGTTGCCACCCATGACCAGGATGTCGGCGCGCCGGCGGGCGGCCTTGACCAGCACGCCACTAGAGTCCTGCTGCGGTGACCGCCGACAGCACGTACCGGGCGCTCAGTTACTGGCACGACACCGTGCCCGGTCCCCTCGATCCACGGCCGCCGCTGGAGGGCAGCTTCCGGGTGGACGTCGCGATCGTCGGCGCCGGCTTCTCCGGCCTGTGGACCGCGTACTCGCTCGCGGTGGCGGACCCCACCCTGCGGATCGCCGTCGTGGAGCGGGAGATCGCGGGGTTCGGGGCCTCCGGGCGCAACGGCGGGTGGGTCTCGGCGGCGTTCCCCGTCGCCAAGCCCGAGCTGGTGGCCGCGTGCGGTCGCGACGCCACGATCGCGATGCAACGGACGTTGTTCGACACGGTGGACGAGGTCGGCAGGACCTGCGAGGCGGAGGCGATCGACGCCCACTACCGCAAGGGCGGCTCGCTCGGCGTCGCCACCCTGCAGCCCGAGGCCGACCGCTTCAAGGCGTCGCTCGAAGAGGATCTGGCGCTCGGCTTCGACGACGGAGACTGGGCGTGGCTCACGGCCGAGGAGGCCTCGCGCCACGTCCGCGTGGCCGGTGCGATCGGCGCCCTCTGGACGCCACACAACGCACGGGTCCACCCGGCGAGGCTGGCTCGAGGCCTGGCCGACGCCGCCGAACGTCGGGGCGTCCAGATCTTCGAGGGCACGGCGGTGCGCTCGGTGGAAGGACGGATCGTGCGGGCCGATCGCGGACGCCTTCGGGCCGACGTCGTCGTCCTCGCCACCGAGGGCTACGGAGCGCGCCTCGGTGTGCGACGTCGAGCGGTCGCCCCCGTGTACAGCTACATGGCCGCGACCGAGCCGCTCCCCGCATCGTTCTGGGACGCCGTCGGGTGGGCCGGTTACGCGTGCGTATGGGACGGGCCGCGCTTGTACCTGTACGCGCAGCGCACCGAGGACGACCGGGTCGCGATCGGCGGCGGCGCGATCCGCTACCCGTTCGCCTCGCGCGTCCGCCCCTCGTTCGACCGTCCGGAGCGGATCTTCCGCCAGATCCGGCGCATCATCGGGCAGCGCTGGCCGGCGGCCTCGGACGCGAGGATCACCCACTCGTGGGGCGGCGCGCTCGGTGTGGCACGCGACTGGTTCCCCTCGGTCGGGCTGGACCGTGGCACCGGCATCGCGTGGGCCGGTGGGTACGCGGGCGACGGTGTCGCCGCGGCGAACCTCGCCGGCCGGACGCTCCGCGACCTGATCCTCGACCGCGACACCGACCTGGTCCATCTACCGTGGACGGGACACCGGTCCCCGCCGTGGGAGCCGGAGCCGTTGCGATGGCTGGGGGTCGCGGGCAGCTGGGGCCTCGCGTCGCTCGCCGACCGCGTGGAGGCCCGCACGGGCCGCGCCCCCGCCGCGCTCGATACCGCGATGGAACGACTGCGCCGCTGAGCGCCGCTGCGCTAGCCTCGCTCGACATGGAACCCGACACGCCCGCCACTCGAGCCGCTTCGGCCGCCAAGCTCGCCTTCGAGGTCGTCGCGACGGAGCGGCCGTCGTCGGCGGAGGAGTCGGCGTCGCTGCAGGGGATCGAGCTCAGGCAGCTGCTGCGGTCGATCGTGATCCGGCGTGGGGCCGAGGACTACGTGTTCGTGCTCGTGCCGGGCGGGCGGCAGATCGACTGGCCGAAGCTCCGGGCGCACCTGGGGAAGAGCCGGCTCTCGCTCCCAGACCAAGAGGAGGCCAAGGCGGTCACCGGCTACGAGCGGGGAGCCATCACGCCGTTCGGGTCGTCGAGGGCCTGGCCGGTGATCGCCGACGCCACGGTCCTGGGGCCCGAGCGGGTGGCGATCGGGGGCGGGGCTCGCGGGGTCAACCTCCACCTCGCGCCGGAGGACCTGGTGAAGGCGCTCGGGGCCCAGGTCGTCGACGTGACGAAGCCCGACGGTCGCTGAGCTCGTAGCAGGTTGACCGACGCCGCGGGCGCGGGGATAGTGAGCGCTTCGGCCGTGGGGAAGGGGGATCATGAGCACCGCACCTCAGCGCAACCTGGTCCTGATCCTCGCGCGCGACTTCGCGTCGCGCCTGGCCACCGCGGTCGTCCTGGTCGACGCGGACGGCAGGCTGATCTACTTCAACGAGGCGGCCGAGCGTGTGCTCGGGCGCCGGTACGTCGAAGGCCAGGACCTGGAGATCGGGGGCTGGGCCGCCTCGTTCACCCCCTGCGACGAGAACGGGACCGTGCTCTCGCTCCGCGAGCTGCCGATCGGGGTCGCGATCGAGCGCCGGGAGCCCGCCCACAGCTCGTTCTGGATCGAGGTCTTCGACGGCAAGCGGCTGATCGAGGTGACCGCCTTCCCATTGTTCGCCACCGCCGACGAGATGGTCGGGGCCATGGCGATCTTCTGGGAGCCGGAGGCCGGCTAGTGCACGTCCGGATCTGGGGCAGCCGGGGATCGATCGCCACCCCGGGACCCGACACCATGCGCTACGGCGGGAACACCTCCTGCGTCGAGGTGCGACTGAGCGACGGGTCGCTGATCGTGCTCGACGCCGGCACGGGGGCGCGGCCGCTCGGGGTCCGGCTGCGCGAGGCGCCGCCGCCCGCGATCCACCTGTTCCTCACGCACCTGCACGTCGACCACCTCGAAGGCCTGGGCGCGTTCGCGCCGATCTGGTCGCCCGACACCGAGCTGCACATCTGGGGGCCCCGCTCGCCGGTCACCGCGCTCGATTCCCGGATCGCCACGTACTTCTCGCCGCCGCTGTTCCCCGTGCACCTGAACGACGTGCCGGCCCACGTCACGTTCCACGACGCCGAGGGCGAGTGGACCGTGGGCGGGGCGCGCGTGAGCGCGGCGCCGATCCTGCACCCGGGCCCGACCGTCGGCTACCGGATCGAGGAGGACGAGCGCGTGCTCACCTACCTCACCGACCACGAGCCGGCGCTCGGCACCGATCTCGAGACCGCCGCGCCCGAGTGGATCTCCGGGAACTCGCTCGCGTTCGGCGCCGACGTCTTGCTCCACGACTGCCAGTACACCGACGAGGAGTACGACGCGCACGTCGGGTGGGGGCACTCGACCGTGTCACAGGTCGCGACGTTCGCCGACAAGGCCAAGGTCGATCGTCTCGTCCTGTTCCACCACGACCCGATGCACACCGACGACGACCTCGACCGGATCCTCGAGGCGGTGCGGGCACGCCGTGGCGATCTCGCGGATCGGTGCGACTCCGCCGCGGAGGGTATGACGTTCGAGGTCTGAGGCGCCGACGCACCCGCCCACGTTCGGCTGATTGCCCTCATGCTGTAGGGCGAAGTAGGGTCAGCAGATGACGTATGGCATCACCGAGGTCCGCTGCCCGCAGCTGCCCCACGGCAATTACCTGGCGTGGGCCTCCTGGTGGCACCGGCTCGGCAAGCGCCTGGAGGCCGACGGTGCCGGACGTGAGGAGCTCGGGCTCCACGTCGAGGTCGACGCCTCATTCTGGGAGCTGCTGATGAACGAGGTGAGCAAGGACGCCGGTCGCGCGATCCTGCACGGCGAGCCCACGATCGCGCCGGTCGTGCGGGCGCCCACCGGCGCCGTGGTCGACGCGCCGCGGATCATGCGCGCCCGCCTGCGTTGGGTCTTGGCGCTGAACGACCTCTCGCTCCGCCCCGACGAACAGCGGGTCGCGCTGTCGCGGCGCCTGATCGAGCTCACCGAACGCGCGACGCTCACCGGCAGGGGCTCGTTCATCGGCAAGGAGTACACGTACGAGGAGCCCGTGTAGCCGCTTCGGCGGTCAGGTCCTCCACAGCCCGGCGGCGAGCAGCACGACGCTCAGCCCGATCAACAACGCGATCGTGGCCGTGGTCACGAGGTTCGCCACCCGGCCATTGCCCCGGTCCTCCATCAGCTCGCGGTCGTTGGCCAGGAGCAACAGGAACACGAGGATCGGGGCGAGCAGCACGCCGTTGACCGCCGAAGTGAGGAACAGGATCGGCACCAAGGAGACCCCCGGCAGCAGCACGATGCCGGCCCCGACGAGGATCGCGCCGATGAACACACCGTAGAACACGGGCGCGTCGCGGATCGCGTTGTCGAGTCCGAGCTCGAAGCCGAACGCCTCGCAGACCGCGTAGGCCGTCGCGAGCGGGAGGACGCCCGCGGCGAGCAGGGACGCGTTCAGCAGGCCGAGGGCGAACAGGTCCGCGGCGAACCTCCCCGCGAGGGGTTCTAGGCCGGCGGCCGCGTCGGCGGCGTCGTTGATCCGGCCGCCCGTGGCGTGGATCGTTGCGGCGGCCGCCACCACGATGAAGAACAAGATCACGACCGTGGCCAGCGTGCCGACCCCCACGTCGGCGCGCTCGTAGCGCAGGTCCTCGGGCGCGAGCGCCTTGTCGACGACGTAGGCCTGGATGAAGAACTGGCCCCACGGCGTCACCGTCGTGCCGACCGTCGCCACGGCCGCCACCAAGAACGAGCGGTTGAACTCGATCGTGGGGACGAGCAGCCCGTGGATCGCGGCGTTCCAGTCCGGCTTCGCCAAGATCCCGGAGATCACGTACCCGAGCAGCAGCAACGACATCACGATGAACACGCGCTCGATCCGCTTGTAGGTGCCCCGCAGGATCAGGAGCATCACGACGGCCGCCCCGATCGGGACCGCGATGAAGCGCGAGACCCCGTAGACGCCGGACGCCGCCGCGATGCCCGCGAACTCCGAGGCCGTCGTGCCGAGGTTCGCGACGAGCAGGAACACCATGGCCATCGTCGCGAGGCGGACGCCGTACCGCTCGCGGATCAGCGCCGAGAGCCCCTTGCCGGTCATGATCCCCACGCGCGCGCCGGCTTCCTGGGTCACCAGCAGCGCCAGACCGCCGACCAGCGTCAGCCAGAGCAGCGTGTAGCCGAAACGCGCGCCGACCAAGGCATAGGTCGTGATGCCCTGCGCGTCGTTGTCGGCGGCGGCCGAGATCAAGCCCGGGCCGACCACCGCGAGGAAGGCAAGGAGGGCGGTCCTGCCACGCAGCCCCCTGGCGCGGCCCCGCCGCTCGCGACGTGGCGTCCGCGCCCGCTCACTCATCCGAGCAGCCCCTTCGAGCCGCGGCGCGGGCCCACCAGGTCGATCACGTCGTCGACGGTGATCACGCCGACCAGGCGCTCCTGCTCGTCGACGACCGGCACCGCGAGCAGGTTGTACTTCATGACCGCCTCGACGATCTCGTCCTCGTCGTCGGAGGTCATCACCGAGACGGGATCGTCGTGCATCAGGTCGCCGACCGGCGTGCGCGGGTCGGCGATCACCAGCTCGTAGAGAGACAGCTGACCGACGAGGCGCTCGTCCTCGTCCACCACGAACAGGTGGTGCGCGTGCTCCTCGTCGGGCCGGCGCCGGCGCAGCCGCTCGATCACGTCGCCGGCCAGCTCGCGCGCCGACGCGGCGACGAACTCCGTCGTCATGATGCCGCCGGCGCTCTCCTCCTCGTAGCCCAAGAGCGAGCGGATCTCGGAGGCCTCCTCGGTGGGCAGCATCGACAGCAGCGCCTCGCCGTCGGCGCGGTCGAGGTCCTGGATCAGGTCGGCGGCATCGTCGGGCGACATCTTCGCGAGGAGCTCGGCCGCGCGTTCGGGTCCGAGCGCCTCGAGCATCCGCACCGCGTCCTCCTCGCCCATCTCCTCGAGGATGTCCGCGGCGGTCTCCTCGTCGACCGACTCGAGCAGCTCGACACCCTCGCCGGGCGGCAGGTCCGCCGCGATCTCGGCGAGGTCGGCCGGGTGCAGCCGCTTCAACCCCGAGCGCGTCACGCGCAGGCGCACGTTCGGGTCGTGCCACGAACCGAGGTCGAGGTCCTCCCACGACAC
This sequence comes from Planctomycetaceae bacterium, assembly GCA_050257835.1. Lineage (GTDB taxonomy): Bacteria > Actinomycetota > UBA4738 > UBA4738 > HRBIN12 > AC-51. The sequence goes on along the minus strand of JBLMXP010000263.1, from coordinate 22,682 downwards.
CGCGGTCGGCGGGCGCCGGGTGCCGATCCGCTCGGCCGTCTTGCGCAGGCCGAGCCGGCGCACCAGCGCGGACGTCGAGACGTCCACGCCGAGCACCCGCAGACGCGTCCCCGTGCGCGACAGCTCGACGTCCTGGACACGGATCAGCCGGCGGCCCTCGAGGTCGACGATCTGCTTGTCGAGCACGTTGCGGGCGAGCAGCACGTCTCGCTCGCCGAGCGCGTAGGTCGCGAGGGCGTCGCGTTCACGCGAGAGGAACACGCGCGACTCCTCGAACGCGCGCACGTCCTCCCATCCGACGTCGAGGTGCTGCCCGCGCCCGGTGCGCACCCGCACCGCCGACACGAGCGGATACTCGCCGCCGAGCCGGGCCACGAGATCGTGCACCTTCCCCACGGGGCGTCCCACCGCGTCGACGACCGTCGTGCCGAGATAGCTGGAGAGGTAGAGCATGCGAGGACCACAGCGAACCACACCCGACCGCCGCTGTCCGTGAGCCGGAAGCCTCGGGCCCGCCTACGACCTTCGCAGGGGCGAACCCTCCGAACGTCCGATGCCACCGGCCCTCGTGCGGGACTACCTTCGACGTATGGACTACGCGCTCGCCGAGATCCGCTGCCCACCGATGAGCCCTGCTGTCTACCTGGAATGGGCCTCGTGGTGGCATCGGGTCGAGCAGCGTCTGAGGAGCCTCGCCGGCCAGCTCGAGGACCCCGACCTCCAGGTCCGGGGCCGTCCGGGGCTCTGGGACCGGGTCCTCGACGAGGTAAGCAAGGAGGCCTCGCGAGCGATGCTCTCGCGCGGCCAGACGATCGAGCCCACCGTGCGCGCGCCGAAGGACCAGCTGACCGAAGGCTCCCGGATCGCGCACGCCCGCCTCACGTGGATCCGGGAGACGGACGAGGGCGCGACGCTTCGTCCCTCCCCCGCGGTCTCCCGCGTGATGTCGAAGCTGAGCGCCCTCGTCGACCAGCGCATCGACGAGCGCTCCTCGCTCGCCGCGTTCTGAGCGCGTGGGGCTGCTCGTCGCGGTCGTCGGGCACGTCGAGTGGATCCGGTTCGTCCGCGTCGACGGCGTGCCGCCGGCCGGCGGCATCGCGCACGGCGGCGACGGGTGGGAGGCGGCCGGCGGCGGGGGGGCCGTGGCCGCGATCCAGCTGGCGCGTTTGGCCGGGGAGTCGCACCTGTTCACAGCGTTCGGCGACGACGACCTCGGCCGAGCGTCGCGCGCGGAGCTGGAGGACCTGGGCGTGCGGGTGCACGCCGCGACCCGTGCCGAGCCGACGCGCTGGGCGCTCACGATGGTCGACCAGACGGGCGAGCGCACGATCGTGACGGTCGGCGCGCGCCCGGAGGCCTCCTCGGAAGACCCGCTCCCCTGGGACCTGCTCGACCGAGCCGACGCGGTGCTCGTGACCGCCGCCGACGTCGCGACGGTCCGCCGCGCGCGTGCCGCGCGGGTGCTGGTCGGCGTGAGCCGCGTGCACGACCTGCTGGTCCGCGCCGAGGTCCCGATCGACGCCGTGGTCGGCAGCGCGCGCGACCCCGCCGAGCGGATCGACCCCGCGGCGTTCGCCGTGCGGCCCCGGCTCGTGGTGCGCACCGACGGCGCGCGCGGCGGCGCCTGGGAGGCCGCCGACGGGACCTCGGGCCGCTTCGACGCGCCCGGGCCGCCCGGGCCGGTCGTCGACACCTACGGCGCCGGCGACGCGTTCCAGGCGGGGCTCACGTACGCGCTCGCGCTCGGGCGCGGCGCCGGTGAGGCGGTCGGGTTCGCGGCGCGTTGCGGCGCCGCGGCCGTGACCGGACGCGGGCCGGCGGGGGGCCAGCTCACCGCCGAGGACGTCTGAGCGCCGCGCCTGCGGGGGCGCCCACAGCTCAGATCGAGGCGCGGCGCTTCTCGATGATCGCGCGCATCCCGGCGAGGACGTCGTCGGGCAGCGGCGGGACCTCGTGGGTCTCCCAGACCTCGAAGACCTTCTCCCGACAGCGGGTCCGCAGCGTCTTGGAGCCCGCGAGCTCCCATTCCCGGCGGCCCTCCCACGACAACACCTGCGGGTTCCACAGCTCGCGGAAGTGCGCGAGCGTGTGGTCCTCGCCGAGGAACACGTTGCCCGGGCCGACCGCGTCGATCACGTCCAGGGCGATCGTCTCGTCGCTGATCTCGAGGGGCTGCACGGCCGCCCGGGTCATCCCCACCAGCTCGTCGCTGATCACGAGCAGCTCCGGGGAGAACAGCAGCCCGCCCTCCAGGCAGCCCGCATCGAACACCATGTCGACCCCGCCCAGGACCGTGCCGAAGCCGTAGAACCCGGCCTCGAGCGCGCCCTGCTCGTCGGCGTCCTTGGAGTCTCCGCCGAACGACATCCCGACCACCGGCAGGCCCCACCGGCGGCAGAGCTGGCCCATCGCCACCATGAACCGCAGGCCGTCGGGGCCGCCGGCCGTGACCGTCCCGTAGCGCATGTCCATCAGGAACGGCACGGTGCCGCTGACGAACGGAGTGCCGGGGTTCCGCAGCTGCGACAGGACGAGCCCCATCAGCGTCTCGGCCGCCGAGATCACCACGGTGCCGGCGATCGTGACCGGGCCGGTGGCGCCGACCTGGGGCGCCGCCTGGCAGCACGCCGGCAGCCCACGGTCGGCCGCGAGGAACAGCTTGTCGATCGTCTCGAGGTTGAACAGCAGCGGCGAGACCGAGTTGAGGTACGGGATCACGAACGGCTTCTCGCGGAGGGCCTCCGGTCCGCCAGCGATCAGCTCCGCCATGTCGTAGATGTCTCGCAGCTCCGGCTCGCCCGCGATCAGCACCATCAGCGGCTTGGTGGTGTTCGTGGTCATCGCCACGAACTCCTCCTGGTTCACGATCTCGAGCGGCAGGTCCGGCAGCGGCCGCGTGACCCCGGGCGTCGCCACGAAGTCGAGGTTCGGCAGCGCGTCGGCGAGCAGGGTCGACTCGGCCGTGAACGCGAGGTTGAAGTCCTTGACCTGGAAGTCGCGCGGGTCGAGGTAGTTGAGGTTCGTGACGCCGGCGCCCACGTACACGTTGCCGGCGCCGAGCTCCATCGCCGGCTCTGCGTTCCGGTCGTAGATCCAGAACCGCTTCGGCGCGGTCTCGAGCGCCCGCTCCACGAGGTCGCCGGGTATCCGGATCAGGTCTTCGCCCTCCTGCGTGCCGCCGTGATCCAAGAGGAGTTGGCGGGCCTCCTCGGTCATGATCCGCGCGCCGGTCCGCTCGAGCACGGTCTTGGCGGCGGCGTGGAGCGTGTCGAGGTCGGCCTCGCTGTACGGATCGAGCACCATCCCACCCATGCGCGCATCTTGCCATCGGCGTCCGCGCGAACGCGAGCCGGGCTCCGGCCGTTGGTCCCCCTCACGGCGTGCCGATCCGCCCCCGGCGTCCCGTCACCGCCCCTCTAGCGTGGCCCGGATCGAACGTCGCCGTCCCAGGAGGTCCGCCGTGCACCGCGCCGCCCGCTCCGCCGTCGCCGTCTTCCTTTCCCTCGCCGCGCTGTCCGCGCTCACGGCATGCAGCAGCGGCACCACCGATACCGGCGGCACGTCCGGCGACGGCTGGACGAAGATCGACGCGGCCACCCTGCAGGCGCGACTCGAGGACCCCTCGACCGTCCTGGTGAACGTGCACGTGCCCTACGAGGGCGAGATCCCCGGCACCGACGCGTTCATCCCCTATACGGAGATCGCCCAGAAGATCTCCGACCTGCCCTCGGACCCCTCGAAGCTCGTGATCTACTGCCGCAGCGGCAACATGTCGACCGAGGCGGCCAAGGAGCTGGTCGCGGCCGGGTACCAAGGTTTCGCAGAGCTCAGCGGAGGGTTCTACGCGTGGCAGGCCGCCGGCCTGCCGCTGAAGATGACCCCGCAGGCCTGAGCGGCGTCCTCCGCCTGGGGGGTTCGCGCCCCGGCGGCTTCAGCCGCAGCGGGCACCGGCCGACCACCTTGAGGTGCGCGTCGTGCCCCGTCTCGTCGCGGTCGCCCTCGTGACGGCCCTCCTGTCGTTCGCTCCGGCGTCGCCCGCGGTCGCAGCGCGGACGACCCTTCCCGGGATCGACGTCTCGAACTGGCAGGGCACGATCGACTGGTCGAAGGTCGCGGCAGCGGGGGTCCGGTTCGCGGTGATCAAGGCGACCGAGGGCCGCACCTACGACGACCCCTACTACGCCGCGAACCTGAAGGGCGCCACCGCGAACGGGATCGTCGCCGGCGCCTATCACTTCGCGCGCCCCGACGCCTCCAACGGCGACGCCGGCGCCGAGGCCGACCACTTCGTGTCGGTCGCCGACCCCACCCCCGGCGAGATCGTCCCCGTCCTCGACCTGGAACAGACGGGCCACCTGTCCGTGACGAACCTGCAGGACTGGACGAAGCGCTGGCTCGCGCGCGTGACCGCGCTCACCGGCGTGCGCCCGATGATCTACTCGAGCCCGTCGTTCTGGACCGACGCGATGGGCGACACCACGTGGTTCGCGAACCACGGCTACGACCTGTACTGGGTCGCGAACTGGGGCGTGACGACGCCGGCCACGCCCGCCAACGACTGGGGCGGGCACGGCTGGACGATCTGGCAGTGGACCAGTTGCCAGCACGTCAAGGGGATCGGCGGGTGCGTCGACGGCGACCGCTTCCGCGGCACCGACCTGCGCACGATCCAGATCCCGCGCCTGGACGTGACCGCGACCGAGGGCGGGGGCGTCACCTCCGACGTCGGCGGGATCGCCTGTCCCGGCACCTGCTCCACGATCACCGACCCCTCCACGACCGTCACGCTGAGCGCCGACCCCGGGGCGGGCGCGGGGCTCCTGTCCTGGGGGGGCGCGTGCGCGGGGGCGGGCGCCGCGAGCACCTGCCAGGTCACCACGCTCGGGAAGAAGCGGGCCACCGCGACCTTCGGCTACCGGCTCCGCGTGTTCACGAGCGGGGTGGGGGCCGGCACGGTCACCTCCCAGCCCGCCGGGATCTCCTGCGGCACGACGTGCGCCGACCTCGTCCCGGTCGGCGCCACGGTGACGCTCACCGCGACGCCCGACGCCGCGTCGGAGTTCGCGGGCTGGACGGGGGCCTGCACGGGCAGCGCACGCACCTGCACGGTGACGATGAACGCCGCGCACCGCGCGGAGGCGAGCTTCGCGGACCTCGCGCCGCCGACCGCGACGATCGGGCCGCCCGCCACGCTGATCGCGCCGCTGCGGGTCGCGTTCTCCGAACCGGTCCACGGCGTGGGCCCGGCCACCCTCGCCCTGCGGGTTGAGGGCACCGGCAAGGCCCTGGCGTCGAGCCTGCGGTGCGTCGACGGCGCGGGCGCCCGCGTGGACTGCGCGACCGGCGACGTCGTGCGCGCGACGCTCACGCCGGCGGCTCCGCTGCTGTTGGGCCAGCGCTACGTCGGGGTCGTGGACCCGGCGACCGCCGTCTCGCCGATCGTCGACCAGGCCGGCAACCCGCTCGCGACGACGTCCTCGGCGTTCCGTGCCGCCACCACCGCCGGCCAGACCGGGCCCGGGACCGACTACCGCTGGGGTTCGGTGGCCGACGCCCGCGCGCTCGGCGGCTCCTACCTCGTGGACCATCGCGCCGGCGCCTCGCTCTCCTTCGCGTTCGCGGGCAGCCGCGTCACCTGGTACACGGCGACCGGCCCCGCGATGGGGAAGGCCCGCGTGCTCGTCGACGGTCGCGAGGTGGGCACGGTGGACGGCTACGCGCCCGCGTTCCACGCCGGCGTCGCCCACGCGTTCGGCGGCCTCGGGGCGGGCGCGCACACCCTGCGGATCGTCGCGCTCGGCACGCACGACGCGGCCGCCACCGGCAGCCGCGTGGTCGTCGACGGGTTCGCCACCGCGACCTCGACCGTCCGGAGCCCGTCGCCGCCGGCGCGCTGGGCCGCCGTGTCGGACACCCGTGCGTCCGGGGGGAGCTACGCGATCGCCGACGTCGCGGGCGCCTCCGCGTCGGTCGTCTTCCGCGGGACCGGTCTCGTGCTCACCACCGTGACCGGGCCCTCGATGGGGCGCGCGGCGGTCTTCGTCGACGGCGTGCAGGTCCGGATCCTCGACCTGTCGGCGACCACCGCCACGGTGGGCGCCACGCGCGCGTTGAACGGCCTCGCCGACACGGTGCACCGCGTCCGGATCGTCGTGCTCGGGCGTCCGGGCGCGAACGGGACCGGCACGGGGGTCGCGATCGACGGCTGGGCGGCGCAGTAGCCACCTTCCACGCGTGCGCTCGGCGTGTAACATCTGATACTTCATGGACGTAACGGCGGATACAACGCGCTGGACGCTGGTGACGTATCGGGTGCCGCAGGACCCCTCGCGGCACCGCGTCGCGCTGTGGCGCGAGCTCAAGCGCGCGGGGGCGATCTCGCTGCAACAGGCCACGTGGGCGCTCCCTTCGCGCGTCGCGACGACCGACGTGATCGAGCGGGTCCTCGCCCTGGTCGATCGCGCCGGGGGGGACGCCTACGTCTTCTCGGCCGACCCCGCCGGCGAGGCGATGGGCGCGCGGCTCGAGGAGCTGTTCGTCGAGGCGCGCGAGGACGAATGGGGCGAGTTCGTGCGCGAGTGCGACAAGTTCGACGCCGAGATCGACCACGAGATCCAGACGCGGAAGTTCACCGCGGCCGAGCTCGACGAGGAGGAGCAGAACCTCGAGCGGCTGCGTCGGTGGTTCCGGGAGCTGCGGGCGCGCGACGTGCTCGGCGCCCCCACCGCCGCGGTCGCGGAGGTGCGGTTGAAGGCGAGCGCGGAGCGCCTCGACGCGTTCGCGGAGCAGGTGTTCGAGGCGGGAGGAGGACGCTGATGCGATCGACGAGACGACAGACGGCGGTGGTGGCCGCGATCGAACCCGGCCGCGAGTGGCAGCACGTGCGGGCGCACGCCGCACGCCGGGTCGAGGACGCGATCGACGAGATCCCCGGCGTCCTGCGGCACCTCAAGGTGTTCCTGCTCGCCGCGTCGATCTCGATGGTGGTGTTCGGAGCGGGACTCTTGGTCGTGCTCTGGAAAGCCGTCGGGTGACGCTCCACGGTCTCCTGGTCGGCCTCGGCATCGCCGTGGCGATCTGGGCGTTGGCGGTCGGCGCGCTGTTCGCGTTCGGGCACGCCTCGACGGCCAGGGAGCTGGTCGGGCTGATCCCGAACCTGCTGCTGCTGTTCAAGGACCTCGCGAAGGACCCGCGGGTGCCCAGGGGCGCGAAGTGGTGGCTCCTGGTGGGCGCGGTGTGGATCGCGTCGCCGATCGACCTGCTCCCCGAGTTCCTGCCGGTGGTGGGGCCGCTCGACGACGCGATCGTCGCCGCCGTGATCCTGCGTCACCTCGTGCGCTCGGCCGGCGCCGACGTGGTGGCCGAGCGCTGGCGCGGGGACCCGGCGACGCTCGAGCGGATCCTCCGCCTGTTCGGAACGCCGCGGGCCTGAGAGCATCGGTCGCATGGACACGCGACGGATCGGATCGCTCGAGGTCTCGGTGGTCGGCCTCGGCTGCAACAACTTCGGACGGCGGATCGACGAGGACGCCACCCGCGCGGTGGTGGACGCCGCGCTCGAGGAAGGCGTCACGTTCCTCGACACCGCCGACATCTACGGCGGCACGAAGAGCGAGGAGTTCCTCGGCCGGGCGCTCGAGGGGCGGCGCGACCGCGTCGTGCTCGCGACGAAGTTCGGGATGCGCGTCGACGACGCCCGCCCCGGCGGCGCCGACCCCGCATACGTCCGGCGCGCCGTGGAGGGAAGCCTGCAGCGGCTGCGGACCAACCGGATCGACCTGTACCAGCTGCACGAGCCGGACCCCGCGACACCGATCGGCGACACGCTGGTCGTGCTCGACGAGCTGGTGAGCGAAGGCAAGGTCCGCGAGATCGGGTGCTCGAACTTCTCGGCCGCGCAGCTGCGCGAGGCCGAGGAGGCGGCCGGCGATGGCGTCGCCCGGTTCGTCTCGGTGCAGAACGAGCTGAACCTGCTGGACCGCGACGACGAGACCGATGCGCTCCCGGAGGCGGCCCGGCTCGGCCTGGCCTACATCCCGTACTTCCCGCTCGCGGCCGGCCTGCTCACCGGCAAGTACCGGCGCGGCGCGCCCCCGCCGGCCGGCACCCGGATCGCGGGCTGGCCGGCCGAGGACGCCGAGGAGGCGCTCGCCGAGGAGCGGTTCGACCGGATCGACGCGCTCGCGCGCTTCGCGCAGGAGCGAGGCCACACGTTGCTCGAGCTGGCGTTCGCGTGGCTCCTGGCGCTCGAACCGGTGGTCTCGGTGATCGCCGGCGCCACGCGCCCCGACCAGGTCCTCACGAACGCGGCGGCGGGCGCGTGGCGCCTCAGCGCCGAGGACGTCGCGGCGCTCGCCTCTCTGTAGGCCTCAGCCGCCGTCGCTCGTCGGTGTCGCCGCGAGGTGGGGGTAGGCGCTCCACACGGCCCGCGCGCCCGAGTCCCCGGCCAGGAACGTCATCGTCACGACCACGACGGCCAGGGTCACCGCGAGCGCCTGGGCGCCGCGGAAGACGAGGGTTCCGACGCGCTCGGTCCGCCGCGGCGCCCGCAGACCCGCGGGCACGAACCGTCGGAGCCAGCGCTCGGACGCGCCGAGCTCCTCCTCGGGAAGCCCGGCACGCCGCACGAGGTCGAGCGCCAGCAGCGCGAACAGCGCGAGCCCGAACAGCGCGGTCGCGACCTCGAGCTGTTGGCCGAGCGAGGCGTGGTGCAGGCGCTGGGCGGTCTCGGGCAGGCGCGAGAGCAGGCTCTCGCCGCTCTGCGCGGCCAGCGGCACCGACAGCGTCGTCGCGAAGGTGAACAGCAGGACCGCGGCCCCGTAGCGACGACGGAACGACGGCCAGCACGCGGCCAGGACGGTGAGCGCCGCCGCGATCGGGAGCAGCACGACGACGGCGTGGATCAGCAGGATGTGCGTCGGTAGACCGAAGACGTTCGAGGGCACCGCATCTCCTCCTCGCGCGAGACGGCCGCCCCACCGGCCTGCGGGGTCGTCACGGTAGCGTCGCGAGCCGCCGCTCGTCCGCCGCGGCGGGGCTCGTCACACGAACTCCACGTGGCGGCGCAGGCCTCAGGCCGCGACGATCGCCCCGACCTGGCGAACCAGCTCGATCGGGTCGAACGGCTTCGTCATCACGGCGGCGGCGCCCTGCTCGGTGCAGCGCTCGCGGGTGCTCGCCTGCACGACCGCCGTGAGCACCACGGTCGGCACGTGCTCGGTCCGCTCGTCCGAGCGCAGGGCGTCGAGCACCATGTGCCCGTCCATCACCGGCATCATCAGGTCGAGCACGATCACGTCGGGGTGCTGCCGGCGCGCCATCGCGACGCCGCGCTGACCGTCCTCGGCCGTGATGACCTCGTACCCGTGCGCCTCAAGGGAGAAGCGCACGATGTGACGGATCGACGGCTCGTCATCGATGACCAGCACCCGTGCCATGGACGAGGTTTCGGCACGCGGCACCCGGAACGTGAGCGAACCTGGGGCCGAGATGGGACCATCGGGCGATGAGCGGACCGCTGGCCCTGGTCGGCGGGGCCGAGTTCCAGCCCGGGAACGAGGCCCAGGACCGGCTCCTGGCACGGGCGGCCGACGGCGGACGCGCGTTCGTGCTCGCCACCGCGGCCGCCCGCCAGCGCCCGGACCTCGCCGTGGAGCACGCGCGGCGCTGGTTCGCGGGCCTGGGCCTGGCCGCCGAGGAGCTGCCGGCGACCACCCGGCGGCTCGCCAACGCCGACGCGCAGGTCGACCTCGCGCGGACCGGCCGCCTCTTCTACCTCGTCGGCGGCGACCCGGGGCTCGTCCCGAAGACCCTCGCCGGCACCAAGGTCTGGGAGGCGGTCGTGCGGGCGTGGCGCGAGGGCGCCGCGCTCGCGGGCTCCTCGGCCGGCGCGATGGCGCTGGGCGCCTGGACGCTCGTGCGCGACCGGATGCCCGGCGACACCCGCCGCCGGTTCGCCCCGGCGCTGGACCTGGTGCCACAGGTCGCGGTCGTCCCCCACTTCGACACCTTCGGCGGCGGGTGGGTGGAGGCGACGCTGCCCTCGGCGCCCGACGAGGACGCCGTGCTGCTCGGTCTGGACGAGCGGACCGCCGCCGTGCACCTCGACGGCGGCTGGCGCGCGATCGGGCCCGGCTCGGTCCACGTCCTCACGCGCGAGGGCCGCCGCACGGTGACGGACGCCGCGATCGAGGGCCTTCCCCGTCCGCGCGACTGAACGCGAGCCCGTGCTCCTCAGGTTCGCTGCATGAAGTCCTCGACGATCTGCACGATCGCCCTGTTCGAGATCGCGACGAAGCCGGGGTTCGTCGGCGCGCCATTGCTAGCCTGCCGTCCCGTGAAGGTCCCCAGCCATCGGGTGCGGCGATGAGCTTCGAGGAGCGACTCGCCGACGAGCGCGCGGGGTTCGTGGCCGAGACGCCCGAGCCCGCCGCGCGGAGCCTGATCGCGTTCGGCGGGATCAAGGGCGCGCTGGGGATCGCGCCGTGGGAGTTCTTCCGCGTGACCGAGGGCGTCGAGGCGCGCCGCCTGTTCGCCCGCGACCTCGACCAGGTCTGGTACCTCGCGGGGATCCGCGGGCTCGGCGCCACGCTCGAGGAGACGTCGGCCGCGCTCACGGCCGAGCTGCCCGACGTGCCCGGGCGCCGCGCCGTGGCGGTCGGCAACTCCGCCGGCGGGTTCGGCGCGATCGCCTTCGGCGTGCGATGCGGGGTCGACGAGGTGCACGCGTTCTCGCCGCAGACCGCGATCGACCGGGCCCATCGCGCGCGTTGGCTCGACGTGCGCTGGCTCCCGCAGATGTTCCACGTCCGCCGGCTGCGCGGCATCGACCCCTCGGAGCTCGACCTGCGGCGACTCCTGGAGGCGCGCGGCGACGCAGGGCCGGCGATCCACGTGCACTACTGCGCGCGCCATCGCTGGGACCGCCTGCACGCCGAGCACCTGGCGGGGCTCCCCGGCGTGCAGCTGCACCGCTACGAAGAGGGCGGCCACCGGCTGGTGCGCGTGCTCCGCGACTCGGGCCGCCTGCGCGGGCTGCTCACCGACGCGCTCGCCGGCTGATACGTGCCGGTCAGCCGCTCACGTGCTCGCGGAGGAACGCGATCATCCGCTCCCAGGCGAGCGCCGCGGCCTCCGGCGCGTAGGCCGGGCGGGTGTCGTTCATGAACGCGTGCGACGTGCCCGGGTACCGGTGGAAGTCCTCGCCGAGCGCGCCCCGCACCGCCTCGAGCATCTCGTCGGGGAACCGGTCGTGCTCCGCGTAGTGGGCCTGGACCGGCATCCGGGGCGCGAGTCCGCCGGCGGTCTCCACGCCGCCGTAGAACGGCACGACGGCGGCCACGTCGTCGGCCGTGAGCGCCACCTCCCAGGCCAGGCTCCCGCCCATGCAGAACCCCGTGACGCCGACCCGTTCGTGGCCGTTCGCGTGGAGGAAGGCGACCGCCGCGTGAAGGCTCGCGAGCGCGTCCGCGTCGTCCAGGGCCATCGCGAGCTTCCGGGCGTCGTCGGGCTCGGTGGGTTGCTGCCCTCGGTACAGATCGGGCGCGAGCGCGGCGAACCCCTCGTTGGCGAGGCGGTCGGCGATCGAGCGGATGTGGTCGTCCAGCCCCCACCACTCCTGGATCACGACGACGCCCCCGAGCGCGGCGCCGTCGGGCTCGGCCAGGTGGGCGGGGACCGCGCCTCCCGGCGCGTCGAGGGTCACCTCACGGGTGCGCATGCGCCCACGCTACCGCCTGCGCGCCTCAGGGCCGGCGGTACCCCAGCTCGATGCAGTGCAGGTCGTCGAACCCGATCGCTGATAACGAGTCGCTCGCGATGCCGACGTCGCTCCACCGGTGGGGCGACCCGTCGGCCTGGAGGTTCTAGAGCTTCAACGCCAACGCAACGCCGGACTGATCCCCGATCACGAACCCGTAGGTCTGCATCGCCTGCGCGATCGTGAGCGCGGCGCCGCGGAGACCGCGCCGACGCAGGTCGACCCAGGGCTTGATGCGGAACATCGCCCCCTCGGGGACCGCGCCCGTTCCGTGCTCGTCCCCGGCTGCCGGGTAGACGTGCCAGGGCGCCGTGTGCTGGATCGCGACCTTCAGGACGTGCGCGATCTCCCCGGCCTGGACCTCGTCCCACCGCACGGCGTGGATCGGCGGGGGGAAGCCGCGGTGGCCCCGGTTGCGGGGGTCGTCGGAGCCGCGCACCGTCCCGGCCAGACCGTTGGAGTCGAGGTAGTAGATCGAGGTGTTCGGCCTGCCCCAGGAGCCACCGTCGCGCACGACTCCCTGCAGCTTGATCACGTAACCGCGCTCGAGGTCGTAGACGGTGAGCTGCGCGTCGTTCGTCGCCGCGGGCACGGCGTCCGCGGGGATCCGCACCGGGAAGGGCAACCCCTCGACCGCGTGCTCGGGGTCGCCCTCGCCGGCCCAGAAGATCGGTTCCGCCCACCGTCCGTCGGCCAGGGTCGGGAAGGCGACGTCCGGGGCGAACCCCGCGATCGAGGACACGAACGCGTCGCTGCGTGGGTCCACCGGAGCGTCGCTCGGCAGGGGCCGGTTCCACTCGCTGTCGGGGGTGAACGCCCGGTAGACCGGGCCGGTCGGGGGCGTCCGGTCCTCCTCTGCCAGGCGCACGGCGATCGCACCGGCCACGGCCACCCCGGCCGCCGCCACCACCCCCGCGCGCAGGAACCCACGTCGGTCCATCGGAGCCCAGCGTGGCACGCGCGGACACCCGCGCGGGTGACGACGGGGTGGAGATGTCCGCCGATGGGCCGACGGCGCGCCGGCGCGCGCTGTGCCACGATGCCTGCTTGGCCGGCCCCACCTTCCCCGGTGCCGCCCGCGCCGTCGGCGCGCTCGCGCTCGTGGCGGCGCTCGCGGCGTGCAACGCGACCGTGACCGCGCACGCCCTCACGGTCCGCGTGGAGGTCAACGGCGCGCCCCAGACGATCCCGGCAGGCACCACCTTCGCCGAGCTCGTCGCGGACGACCGGCTCCGCCCCCTCCCGGGCGCGCTGCGCTCGGTCACCGGACAGGTCCTGGACCCCGCGGCGCACCTCGGCGCGATCGTGCTGAACGGCGCCGTCCCCGACCCCGCCACCGTGTTGCGCGCCGGTGACCGGATCCACGTCCGCGACGGCCCCGACACGGTCGAGGCCACGCGCCGGATCGTCCGCGATGCGGGCGTGCGCGTCGGCAACCCCGAGCGCACGCTCGACACGTACCCGACGCGGGAGATCACGGTCGTCGGAGCGATCTCCGGCGACGTCGTGTCCGTCACCGACCGCTCGCTCGGCCCCGGCCACGCCCCCAAGGAGGTGGCCCTCACCTTCGACGACGGGCCCTGGCCGGGAGCGACCCGCAAGGTCCTCGCGATCCTGCGCCGCTTCCACGTCCACGCCACCTTCTTCATGGTGGGGACCCAGGCGGCCCGCTACCCCGGTCTCGTGCGCGCCGTCCTGCGGGCCGGCGACGAGATCGGCAACCATTCGTGGAACCACCCGCTCACCCTGCAGGGGCTCTCGCCGGGCCAGCTCACCGAGGAGCTGTCGAAGACGAACGCCCTCCTGCGGAGCCTCGGCGCCGACCCGACCCTGTTCCGCCCGCCCGGCGGATGGGACGACGACGCCGTGGTCCAAGAAGCGCGCCGCCAGGGCATGCGCCTGGTGACCTGGAGCGTCGACCCCGCCGACTGGCGCTCGGGGCTCACGCCCGCCCAGGTGCGCCGAAGCGTCCTGTCCAACGTGGAGCGCGGATCGATCGTCCTGCTCCACGACGGGGGCGGAGACGCCTTGCACACGATCAAGGCCCTCCCGTCGATCATCCGCGGGATCCGCCACCGCGGACTCCGTCTGGTCCTGGTGCCGCCGCAGCCGAGCTGAGGCTGCCGAGGGCACGCGCTCACGTTCTTGTCACTCTTCCTCGCGGCGAGGCCTGGACAGGGATCGCGGGCGCCCGGTAAGGTTCGCCGTGTTGAGCCGCTGGGGCCCTCGGGTCTCGGCGGCTCAACGCTTCGTGCGGCAAGCCCGGACGTCCTGACGAAGGAACCCCTGATGCCCCGGTGGGACCGGATCCCTCCCGACGTGCGGACCGACTACCTCGGCCAGTTCACCCGCCGCGACGCAGACCGGATCGCGAAGGGCCTCGAGGACGCCGGCATCGTCTGGTGGTGGAAGGAGCCCGGCTTCCTGAGCAGCCTGTGGGAGGTCGGCGTGCGGCTGTTCGTGGACCGGACGCGGATCGACGAGGCGCGCGAGATCGTCCGCGCGACCACCCAGACCCGGCCGCGGAGGAAGGGGCCTCAGATCCCGAGCGACGGCACGCCGTAGTCCTGCATCGCCTCGAGCGCGGCCTCGGCGCTGGGGCCGTGGCCGGTGACCGCCGGCACGAACGCGGCGCCGTCGAGCGCGAGCAGCTCGGCGTCGTCGCGGGCGGTCGCCGAGGCCTGGCGGGGCACGTCGTGCAGCAGCGCGATCTCGCCGAAGAAGCCGCCCGGCTCGATCGTGGCCACGAGCACGCCGTCTCGGTGGATGTCGACCGCCCCCGACGCCACGACGTAGAAGCGGTCGCCTCGGTCGCCCTGCTCGAACAGCCGCGTGCCGGCGGGCAGGCGGAACGGCTCCAACCTGCGCGCGAGGCTCTCGAGGACCGGCCGCGGCAGCCGCTCGAAGAACGAGATCCCGAGCAGGAGCCCCAGCTCGCGCTCCGGCGCCGTGGCCGCCGCATCCACCGCGGCCAACTTGCGCCAGGTCAGCGCGATCACGATCGGCAGGAAGCAACCGAACCCGAGCAGCGTCGCCTTGGCACCGGCCAGATCGATCAGCAGCGGCGTGACCGAGGCACCGATCGCCACGATCAGCAGGAAGAGCGTCTGCACCACCCCGAAGACTCGGGCGAGCGTGTCTTCGGGGACCGCTCGCTGGAGAAGGGTGAACCCGGACACGTCGACCAGGGTGTTGCCGATACCCATGGCCGCCATCGCGACGATCACGACGGCCGGCGTCGTCCACATGCCGATCACCAGCAAGGGGAGGCCCCACAACAACACCCCGACGGCGAAGTCGCCGGCGAGCCGGCCGCGCCCAACGAGTGCGCCGGCGATCGCTCCGCCGGCGATGCCCCCGATCCCGAACGCGGCCGCGATCACGCCGACCCACCCGTCGCCGCGTCCGAGCAGGTCGAGCGCGATCACCACCTCCAGCACCACGAGGGCGCCGGCGATCACGAACTGCGCGCAGAACACACCGACGATCAGACGCGCGTTCGTCTCGTGCAGCACGGTTGCGAACCCTGCCGTCGCGTGCGTCCAGAACGACTCGCGCTCGCGATCGCCCTCGTCGGCCGACTCGGTCTCCTCTGCACGCTCCCCCGTGTGGATCCGCGAGATCAAGAGCGCGGACCAGACGAACGTCACGGCCGCGACCACGAACACCTCCCCGGGACCGCTCACCGCGAGGATCGCGCCGCCGATCGCCGGCCCGAGGAACATCCCCACGCTCTCGATCGAGCTCGACACGACGTTGCACGCCGTCAGCTCGTCCGGCGTGGACACGAGCGATGGGGTGATCGCGGCCTGCGCCGGACGGAACGCGGTCGAGATCACGACCCCGAGCGCCGCCAACAGGTACACGACGAGCGAGGGCAGGTCGAGGAAGACCGCGGCCGCCGCGAGGCTGATCACCACGACGCGCCCGAGGTCCGAAGAGACCATCACGAGGCGCCGTGGGTACCGGTCGCCGAGCGCGCCCATGAAGGGCGCGGCGATCGCCGAGGGGATCCACCGCAGCAGGGCGACCAGCCCGACCGCGGCGGGCCCGCCCCGGTCGTAGGCGTAGACGGCGAGCGCGACCCCGAAGCCCCACGTGCCGAGCTGCGAGCCCGCCCACGCGAGCTGCAACCGGCGCAGGTTCGGGTTGCGGAAGACCTCGCGGAACGCGTCGAGGGAGCCACTCTTGGTTGCCTCGGCCGCGGACATGGCGCGGAGTGTCCCACGCGAACGAGCCGGCGGTTCGGGGTTGCGTCAGGCGTCGCCGGCGGCGAGCTCGAGCAGGTCGACCGTGAGCTCGGCCGGATCGAAGGGCTTGCCGACGACCTTGACCGCGCCCTGCTGGAGGCAGCGGGCGTCGCGATGGAACGACCGCATCACGGTGAGCACCACGACGGGGATCTCGCGCGTGCGCTCGTCGGCCTTGAGGTGGTCGAGCACCTCGTGCCCGTCCATCTCGGGCATCATCAGGTCGAGCACGATCGCGTCGGGTCGCTCCCGTTCGGCGAGCGCGATGCCGCTCGGGCCGTCGGCCGCCTGCAGCACCTCGTGCCCGTCGGGCTCGAGGTGGTGGCGGATGATCAGCCCGATCACGTCCTCGTCGTCGATGATCAAGATCGTGGCCATCCTTACCCTCGTATCGTCCGGCGAGGGGCGGTCGCACAGCCGTCGGACGCGAAATAGGCCCGTCGCAGGGCGAACGACGGTCACCCTCGTAGGTCCTCCGCACGGGGTCCTCGACGTGTCCGCGCGTCAGATGCCGGGACGGGCGGCGGCGACGTCAGGCCACAACCCGGCGCCCTGCTAGCGTCGGAGGGTGCGTTCCCGGCTCGCCCTCCCCCTCATGCTCGCCGTGGCGCTCGTCGGTTGCACGGGGTCGCCAACCACCACGACCGGCCCCGCGTCGTCCACGCCGCCGGCGTCGAGCGCCGCCCCGACGTCGACGGCGCCTTCCGCCACACCGTTGTCGGTCCCGCCCGGCCAGGGCGTGACGATCGCCCCGACGCGCGGGTCGCTGCTGGTCCAGGGCGCCTACCCGCACGTCGCCTCGCGATGCAAGCATCCCGAGCAGCCGACCCTCGACGCGCGCTACCCCGGGAGGCTCACCGTGACCCGCGCGAAGGACGGCACGCTCGACCTGCTGCTCACGCTTCCGTTCGAGCGCTACCTCGAGGGGCTCGCCGAGGTGCCGCCGACCTGGCCGATGGCGGCGCTCGAGGCCCAGGCGATCGCCGCGCGCTCCTACGCCCTCGCCACGACCGGCTGGACGGGCGCGCAGGGCGCGCCGCTCCCGACGCCGATCTGCGCCTCCACCGACTGCCAGGTCTACCGGGGGATCCCGGTGCCGGCCGAGCCGGCGATCCGCCGCTGGAACGAAGCCGTCCGCCGCACCGCCGGGCAGGTGCTCCTCTACCAGGGCCGGCCCGCGGACACCGTCTACTTCTCCACCTCGAACGGGCACACGTACGGCAACGACCAGGTCTTCGGGTCCGACCCTCTGCCGTACCTGCGGCCGGTCCCCGAGCGCGACGACCACGCGTCTCCCCTCTCGCACTGGCGCGTCGCCTTCCCGTTCGGCGACCTCACCCGGTTCCTGGTCGCGGCCGGCGCGTGGCCCGACGGCCCGCGGATCGCGGCGGCGCAGGTGCACGGTGGCGACGTCACCCTCCGCGGGGGCGGCGTGGTGCGCACGATCAGCCTGGGCACGCTCCAGGCCGACGTGAACGGATGGGCGCCGTGCCTCGCGCCCGGCCGCTACCCGCCGCAGAGCCTCGACGGCACGACGCGGCTGCCGGTCACGATCCCCTCCTCGACGTGGGCCTCGATGTCGGTCGACGGGCACACGCTCGTCGTCACCGGCCGGGGGTGGGGGCACGGCGTGGGGATGGTGCAGTGGGGGGCCTACGGCAAGGCGCGCCGCGGGCTCTCCGCCGCCCAGATCCTCGCGGCCTACTACGGCGGTCTCCGGCCCGCGCGCTACCCGGAGCCCGGGACGATCCACGTCCGGCTGGTCCAGGGGCTCACCTCGCTCACGGTGACCTCCGCCGCGCCGGTGACGGTCGGCGGGCAGACCGTGCCTACCGGGCGGCGGGTCGTGGTCCGCGGCGGCGACGCCTTGCAGGTCTCGGTCGCCGGATGAGGCGCTCCGCCGCCGTCACACCGTCTCCACAGGATCGCCGCAGGGCAACACGCCCGCGTGAGGGCCACCCCCGGTACGGTCGGTCGATGACCTCCCCCCGCGGCCTCCCGGCGTTCGCGTTCGCGGCGTGCCTGCTGCTCGCGGCCTGCTCGTCGGGCGCGACCCCGTCGGGCGCGACGTCCTCCGACGCGCCCTCGAGCCCCGCCTCGACCGTGACCGGCGGCCACGTGCCGCGCTTCGGGCCCGTGTTCCTCGTGATCGGTGAGAACACCGAGCGGAGCGAGATCTCGGCCACCTCGATGCCTTACCTCGCGGGGACCCTCGGCCCCACCACCGCGTCGCTCACGAACTACGACGCCGTCACACACGCCTCGCTGGCGAACTACGTCGCGATGACCTCGGGCCAGTACACGTCGTGCCAGCAGGACGACAAGCCGCCCTCGGAGTGCCACCAGGACGTCGACAACCTCTTCTCACAGCTCGACGCGGCCGGCCACGCCTGGAAGGCGTGGATGCAATCGATGCCCGCACCGTGCGGCCTCGTGGACGCGGGCGGCAACGGCAGCGAGTACGCCGTCAAGCACGACCCGGCCGTCTACTACGACTCGATCGAGGGGACGAACGGGCAGTGGTCGGCGACCAGCCCGTCGGCCGGGTGCCTCGCGAACGTCCTGCCGACCGGGAGCGGCGGCACGAACGACACGTCGGCGCTGGACCAGGCGCTCGCGAGCGGCGACGTCGGGGGCTTCAACCTGATCGCGCCGAACCTGTGCGAGGACGCGCACGACAACTGCGGCGGCGCGCCGGTCGCCCTCACCCAGTTCGACGACTTCCTGGCCCGGGAGGTCCCGAAGATCCTCGCCTCGCCGGCGTTCGGCTCGCGCGGCGTCCTGATCGTCACGTTCGACGAGGGCACGACCGATCAGGGCGGCGGCGGCAACGTCGGGATGTACGTTCGGAGCCCGCTCGTCACGCCCGGCACGAGCGACCAGCCCGCGAACCACTACAGCCTGCTCCGCACCCTCGAGCAGGGGTTCGGGATCACGACCTACCTGGGCGGCGCTGCCTCCGCTGCCCCCTTCTCCGGCATCTGGCGCACGGGCTGAGGGAACACGCGGGCGGGCCCTGACGTTGGTGGGTCGCGGAAGATCATCCGACAGGGAGGCGACACGCAGATGGTGGAGGTCCGGGACTGGAACACGCAGATCATCGAGGAGTTCCGCGCGAACGAGGGCAAGGTCGGCGGTCGGTTCGAGGGCGCCACGATGCTGCTCCTGCACACGATCGGCGCCAAGACGGGGCAGGAGCGCATCAACCCGCTCGTGTACCTGGCCGACGGCGACCGCATGGTGGTCTTCGCTTCCAAGGGCGGTGCGCCCACGAACCCCGACTGGTACCACAACCTCCTCGCGAACCCCGAGGTCACCGTCGAGGTCGGCACCACGACGGTCCGCGCGCGGGCGCGCGTGACCGAGGGCGAGGAACGCGACGCGCTCTGGGCGCGCCAGGTCGCGGCCCGGCCCCAGTTCGCCGACTACGAGGCCAGCACCGACCGCGTGATCCCGGTCATCGTCCTGGAGCCGGAGGTCTGAGCGCCCCCGGTCCCGGCGGCGCCCACCAGCCGGTGCCGTCGCGACGCGCGGCCGTCAGCTCGGCGCCGAGCAGGAACAGCCACATCGCCAGGTACAGGAACGCGAACAGCCCGAAGAGCGCTCCGACGGCCCCGTAGAGAGCGCGTGAGCGCGCGACGACGTGGTCCACGTACACGGCGCCGAACCGCTCGAGCAGCAGGAACCCGACCCCGAAGGCCACGCCGCCGGGGAGGTGGCCGCGGAGCGACGGACCCGCGCCAGGCGTCATCAACCGGTACACGACCGTCCACACGGCGCACCCGGCGACGAGCAGCGCCGCGAAGGCCGCGCCCCGCGCAGCGACGCCGGCTGCGCCGGCGATCGAGACGCCGCCGAGCCACGTCGCGACACCGACGTAGACCGTGAGCAACAGGAGCACCGGAACTCCGAGCGCACCCGCGACGGCCCGCCCGGCGACCAGCCCGGTCCGCTCGGTCCCCAAGATCGCCCCCAGCGCTTGACGCGCCCTGGCCGCGAACCCCGACGCGGCCCACAGGAGGGTCGCGATCCCCACGATCCCGGCGCCGACCGCGGCCGAGGTCGACAGCTGCATCCCGCTCTTCAGGAGCTCCCCGAGTCCGGGCAAGAGGTCTTCCGCCGCGGCGACCACGCGGGCCGCCGCATCGGAGCTCGACAGCCACACCTCGAGCACGGTGAGCGCGAGCAGCAGCAGCGGCGGGAGCGACAGGAAGGCGCCGTAGGTGAGCGAGCCCGCCTCCACCCCGATCTGGTCCCGCTCCACCCGCCCCGACAGGTCGAGTGCCGGCACCAGCACCCAGCGCGTCAGCCGGGGGGCGCGGCGTTCGAGACGCTCCACCCCGCGAGCGTAGCCCGGGGTACGGGTGGCGGCGAACGCGAGATGTCGCTCGGCGGGACACGGGTGTGGAGCGGCCACGGCATCGTCGGTATCACGGCCGCGGCGCGTGCCCCGGCGAGAGTCGCTGGCGTTCGGCTGCTCCTCCAGGCCCGGCGAGTGATCGACGGGAGTTCCGCCGGGCCGGTAACCGGTGTCGCCGTGGTCCCCGACGGTCCGGCGACCTGGATCAGTCGGCGCGGCGGAAGAGGTAGATGCCCCAGCCGAGCGTGTCGCGGCCCCAGCGCAGGTACTCGTCGATCTCCTTGCGCGTTCGCTCGAGGAGCTCAGGTACATCGGGGTCGTCGGGGTGGGTCGCCGCGTACCGCTCCGCAGCCCGAAGCTGGAGGAACTCGTAGCGGTCCCAGTCCTCGGGTCGGCTCGGCTGCAGGTACAGCGGCGTGAGCCCCTCCTCGCGAGCGATCGCCAGGTTGCCGTCGATCGTCGTGCACAGGTCCGCGGTCATCCCCGAGGAGGCGAGGTAGGCGGGGTCGGGCTCGTGGATCCAGTAGGGCTCACCGACGAGGACGAGCTTCCCGGGCCGGGTGATGCGGCGCAGCTCGACGAGCGTGCCGCGGTACCCGCCCCAGATCCAGCTGGCGCCCAGGCAGATCGCGAGATCGACGCTGTCGGATGCGGCCGGCTGCGTGGCCGCGTCGGCCTGGATGAACTCCAGGTCGGCGTCGGGCACCCGCGCCGCCGCCCGCTCGCGGGCGACCGGGATCTCGTAGGCGGAGATGTCGATGCCGGTGCCGCGGACGCTGTAGCGCTCGACGAGGCGGATCAGGAACTCGCCCTTGCCGCTCGCGCCCTCCCAGACGGTGGCGCCGGGGCTGAGCTCGAGGAGCTCGATGCATTCCTCGAGCCGCTCGGGGCTCGTCGGGTTGCAGACGACGTGGTCGGCGTGGGTGATGCCGTAGTACTTCCACGTGTCCACGCCGCAAGCGTATCCCGCGGCGGACCCTCAGCCCTCGGGGGACTCCGGACGCGACTCGACGATCTCCTCGGGGGTGTGGTGCACGGCCGGGATCGACCCGAGCTTGCCCGCCTGGTAGTCCTCGAAGGCCTGGATCAGCTCGTCGCGGGTGTTCATCACGAACGGCCCGTACCACGCGACCGGCTCGCCGATCGGACGGCCGCCGAGCAGCAGCACCTCGAGTGCCGGGAACCGCCCTTCCTGGGCGGTGGCGGCCTCGAGCGTGACGACGTCACCGGCGCCGAGGACCGCGAGCTGGCCCGTGGCGATCGGACGGCGTTCGGCGCCGACCGACCCTGCGCCCGCGAGGACGTACGCGAGCGCGTTGAACGCGGGGTTCCACGGGAGCGCGAGGCCGGCTCCCGGCGACACGGTGGCGTGGAGCATCGTGATCGGTGTGTAGGTCTGCCCGGGACCGGGACGCCCGGCGAGCTCGCCCGCGATCACGCGCACCAGCGCGCCCGCGTCGGGGGTGGCGAGCAGCCCCACCTCGTTCGCTCGCAGGTCCTGGTAGCGCGGCGGCGCCCACTTCTCGGCCTTCGGCAGGTTCACCCACAGCTGGATCCCGTGGAAGAGGCCGCCGCTCACCACGAGGTGCTCGGGCGGCTTCTCGATGTGCAGGATCCCGGCGCCGGCCGTCATCCACTGCGTGTCGCCGTTCGTGATGACGCCGCCGCCGCCGTTGGAGTCCTGGTGCTCGAAGATCCCGTCGAGGATGTAGGTCACGGTCTCGAACCCGCGGTGCGGGTGCCAGGGCGTGCCCTTGGGCTCGCCGGGCGCGTACTCGACCTCGCCCATCTGGTCCATGTGGACGAACGGGTCGAGGTCGGCGAGGTCGACCCCCGCGAAGGCGCGGCGGACAGGGAAGCCCTCGCCCTCGAGGCCGCTCGGGGCCGTCACGACGGTGCGGACGGGACGGGGACGCGCCCCGGGATCGGGGGCGGGGAGGCGTTCGAGGAGGGTCAGGTCGTCAACGGTGATGGCCGGCATGGGTCGTGCTCCTTTCCGCGCCCCTGAACGCGGCCGGCAGCCTCCGCATTCCATCGTGGCCGCCGGACGCTCGGGGCCGTGACGCTCCGGGCTCCCGTGTGCTCAGCTGTGCCGATGCCGCACGAGCCTACCGACCTGGTCGCGCCCGCGCCGCTGACCGACCTCGACTGGGACCCGGCGTCGGCGCGGGCGATCGGCGAGCTGGGGGTCGATCTGTGGGTCGAGCTCCTGGAACGCCTGCGCGACCTCCCGGTCGCGAGGCTCGAGCCCGCGCAGGCGGTCGAGGACGCGACGCGGCCGTCGATCCCGGCGGAGCCGATGCCCTTGGAGGAC
>JBLMXP010000262.1:0-17091 GCA_050257835.1 Planctomycetaceae bacterium | reverse complement strand
ACGTTTGAGGAACCGGATCCGCTGCTCCTCCTTCGACAGGTTGAGGAAGAGCTTCACGATCCGGAACCCGTTGTCGACGAGGTAGCGCTCCCAGTCGTCGATCTCCCGATAGCGACGCGTCCAGACGTCCTCGCCCTTGGCCTCCGCGGGAAGGCGCTGGCGGTCGAGATGCTCCGGGTGCACGCGCACGACCAGCACCTCCTCGTAGTGCGATCGGTTGAAGATGCCGATCTCGCCGCGGGCGGGCAGCGCCTTCGCGTAGCGCCAGAGGAAGTCGTGGTCGAGCTCCTCGGCCGAAGGCACCTTGAAGCTCGTGACCTTCACGCCCTGGGGGTTCACCCCGGTCATGACGTGACGGATCGTCCCGTCCTTGCCGCCCGCGTCGATCGCCTGCAGCACGACCAGGAGACCGTAGGTGTCCTGCGCGGCCAGGCGCGCCTGGTACTCGGCCAGGAGCTCCACCCCTTGCCGCAGGAGCGCCACGCCCTCCTTCTTCTTCGACACGCCCGCCTTGAAGCGGGGGTCGAAGTCCCGTTCGAGCCGCACCTCGGTTCCCGGCTCGACCCGGAACGGCTCGATGAACCGCGGGATACGCGGTCCCCACTCGTTCGCATCCATGGACGGGGCTCCTTCGTGCTGTGGCGACTTCACATCGCACGCTACATGCGTCGAGCCGTTCGCTTCGGCGCGGCGATCTTCACTCCATCACTCGGAGCGTCGAGGGGATGTCGGTGCGGCGGAGCTTGCGCGCGGTGAACAGCGGCGCGAGCGCCACGGCCGCGACCCCCATCACGAACGCGGTGGCGATCGTGGCCGGTGCGACCGTCACGAAGAGCTGGAGATCGGGCATCTCCTCAGCGCTGCCCGACGTCAGCCACCGCACGGCCAGCATCCCGAGCCCCACGCCGATGACGGTCCCGACCAGCCCGACGATCAGCCCTTCGGCGGTGATCTCGCGAAGCACCGACCGCAGCCGCACGCCGAACGCGAACATCGTGGCGTGCTCGCGTGCCCGCTCCTCCACGCCGATCGACGCCGCGTTGAAGGCGATCAGCACGGCGAGCAGGAGCACGAACAGCTGCAGGAAACGGAAGATGCCCATGAACCTGGCCATCAGGTCCCGCAACACCCCCACCGTCGCGTCGGCCGGCTGCGTCGAGGCCACCCCCGGGATCTCGAAGAGCGTGCGCTTCAACGCTCCGAGGTCCGCGCCGGGCGCCGGCGCGACCTGCACGGCGTTCACGATCCCGGCCATGCCGAGCGCCGCCGCATCGCGCAGATCCACGTAGGCGAAGCCGCGCATCGGATAGGGATGCAGGCCGACCACCCGCATCTCGGTCACCACCGAGCGCACGGCCTGCCTCCCGGGGTGGAAGACGGGGTGCTCCACCGAGATCGTGTCCCCCGGCACCACGCCGAGGTCGGTCGCGGCCTTGTCCGCCAGGACCACGCCGGGCTTCCCCGCCGGGTCGGCGGCGTCTCGCACGGTCGGGTGCCATACGCCGTTCGCGAGGTCCATGACCTCCAGCTGCACGTCCAGATCCTGCGTGCCCTCGAGCTTCGCGCCCACCCTGAGGCTCGGAACGGCGTCACGCACCCCCGGCGCACCCACCACCGCCGCGACCACCGGTCCGTCCACAGGCTGGAACCCGGCGAGCGCGACCTCGAGGCGGTCGGCGGCGCCCGCCCGGACCTCGGCCGCGCCGCGGTCCACCGTCGCGTTGAACGAGTCGATCAGGCCGATCAGCCCCACCATCGACGTGATCGCCGCCGCGATCCCGAGCGCGGTCAGCATGGTGCGCCGGGGCGCTCGCAGCACGTTGCGGACCGGCATCACGGTCATGCTCCTGCCGCGGGACGTCGCCCGCCGCACGAGCGGCGCGAGCCCACCGCCCTTCGCCGCCAGATGGCCGGTGCGGATCGCGTCGACCGGCTGGATGCGGACCGCCCGCCATACCGGCCAGAGCGTCGCGACGATCGGGAGCACGAGGCCGATCGCCGCGGCGCGGGCGAACGACCCGGGTTGGAACGGGGCTTGCCACACGGGCATCGGCTGCATCGACTCGAGCACCCCCTTCAATCCTTCCGCGATCAGCAGCCCGACACCCACCCCGAACGCGACGCCCAGCAACGCGATCTCGAACCCCATCAGGACCGGGCGGATCGCGATCGACCACGGCCGCTGGCCGATCGCCATCGCGACGCCGATCTCGCGGCGACGCGCCTCGACGATCCGGCTGGTGAGGCTGAAGGCCGCGAACGCCGCGGCGGCGAAGATGAGCGCCGCCACCGCGTTCATCGTCCCTTGATCGCTTTCGAGGTCGCCGTACAGCGCCCGCCATGCCGGGTCGTCGTCGACCGTGGACACCGTGGCCGCGACCCGCGGCAGGCGTTCCTCGATCGCGCTCGCCAGCACGCGGCGCGCTGCCGTGCGCGAGACCCCGGCCGAGAGCCGCACCACCAGATCGTTGACCCCGCCGCCCGAGCCCGACAGCTCCTGCGCCACCGCCAGGGGCACGAACACGACCGCGTAGTTCGCCTCGGCGAGCAAGCCTCCCGCCGCGGTCGTCACGATGAAGTACTCGGGCGCGTAGCCGGTTCCCACGTACGGGAGGCGCGTCCCTCCCGCCAGGCCGATGGTCCCGCTCGACGGCAGGGCGTAGTGGTCCGCGAAATGCGCTTCGAGCACCCCGGCGGGTCGCGCCACGTCGGCCGCACCGAGCCCTCGCCCCGCCTGGATCGCGATCGCGCTCACGTGGGGCCCGCTGGCCGTCTGGTCGACGCCCACCAAGCGCCCGGGCACGAGCACGGTCTCGCCCCCGCGCGAAGCGTCCACCTGCGTGGGCGCGCTCAGCCGCTCCTCGGCGGCTGCGACCCAACCCCGCTCCACCAGTGGCGTCATCGCGTCGAGCAACGATCCCTGTGGCACCACGCTCCCCTCCGCGAGCTGCACACGGACGTCGAAGTGATGCGAACGGGCGTAGCTCGCGTCGTAGGACGCGTGCCGCCAGATCGTCATGCTGCCCACCGCCGCCGTCGTCCCGGTCCCGATCGCGATGATCAGGGCGGTCGCGACGACCTGGACCCACCGCGCGCGGAGATCGCGAGCCGACCATCGCACCCACATCAGGAACCGACGCATCGCCCGTCACCTACCAGTGGAGGTCGGCGATCTCGGCCCTGCCGCCCCGGGGAGGTCCGTCGCTCACCTTGCGCCCGCTCGAGAGCTCGATCACGCGGTCGGCGATCCTCGAGATCTCACGGTTGTGCGTGACGACGAGCACCGTCTTGCCCTGCTCGGCCTGTCGTCGGAGCAGCTCCAGGATCTGCACGCCGGTCGTGAAGTCGAGCTCGCCGGTCGGTTCGTCGGCGAGCACGATCGGGTTGCCCGTCGCGAGCGCCCGGGCGATCGCGACGCGCTGCTGCTCCCCGCCCGACAGCTCGTGCGGGAAGTGGTCCACGCGCTCCCCGAGCCCGACGTCCCGCAAGATCGCGGCCGGATCGGTCGAAGCCCCGGCCACGTCGGCGCCGAACCGCACGTTCTCCAGCGCGGTCAGGCCCGGGAACAGGTTGAAGCTCTGGAACACGAAGCTCACCGTTCGACGGCGGAACCCGAAGAGGTCACGCCGCTTCGTGCCGCTGATCCGCCGCCCCGCCACCGTCACGGTGCCCGAGGTCGGTGCGTCGAGCGACCCGATCACGTTCAGCAAGGTGGTCTTGCCGCTGCCCGAGGGTCCGAGCACCACCGCGAACTCGCCCTCGTCGATCTCCAAGTCGATGCCGTCCAGCGCGGTGACCCCGATCCCGTCGAGGTCGTAGTGCTTCGTGACGTCCTCGAGCAGGACCATCGTGGCGACGCCCTCGCGGTGCCCCGGATGGCGGGGTGCGGTGGGAAGCCGCTGGGCCTCGGTAGCCGGCTCGGACGCGGCGCGCGTCGCCATGGCTCCTCCGAGGGTGCGCGATCGGCGTGCTCGCCTGGCCCGGGCGGGGCCGTCAGCCGGCGAGGGGCACGCCGAGCCCTCTTCTCCTCACCCTAGGAGCGGGCGGGACCGGGTGCGTGGGCCGGACGGGCACCTGCGGCCGGGACCATCCTCACGCAGGGCTCGCTCGGCGCGCCTCGATCGAGCGGTCCTGCCCCTCGGGGTCGCGGTGAACGCGGATCGCGGAGAAGCCGGCGTCCGCGAGCACCGCCCTCATCGCGGCCGCCTGGTCGCCGCCGAGCTCGAGGAGCAGGCTGCCGCCCGGACGCAGCCAGCGTTCGGCCGCGACCGCGGCACGCGCCAGCAGCGCCGTGCCGCCGGACCCCCCGTCGAGGGCGCGGCGAGGCTCGTGGGCGAGCACGTCCCTCGGCAGCAGATGGAGCTCCTCGGTCGGCACGTACGGCACCACCGCCGTCACGACATCGACGAGGCCGCGCAGCGCCGGCGGCAGCGGCCCGTCGAGGTCGCCGAGGCGCGCGTCGACGCCGTTGCGACGTGCACACTCCACGGCCGAGGGATCGAGGTCGGTCGCGAGCACCCTGGCCGCCGGATGCGCCGCCGTCATCACCGCCGCCACCGCCCCGCTGCCGGTGCACAGGTCGACGGCGACGCCGTCGCCGGGCAGGAGCGCGGCCGCCCGCCGAGCCATCGCCTGCGTGTGCGGCCTCGGGACGAACACGCCCGGGTCGACCCGGATCCGCAGGCCGCAGAACGCCGCCGAGCCGACGACCCAGGCCAGCGGCTCGCCGCGGAGCCGCCGCTGCACGAGCGACTCGATCGATCCGACGCCATCGCTCGCCGCCCGGAACAGCTCGTCGGCCTCGGCGTCGGGCGCGACGCACCCGCCCGCCGCCAGCGCGCGTACGACGCGCGACCGTTCCTCGCCCGGCTCGTCCATCTCGACGTGTGACGCTACCGGGCGAGCGGCTCGGAGCGTCCGCGCGCCGATACCATGGACGCGTGCTCGGCTCGATCCCGTACCGAACCTTCCCCGTCGTGCATGTCGGACCGATCCCGATCCACGTCTTCGGGGTCTTCGTGGCGCTGGGGATCCTGGTCGGGGCCTCGATCTTCCTCCGCTTCGCGCGCCGGCGCGGGCTCGACACGGACTCCCTCACGTCGCTCGCGTGGTGGGTGGTCCTGCTCGGGATCGTCGGCTCCCGCGCCCTGTTCGTGCTCACGCACCTGTCGGAGTTCGCGGACCGGCCCTTCGCCGCCTTCGCGCTGTGGCAAGGGGGGCTGCAGTTCTCCGGCGCGTTCCTGATCGCGATCGTCCTGCTGTGGTGGTGGGCGCGCCGCCACCCCGACGTGCCGGGTCTCACGCTCAGCGACGGCATCGTGCTCGGCCTGGTCCCCGGCCTGATGATCGGCCGGATCGGGTGCTACGCCGTCGGGGAGCACCTCGGCCACACGACGACGTTCTTCCTCGGCGTGCGCTACCTCGGCGGCCTCACGCGCGAAGGCCCGATCGCGGTCGGCTCCGTGATCCACAACACGGCCCTGTACGAGATCGTCCTGCTCACCCCGCTCGCCGTGCTGCTCTTCGCGGAGGCTCGACGCCACGTGCGTCCCGGCACGATGACCGCGACGTTCCTGCTCTGGTACGGCGTCCAGCGCTTCTCGACCGACTTCCTTCGCGCCTACGACGAGCGGGTCTTCGGCCTGACGGGCGCCCAGTACCTCTGCATCGGGATGGTGGCGGCCGGCCTCGTGCTCGTCGTGCGCCTGCGACGGCACGGCGCGGACGAGCCATCGGCCCGCGACGAGGACGGCCCTTCGATCCGCGCCGAGCCCGCCGAGGGCGAACCCCGCCAGGGGATCCTGCGGTGACCAAGAAGAAGCGTCCGCCCGCGCGCCGCCCCCGTCAATCGGGCGCCACCCGGCCCGACGGCCCGACCACGAAGGCGCGGAGTGCCCCGACCCCCAAGCGCGCGGCGCCCACCCGCAGCTCGACGCGGACCGCGCTCGCCGCGATCGGCGGCGTCGGCATCGCGGCGGCCATCATCATCGGCGTCGGGATCGCCCGGAACCCCAAGGCCCCTCCCCCGACCACCCGGAACGAGGCCGCCCAGACGGTCCAGCTCGTGACCGGCGTGCCGGCCGCCGCGCTCGACCGGGCCACCGTCGGCCCCGCCGTCTCACCCCCGCTGCGCCTGGCCGACGGCGTCCCCGCGCTCACGCAGGACGGCAAGCCCGAGGTCTTCTACCTCGGCGCCGAGTACTGCCCGTTCTGCGCCGCCCAGCGCTGGCCGCTGATCGTCGCGCTCAGCCGGTTCGGCACCTTCGACGGCCTCGGGACCTCGTTCTCCTCGCCGACCGACGTGTTCCCGAACACCCCGACCTTCACCTTCCACGGCGCCACCTACTCGAGCCCCTACGTCGCGTTCACCGGCGTCGAGACGGCGGACACCGCGGGCGCGCCGTTGGAAACCCCCACCGCGGCGCAGGAGACGCTGTTCGGTACGTACGACGCCCCCCCGTACACGAACTCGGCGGGCGCGATCCCGTTCCTGATGATCGGGAACCGGTACGTGCAGATCGGCGCCTCGTACCAGCCGACCGTGCTCGAGAAGATGTCCCGGCTCCAGATCGCGCAGGGCCTCGCCGACCCGAAGGCGAGCCCCGCGTCCAACGACATCCTGGCCTCGGCCGACGTCATGACCGCCGCGATCTGTGAGCTGACCGAGAGCCAGCCGTCGGACGTGTGCCAGAGCCCGGGCGTGACGCGGGCGGCCCGATCCCTGCCGACGCAGGCGCCGTGACGGCCCCGCGCTGGCTCCCCGTCGTCACCTCGTCGATCGCGGTCGTCGGGCTGGGCGTCGCCGCCTACTTGACCCTCGCGCACTTCACGTCGCCCGACGTCCTGGCCTGCAGCGACAGCGGCTTCGTGAACTGCGCGAGGGTGACGACGAGCAAGCAGTCCAGCGTCCTCGGCATCCCGATCGTGCTGCCCGGGCTCGCCTGGTGGATCGCGATGCTCGCGCTCAGCCTGCCCGTGTCGTGGCGCTCGGAGAACCCGTGGGTGCACCGCGCGCGTCTGACGCTCGCCCTCGCTGGCATGGCCTTCGTGCTGTGGCTCCTCTACGTGGAGTTCGTGATCCTGCACGGCGTGTGCGCGTGGTGCAGCGTGATCCACGTGCTGACGTTCGTGATGTTCGCGATCGTCGCGATCTTCGGGATCGAGCCGGCGCTCAGGTCCTCGCGTCGGCCTCGGTGACCGAGCGCTGCACGCGGTGCAGCGCCGAGATCAGCGCCGTGAGCTCCGCGTCGGTGAAGCCGCGCATCCAGTCGCGCTCGTGGTCGTGCACGATCCGGCGGACCTCGGCGAGCACCTCGAGCCCGCTCGGCGTGATGCGGATCAGGAGGCTCCGTCGGTCCTCCGGGTGCGGCGAGCGCTCCACGAGCCCTCGTCGCTCGAGCGAGTCGACGAGCCCCGTCACGGTCGCGCGGGTGACGATCAGCTTCTCCCCGAGCGCGCTGGGCGACAGCGGACCGTGATCGCGGAGCAGCCCGAGCACGAGCCCGCCGGCCGAGCTGACCCCGAGGGGCCGCAGGAGCCTGCCGATCCCGTCGAACAGCAGGTCGGCCGTGCGGATCACGTTCATCACGGTCTCGGTGGCCAGCGCCCGCCCCTGCGGCGTCTGGTCCAGGAAGTCGTCGGGGATCCGGATCGTCTCCACGTCGGCACGATGATACGGGCATTGACATTCAGGTGCCAGCGTATATATTTAGGGCCCTAAGCGACCCGATGGGCGGGGCGCCGAGCGAAGGGAGCCGCAGACGTGGCGAAGGTGATCGTGTCGCACCACGTGTCCGATTACGACCAGTGGTACCCGGTCTTCAAGGAGCACGGCGAGGTGCGCCGCACGCATGGCGCGACGGGTCACACGGTGACCCGCACCGTCGAGAACCCCAACCAGCTCGTGGTCGTGAACGAGTTCGCGAGCGTCGAGGGCGCGCGGGCGTTCATGGCCGACCCGAGCCTGGCCGACGCGATGCAGCGGGCCGGCGTCGACGGTGCCCCCACGATCTACCTGGTCGACGAGGTCGAGAGCGTCAGCTACTGAGCGAACCCTGACGAGGACGTCCAAAGGGGCGGCGCGGCACCGAGCGCGCCGCCCCTTCCGTTCGTCTGCCACCATCTCCGGATGGCGAGACGGAGGGTGCGGGACGCGGTGGCGCTGACGGTCGGGATCGCCGGCGTCGTCGTGTCGGCCCGGATCGCCCGCGACGGGCTCGCCGAGGGCGAGGACGAGGTGTTCCGCGCCGCGAACGAGCTCCCGCGCGCCGCCTACGACGCGATCTGGCTGCCGATGCAGTACGGCACGTTCGGCACCGTGCCTGCGCTCGCCGGCCTCGCGTTCCTCAGGGGGCACCGACGCCTGGCCGCCACGATCGCGCTCGGGGGCACGGCCGCGTGGGTCGGCGCCAAGGCGGTCAAGCGCCTCGTCGGGCGGGAACGCCCGCACGCGATCCTCGAGGACGTCCGGCTCCGCGGGCAGGAGGAGGGCGACCTCGGCTTCCCCTCCGGCCACGCCGCCGTCTCGGCGGCGATCACGACCGCCGCGCTCCCCTCGCTGCCGTCGCCCGCGAAGGCGGCGGCGCTCGCGCTCTCCGCGTTGGTGCCCTTCGCCCGGATGTACGTGGGGGCGCACCTGCCCCTGGACCTCGTCGGCGGCACGTCGCTCGGGGTCGCCGTGAGCGCCGCGGCGAAGCTGCTCGTCGGCGTCGAGGACGAGCGCTAGTTCAGCCCCGCCGTCACCGCGCTCACGAACAGCGAGGCGAGCACCAGCACCGACACGAACGCGACCGCCGTCAGCACCACGCGTCGGGCGCTCCAACGCTGGATCGAGACGCCCGGTGTCGGCGGCGCCAGCTCGCGGAACCGCTGCAGGAGCGGCCGCCCGTCGGCTCTCAGCTTGGCCGAGAGCTCGGTCGGGATCGCGAGGCCCTCGGCGCAGGCCATCGCCTCGCCGATCTCCTCGGGCGTGAAGAACGCGGTCGCCCGCTCGTAGACGTGCTCCGGCGTGCTCCGCAG
The DNA here is from genome assembly GCA_050257835.1 of Planctomycetaceae bacterium. Lineage (GTDB taxonomy): Bacteria > Actinomycetota > UBA4738 > UBA4738 > HRBIN12 > AC-51. The sequence continues at coordinate 8,073 of JBLMXP010000262.1, read as the reverse complement.
CGCCAGCGTCAGCAGCATGTTGGCGAGGTCGACGGCCTCGCGCCACGGGGAGGGGCGGATCTCGAGCCCGGACACGTCCACGAGCTGCAGATGGCCGTCGACCACGAGGAGGTTCGCGGGCTTGATGTCGCGGTGCGCCGCGCCGACGTCCCAGAGCCGGCGCACGAGCGCGAGTCCTTCGTCGATCACCGTGTCGTCGACCTCGGAGGCGTCGAGGTTCCTGCCGCCTTCGAAGAACTGGGTGACGAGCATGTACTCCTCGTTCGGCGTGAGCTCGACGATCCCGTACGTCCCCGCGATGCGTACCCCGTTGTCGTCGAGGAACCGCAGCGCGTAGTCCTCCGACGTGACGAGCCGGCGGACCGATCCCATCGGGGTCTCGTCCTCGAGCTGGCCGTACATGATCGTGCGGCCGATCCGGTACCAGCGGTCCGCGCGCACGTGCGTCGTCGAGTAGATCTTGCCGAACACGCGCGTCCCGTCCTCGAGCGTCATCCGAAGCGGCGAGGAGCCTCCCGAGCCCTCGAGGCCGAAGGGCTCGACCTTCGTCACGACCAGCCCGAGCTCTTCGCGCATCGCCTGCACGACGGCCTCCCCGCGCGCGCCGCCCACGTCGAGGTGCGCCGCCTTGCCCTTGGCGCCCCACGTCACGGGGAACACGTCCTCGGGCACGAGCCACAGGAAGACGGTGGTCGCGACGACGGCCGTCATCAGCCACGCGTAGGCCATCGGCACGGGGTAGTCGGTCGCGAGGTAGAGCTGGGAGAGCACGACGGCCAGGAGCACGACGTGCGCCGCCCACTGGTACGCGCGGCGACCCGCCCCCTTCGGGAGCACGACGTAGGCGACCGCGAACAGCGTGATCCCCAGCGCGGCGATGGAGCGCGAAGGGAAGGCGTACGTCCCCGCCTGCGCGAGCGCGGGCACCGAGGGTGGGGGCAACGACACGACCAGCAGGCGGGCGACCACCCAGTCCGAGACCACGAACGTCGCGAGGAACACGAACATGTGCCGGAAGCGCCGCGCCACGACCAGGGCGATCACGACGGCCCAGCGCGCGACCGAGATCAGGGTGACCGACGTGAGGACGTTGACCGCGTCGGCCACCCGAGTGAGCGAGGCCGAGCGGAGATCGGCGAACCGCTCGAGGACGCGCTGGTCGAGGTCGGTGATCGCCCCGGTGGAGGTCTCCGCAGCCTTCAGCGCGATCCCCAGGACGGCCACCGCGAGGGCCGCCCACAGCCAGGAGGTGAGCCCCGGCGAGGGCGACAGCGGGGGCGGCTCGCCCGACGGACGGCGCCGCACCTTGCGCAGCACCCCGGTCACGTCGCCCACGACGGCCCGACCCGCGGTCGATGCCCGTCCTTCCGGTGTCTCCACTAGAACGTCTTCATCACCGCGGCGACGGTGTCGCTCTTCGTCGAGTCGCCCTGAGAGGTGATCGTCACCGGGCAGGTGTAGTGCTTGTTCGCGTTGACCGTGACGATGTTCAGCGTGATCGCGAGGTGCTTGCCCGGCTTCAGCGTGAACTTGTAGGTGTTGTGGATGAACTGCTTCGTGATGTGCTCGACGCCCGCGCCTTGGGGCACCTTGTACTTGCCGACGAGCACCGCGTTGATCAGGAAGTTCTTGGTGCCCTTGCAGCCGTGCAGGAGGTAGGTGTCCTTCTGGGTGCCGTCGTTCTGGAAGTTGATCCAGTACCGGACGCCCTCGCCGTTGTCTATCTTCTGGAAGATCTTCTGGTGGTAGCCGGTCGCGTTGTAGATGTCGTTGCCGAGCCAGGGATGCGGCGGGGGGTTGATCGTGCACCCGGTGCTCTGGCCGCAGAGCTTGATCCAGGCGTCGGGTCGGTACGGGCGTGAGGCGGCCTGCCCCGCAGGCGCGACGAGCGCCTGCGCGGCGAACCCCAGGACGACGAGCACGAGCAGCGATCGCTTCATGGCTCGAGGGTAGCGGTTGCCGGCGCCGAAAGGCCGCAAGGAGGCTACGCGTCCAGCCGGTAGAAGCGCATCAGGTCGTGCTCGATCGGGAGCACCGCCACCTGGTCGAAGCCCGCCTCGTGGGCGTAGGACTCGAACTTCGAGCGCCGCATCACCGTGCCGGTGGCCGCCGACGGCTGCTCCTCCATCGAGCTCGGCAGGCAGCAGAGCACGCTGTAGCCGTAGAAGATCCGCTCGATCTCCGACGCGGGCGCGTGGAAGTCGTCCTCGGTGCGCTCGTCGGCCACGATCAGCACGCCGTCGGGCTTGAGCATCCTGCGCACCGACGCGAGCACCTCGACGGGACGCGACATGTCGTGGATCGCCTCGACCACCACGGCGAGGTCGTAGGTCCCTTCCAGCGCCGGGTCCCCGGCGTCGCGCACGTGGAAGGTGACGCGGTCGCCCACACCAGCCGCGGCGGCGTTCTGCGTCGCGATCGCGATCGCGACCGCGTCGAGGTCGAAGCCGTCGACCCGCACCCCCGGATAGGCCTGCGCGATCGAGATCGCGGCCCAGCCGACCCCGCACGCGACGTCGGCGATCCGCGCCTCGCCGGAGGTCAGCCGCTCGTGCACGTCCGGGATCGAGGGCACGTGCTCCTTGCCGAAGGAGGACAGCAGCCACGGGCGGTTGAAGTCGCCCTGGGCCTCGACCATGTCCTGCCCGAACGCCTCCCAGCCCACCCCGCCGCCCGAGCGGAACGCGTCGAGGAGGGGCTCGGTCGCCCGCGACACCGCCACGAGCGAGCGCGCGAGCGGCGCCATCGAGTACGGGCTCTCGGGGTCGGTGAGGACCTCGGCGTGCTCCGCGGACAGGGAGTAGCGGCGGGCGTCCTCGGCGGCGGCCGTGTCGTCCACGTCGAGCAGCGCGGTGGCCGCCTGCTGCTCGAGCCATTCGCGCGCGTAGCGGACGTGGATCGCCGCGGCCTCGGCGAGCTCCGGCGGCGTCAACGGGCCTCGGTCCTGCAACGCCTGGTAGAGCCCCAGGCGATCGCCGACGTAGATCGTCAGCAGGTCGAACATCCCCAGCGCGGCGCCGAACAGTCGCTCGGCCAGCTCGTCCCGCGATCCGCTCATCGTGAGCCCCCCTCCGCGTGCGCGTTCCCGGTCGGCGGAGTATGCCGCGGGAGGGCTCGCGCGTCGAACCGGCGGCGACTACGAGACCGGCGCCCGCGCCATCGATGCGATCGGGTCGCGCATCCGCCGCAGCGGGACGCCCAGCCCGTAGGTGAGGAACACCCCCTCGGGGACGAGCTCGATGACGCTCGCGGAGGCGCGCCGCTCGGCGGGGAGCAACGACGCCATCTCCCGCAGGACAGGTGCGAGCTCCGGCGAGCCGGCCGGATGCACCGTGGCCCTCGCGTGGAAGCTGATCGTCGCCGGCGGGATCGGGGCCACGAGCGCGAGGAGCCCTCCCCGCCGCACGGGCACGGTCATCGCGACCCGTCCGTTCGCCGCGACGTGCTTCGCCTTCCAGGAATCGGGCGCGACCGCGACGTAGAGCCGGCGTCCGATCGCCCTGTAGACGACACCGCTGGACCGTGGCTCCCCCGCGGGGGTGACGCAGGCGAGGATCGCGAACGAGCCCTTGGCGAGCGCGTGCCAGACCGCGCCGGTCGCAGGCTTCTGCCTCGTACCGAGGTCCGTGTGCCCGTGCCCGCTCGTGGTCGCCATCGCCGTGCCTCCCTCGTGCCCCAGGGGGCCCGGACGGCCCCCGTACGCGGCGGCACCCCGCACGCTCTCACCCCGACACGGAGGGCGCAGGAGCCGTGGGTCCCCCGACCTGGCGGACCTCTCGGTCCGGGCACGCCGGTGCCGCCGGACCGGCATGCGCGCGAGCGCCCACGAACGCGTCGAGCGTCCGTTCCAGGGCAGGCAGCATCGCGTTGACGCGGCCGCCGCGGATCACGAGGTCCCACAGCGGCTCGAACTTCTTCCAGCCGCCCGCGTAGGCGAGGTGGCGCGCCCGGGCCCGGAGCGTGTCCTGCCCCGCGGCGCCGTGCCAGATCGCCGACCATCGGTAGGCGTCGCGGTAGGCGCGCCGGTAGCCGGTCTCGAGCTGCGCCGGCGTCATCCGCGTGGGCATGTAGACCACGTGGCGCGTGTCGTAGAGGTCCCAGTCGTCGGTGACGATCCGGCCCTCGCCGGCCAGACGCCGGTGCAGCGCCGTCCCCGGGTACGGCGTCATGATGTGGAAGGTCGACGTCTCGAGGCTGTGCGCGATGCCCCACTCGACCGTCCGGTCGAACACGTCGGGCCCGTCGTCGTCCAGGCCGAAAACGAAGCTCCCGTTGACCATCACGCCGAGGTCGTGGCAGCGGCGGATCGCCTCGTCGTAGGCGCGACCGAGGTTCTGCCGCTTGTCGTGGCGACGCAGGTTCTCCGGGTTGAGCGTCTCGAAGCCGACGAAGACGCTTCGCATGCCCGCGGCCGCCGCGTGCTCGATCAGGTCCCCCCGCAGGATCGCCCGGACCGTGCTGGCTCCCTGGAACAACCGTCCCATGCCGCGCATGCCCTCGAACAGCGTCCGGGCGAAGCGCTCGTCGCCGAGCAGGTGGTCGTCGAGGAAGTACAGGTGCTTGCCGGGGAGGCGGTCGATCTCGGCGAGCGCCTGGTCGACCTCCTGCGTGTAGAAGGAGCGGCCGCCCTCGTAGAACGCGTCCTTGTAGCAGAAGTCGCAGTGGTGCGGGCAGCCGCGCGACACGACGAGCGAGTTCGGGCAGAGGTAGCGGCGACGCTCGATCAGGTCACGGCGCACCGGCGGGATCTCCCGCAGCGTGCGCATGCTCTGCGCCGCCTCGTATCGGGGCCGTGGGCGGCCGGCACGGAAGTCCGCGAGGAACGCCTGCCATGCCCCCTCGCCTGGGCCGATGAAGACCGTGTCCGCGTGCGACGCCGCCTCGTCGGGCAGCGAGGAGGGGTGCAGCCCTCCGACGCAGACGTAGGTGCCGCGCGCGCGGTAGCGGTCTGCGATCCGCCATGCGCGCCGCGCCGAGGTGACGTAGACGCTCATCACCAGCAGATCGGGCACGTCGTCGAGCGCGAGCGGCGCCTGCACGTGCTCGTCGAGCAGCTCGACCTCGTCGTCCGGATCGAGGTAGGCGGCGAGCGTCGCGAGCCCCAGCGGCGGGAACAACGCGTACTTGATCGCGCGGTAGCCCGGGGCGTTGGCCTCCAGGAGCGCCGGGAGGATCATCTTCACGCGGAGCGGACGCCGGATGGGACGGCGGCGCGTCCGAACGTGTGCGGCGGCATCTGGCGGCACCGTCGTCCCCTCTCTCGTCACGGCTCCACGCGAGCCTCGGTCGAGCCGAGGGAAGGCACAAGACGTGGCGGCCGAGCGTCACGGTCGCGTCATGCGGGCGCGACAGCCCGGACACCTTCGCTACGCTTCCGCCATGTCGAGGGGTGCCGGGCCGGGTCGGCCGACGGTGGAGACGGCGGCCCCGACGCTGCACCGGCTCACATCCTTCACGTCGGCGTGGTACGCGCGCTCGGCGCAGGACCCCGATCACATATGGACGCCGCCCGTCGACGATCCCCGGGTGGTGCGCGACCTCGAGGTGAACGACCTCGAACGGCTCCCCTGGTTCTACAAGCGGTACCCGACGCCGCTCCCCCGCGTGGCCCTGCCCCGCGACCTCCCCTCCACGAGCGCGTCCGCCGTAGCGGTGCTCGCGGGCACGGCGCGGGTCGCGCCGGCCGAGCCCGACCTGCCGCAACTCGCCCGGCTCCTGCACCTGTCGGCCGGCGTGGTTCGCACGATGGCGCGCCCCTACGGGACATGGCTGTTCCGCGCCGCCGGGTCCGCGGGCGGCCGCTTCCCCCTCGAGGTGTACGTCGCCGTCCCCCAAGGGCGGCGACTGCCGGCCGGCGTGCACTGGTACCACCCGCAGGACCATGCGCTCCTGCAGGTCGGGCCGCCGCCGCGCGGTGAGGCGCCCGCCCTGGTCGTCACCGGCGTGCCGTGGCGCACCGGCTGGCGCTACCGCGAGCGCGGGTACCGGCACGTCTACTGGGACACCGGCACGATGCTCGCCCAGACCCTGGCCGCCGCGGACTCCGCGGGGCTCGACGCGCGCCTGTACACGCGCTTCCCCGACCAGCCCGTCACCGCGCTCGTCGGGGCCGACGGTGTGCACGAGTGGCCGGTCGCCGTCGTGGCGCTGGGCGACGGCGCCCCCTCGCTCGATCCGTCCGGTCCGGCCACCGCCGGCGAGGTCGATGCCGCGCCGGTCGAGTTCCCGCTCGTCACCGCCGCTCAGCGCGCCGGCGACGGCGGGTCGCTCGGCGACCCGTGGGACCGCGGCGACCCCGTCGACGTGTCAGCCGCGGGCGACGAACCGGTCGAGACCGTCGTGCTCGCCCGCGGGTCGCAGCGCCGCATGGACCCGAACGGCAGCGTGTCCCAGGGCCTGGCGCGCACGTCCATGCTGGCGGCGACGCGCGGGATCGGCGTCCCGCACTTCGTGGTCGCGCACGCCGTCGAGGGGCTCGCGCCCGGCGTCTACCGCTGGCCGGATCTCTCGACGCCGGCGCGGGCCGGGGCGGTGCGCGAGGATCTGTACCGCGTATCGCTCGAGCAGGGCCTCGCGCGCGACGCGGCGTTCGTCGCGATCGGCGCGACCGACGTGTCGGCGCTGGAGGACCGCGGGTACCGCGAGGCGCAGCTCGCCGCCGGCCTCGTCGAAGGCAGGCTGCACCTGCTCGCGTACGCGCTGGGCGCGAGCGCTTCGGGGATGACGTTCCTCGACGAGGAGGTGCCGGCGCTGCTCGGCGAGCCCCTGGACGCGCTGCTGTTCACCTGCGTCGGCGTGCCCGAGTACCGGTCCGCGCGTGGCGGGGCGCCCGGCGAGCCGACCGACGTCCGCAAGGTGACCGAGCGCTGAGGCGAAGGAGGGTCCGATGGACCGAGCCGCACCGATGACCCCCACGCGCCTGCGCACGCCGCGGGCGGCCGCGATCGCCGGCATCGTCTTCTCGGTGCTGCTCGCCCTCGCGCTCGCGCTGATCCGGCTCTCGGTGCCCGCCGATGCCGCCGACGCCGGCGCCTGGCTGAGCGACGAAGCGAGGCGACGGACGGTCGGCCTCGCGCTCAACCTCGTGCCGTTCGCGGGGATCGCCTTCCTGTGGTTCATCGGGGTGATACGGGATCGGATCGGCACGCACGAGGATCGCTTCTTCGCCACCGTCTTCCTCGGGAGCGGGCTGCTCTTCGTCGCGATGCTGTTCGCCGCGGCGGCGGTGGCCGGCGGACTGCTCTCCGACCCGGTGCTCGCGAGCGGGCACGTCCCCCCGGTCGTCGTCTGGGGGCTCGAGCGGCGGATCACCTTCGCCCTGCTGAACGTCTACGCCATGCGGATGGCGGGCGTCTTCATCATCTCGACCACGACGATCGGCATGAGGACCGGCGTCGTCCCGCGATGGCTCGCGGTCATCGGGTACGTGGCCGCGGCGATCCTGCTCCTCGGCGGCACCATCTCGACCTGGGTCAACCTCGTGCTGCCCGCGTGGGCGTTGGTGTTGAGCGTCGAGACCCTCGTCGCCAGCTTCCGGGCCGACCACGCCCGCACGGCGTCGGCCTGAGACGCCACCGACCGTCGGATCAGCGGAGGTCCTCGAGGCGGAACGTCTCGAACGACCCCGTGCAGGCATGCCCGGTCGCGATCGTGAGCGAGCGCCGGACGGGCTCGGCGATCATCGCGAACAGGATCGTGGATCCCTCGTCGCCCTCGGCGGGGTCCGGGTGCACGCAGATGGCCTGCGGCTGCCCCTCGTGGTCGGCGAGGATCGCGACGACGCCCTCCGGTGTCGGCTCGGCCGTCCCGACGAGGGACACCGCCCGCTCGAAGCGCGCGAGGCTGCCGGGCGACGCCGGGAACGTCACCTCGGCCACCCGCGGGTCGAGCGCGTGGTTCGTGTGGACGTTGGAGGCGAGCATCGCCTCGCACGACGCGGTCGTCTCGACGATGCGTGCTTCCCCGTCGGGGAACGCCAGTTGATAGGAGTAGCCGCCCGCCCGGCCGGGGCGGGTCGCGCGTGCCGTCGCGTCCGCGGCGTCGCGGGCGTCGAGGACGTCGCGCGCGACGAGC
>JBLMXP010000261.1:0-4824 GCA_050257835.1 Planctomycetaceae bacterium | reverse complement strand
CGAGCGGCCGCCCGGGCTGGGCGCGGGTCAGGCCGCTCCTGTCCGGGATCTGCGGCTCGGACCTCTCGATGCTCGCCGGGCAGTCGTCGTTCTACTTCTCGCCGTTGATCTCGCTGCCGCTCGTGCCGGGCCACGAGGTCGTCGGCGAGCTGCTCGATCCCTGCGAGGAACTGCCCACCGGCACGCGCGTGGTGATGTCGTCCGTGCTCGCGTGCGCCGCGCGCGGGGAGGACCCGCCGTGCCCGAATTGCGCCGCGGGCGACACCGGGCGCTGCGACCGGGTCACGGTCGGGCACCTCAAGCCCGGCCTGCAGACCGGCTACTGCAACCAGACCGGGGGCGGCTGGTCGCGGATGCTCGTCGCCCACCGCTCGCAGCTGTGGGCCGTGCCCGAGGCGATGAGCGACCGGGTCGCGGTCCTCGTCGAGCCGCTCGCGTGCGCGATCCACGCGACGCTCCGCGCCCGGATCGAGCCCGGCCAGACCGTCCTGATCGCCGGCGCCGGAACGGTCGGGATCCTCACGCTGCTCGCGACGAAGCTCCTGACCCAGGCCGGCCACGTGATCGTCGCCGCCAAGCACGAGAAGCAGCGCGCGGCCGCGCGGACGGCGGGCGCCGACGAGATCGTCCGGCCCGAGCACGCCGCGAAGGCGGTCCGCCGCCGCACGAGCGCGATCAAGCTCACGCCCGAGCGCGGCCAGGACTTCCTGCTCGGGGGCGCCGACGTCGCGATCGAGTGCACGGGCTCGCGGAGCGCCCTCGAGCTCGCGATGCGAAGCGTGAAGGCCGGCGGGCGGGTGGTCGTGTCCGGGATCCCCGGCCACGGCGCCGACCTCACCCCGCTGTGGTTCCGCGAGCTGGAGCTCGTCGGCGCCTACACGACCGATCCGCAGACGTTCGGCATCGCGGTCGAGACGGCCGCGAACCTGCCGATCCTCGAGCAGCTCGTCGGCGCGACCTACCCGCTGGACCGGTGGCGCGAGGCGATCGACCACGCGATGTCGGCCGGCAGGCTCGGCACGTTCAAGGTGGCGTTCGCGCCCCAGGACTAGGAGACCACGACACCATGCCCAGACCAGGCTTCGTCCTCGAGGTCGACGAACGGACCCCGCCGCTGATCGTGCACGAGGGCGAGGGGTACCGGATGCAGAAGTTCCCGCTCGGCACGCGCGTGGTCTACCCGCCCGACGCGCTGCCCGGGCTGAAGGACCTGAACGCCCACATCCGCCACGCGCTCCTGCACCCGGTCGGCGACGCCAAGCCACTGCCCGAGCTCCTGTTCCCCGGGATGAAGCTGACGATCGCGGTCGACGACATCTCGCTGCCGCTGCCGCCGATGGTCACCCCCGACATCCGCCAGCGGATCCTCGAGCACGTGATCGAGCTGGCCGCGCGCGCGGGGGTCGAGGACCTCGAGATCGTGGTCGCCACCGCCCTGCACCGGCGGATGACCGCGGCCGAGATCCGACGGATGGTCGGCGAGCGCGTGTACCGGTCCTTCTGGCCGAAGGCGCTCTACAACCTCGACGCCGAGGACCGAGACGGCATGACGATCGTCGGGGAGACCGACGAGCACGAGACCGTGCAGATGCACAAGCGCTCGGCCGAGTCCGACCTGCTCGTCTACGTGAACATCAACCTCGTGGCGATGGATGGCGGGTGGAAGTCCACGGCGATCGGCCTGGCGGGTTACGAGAGCCTCCGCCACCACCACAACGTGAACACGATGCTCGCCTCGCGCTCCTACATGGACCCGCGCCCCGGCCACAGCGCGATCAACGACAGCACCACGCGGATGGGCCACGTCCTGCGCGACAACGGCGTCAAGATCTTCCAGATCGAGACCACCCTCAACTCCGAGACCTTCCCGAGCCAGCTGGACTTCCTCAACAAGCGCGAGTGGGAGTGGAGCGCGAAGGACCAGGGGCTGATGATCGCCGCGAAGAAGGCCAACGACGTGGCGCCCCCGCGGGTACGCCGCGAGTTCTTCCGCCGGATCGAGGCGCCGTACAAGGTCACCGGGATCAACGCGGGCGAGGTGGAGGCCGTCCACGAGCGGACCCTCGCGAACCTGCACCGCCAGCAATTGGTCGAGGTGCAGGGGCAGTCCGACATCCTGATCATGGGCGTGCCCTACGTCGGGCCGTACAACGTGAACTCGGTGCTGAACCCGATCCTCGTGCACTGCCTCGGGCTCGGCTATCTGTTCAACATGTACCGCAACATGCCGCTCGTGCGGCCCGGCGGGGTCGCGATCCTGTACCACCCGGTGCCGTGGGAGTTCCACACGATCCACCACCCCTCCTATATCGACTTCTTCGAGGAGGTCCTCGCCGACACGACCGACCCGAAGGAGATCGAGGCGAAGTTCGAGGAGCGCTACGCGACCGACCCCTGGTACGTCCACCTGTACCGGACCTCGCACGCGTACCACGGCGTGCACCCCTTCTACATGTGGTATTGGGGCGCGCACGGGCGCGACCACTGCGGCGACGTGATCTTCGTGGGCGGGGAGTCCAAGAGCGTGCACCGGATGGGCTACCGGCGCGCCGACTCCCTCCGCGACGCGCTCGAGATGGCGAAGGACACGGTCGGGTCGAGCCCGTCGATCACCTACTTCCACGCGCCGCCGATCATGATCGCGGACGTGCGCTGAGGGGGCCTCGCACATGGGCGCACGCGACGATCTGAAGGAGATGGCCCGGGGGTTCCGGTGGGGCCGCCGCCCGATGGTGCCCAGGAGCGCCGAGCCGTTCGTCGAGGAGCGCGACGACGACGGGTTCCCGACGGACTGGGCCCGCACCGAGGCGGGGGTGGCCGTGCGGCAGGCGATCTTGAACGGGGGGATGCTCCCCCTCGTGAAGAGCCAGGTGTCGCTCCGCGTCTACGGCCGCGACCGGCTGAGCGGCGTCTCCGGGCCGCTGCTCTTCTACTCGAACCACACGAGCCACCTGGACGCGACGCTGATCATGGCGACCCTGCCCGACCGCTGGCAGCGCAAGACCGCGGTCGGCGCCGCCCGCGACTATTTCTTCGACGTGTGGTGGCGCCAGGCCTTCACCGCGCTCGTGTACGGCGCGTTCCCGATCGACCGCGCCAAGGGCGGCACCGGCGCGATCGACAAGGCGCGAGCCCTCGTGCTCGACGGCTGGTCGATCGTGGTGTTCCCCGAGGGGACGCGGTCGCAGGACGGGCACATGCAGCGGTTCCGGCACGGCTCCGCGCGGCTCGCGCTCGAGCTCGGGATCGGCCTGGAGCCGATCGCGATCGTCGGGGCCTACCAGGCGATGCCGAAAGGCAGGTGGTGGCCGAAGCAGGGACGTCCGGTCGTGACGGTCCGCTACGGCGCGCCGATCTACCCGAACGAGGGCGAGACCCATCAGGAGCTGTCGCGCCGGATGCAGCAGGCCGTGTCGGAGCTGTTCGACGAGGACCGCACGACGTGGTGGGAGGCGCTGCGGCGCGCCGAGCGCGACGAGACGCCCTCGTTGCTGGGCTCACCGGGGCCCGCCTGGCGCCGTACCTGGGAGGGCTCCAAGCCCGTGCCGCGCCGGGGCCGACCGAAGGCCTGGGAGTAGGCATGCCGCGGACCGGCGGCGAGCAACGGCGGACCACGATCGTCGAGGAGGCGATCCGTGCCTTCGGCCGTGAGGGGTACCAGGGGGCGTCGCTGGACCAGATCGCGCAGGCGGTCGGGGTCCGCAAGCAGACCGTCCTGTACTACTTCCCGACCAAGGACGACCTGCTCGAGGCGTGCCTGGCCGCCGCCGGCACGCGGGTGGCCGAGGAGATCGCGGTGGCGCTGGAAGGTCCCGCCGAGCCGGGGGAGCGCGCGGAGCGCGTGATCCGAAGCGTGTACGCGCTCGCGGAGGAGTGGCCGGAGTTCCCGATGTTCATCCGGGAGGCCGGACGCCTGGGACCGACGGCCTTCGAGCGGTTCGCGGGCGCCCTCGACCCGCTCCGGGAGGGCGCGATCGAGTTCCTCCAGGCCGGGATGGACGCCGGGGAGATCCGCAAGCAAGACCCGGCGCTCCTGCTGTTCACCCTGTACACCGCGGTGATCGGATCCTTGACCGAGGCGAGCGTGCTGTCGGCGTTCGTGGGCGCCGACGACGCTCGGTCCTCGCTGAAGCGCCGCGAGGACGAGGTGGTCGCGTTCGTGCGTGCGGCCCTGCGACCCCCCGAGGGGTAGCCATCCGGACCTAGGAGCCTGAACCGTCCGGGCCGATGCTCGGGCCATGGGAGGGTCGGTCTGTCCCGCGTGCGGTCGCGTGAACCGGGAGGCCGCGGCGTTCTGCGACGGCTGCGGCGCGAGGATCGCGGCGCAGCCTCAGGAGACGCGGAAGGTCGTCACGATCCTGTTCTGCGACGTTACGGAATCGACGGCGCTCGGCGAACAGCTTGACCCCGAAGCGCTCCGTCGCGTGCTTCAACGCTTCTTCCGAACGGCGAGTGCCGCGATCGAACGGTACGGGGGGACGGTCGAGAAGTACATCGGCGACGCCGTGATGGCCGTCTTCGGGGTTCCACAGGTGCACGAGGACGACGCGCTACGAGCCGTGCGCGCTGCTTGGGAGCTGCGGTGCGGGCTGGAGTCGCTGAACGCGGAGCTGGGGCGGGAGCACGGTGTGACGCTGCGGACGAGGATCGGCATCCACACCGGCGAGGTCGTCGCCGGCGACGGTGCCGACCGTCAGGCGATGGTGAGCGGCGACGCGGGCAACGTCGCGGCTCGACTGGAGCAGTTGGCGAACCCCGACGAGATCGTGCTCTCGGCGGCAACGTTCGAGCTGGTGCGGGACGACGTCTCTGCGCGCAGAGACG
>JBLMXP010000260.1:0-22326 GCA_050257835.1 Planctomycetaceae bacterium | reverse complement strand
GGAACGCGGCCGGGTCCGAGCGGTCGAACGGGACGCGCGCGAGTGCGGCCGCCTCGTCGGCGTTCAGCGCGAGGAGATCGGTGAGCCCGAACAGCCCTTCGTCGCGCGCGGCAGCCAGCTCGCCGGAGACGAACGACGCCACGCGGAACGCCCCGCACGCCGTCGCGACCTCGAGCAGCCGGCGCCGTGGCCCCACCGGGACCTCCGGCGCGGCGAGGGCGATCGTGCGCGGACCGAGCAGCGGTGTGAGTTCGTCGACGTCGGCCTCGGTGAGCGCGGCGGCCGCCGAGTCGAGCGTGGTGAGGTTGCCGCCCGAGCCGTCCGGGTAGAGGAAACAGACGCTGAACAGGGTGGGGCGCCCGGCGATCGTCCGCACGTGCGCGACGTCGATCCCCGCCTGCTCCATCGCGTCGAGCGCCCGGCGTCCGGGGTCGTCGTCGCCGACGAACCCGAGCGGCACGACGTGGAAGGGCGAGCCCGACGGGTCCGCCCCGAGGAGCAGCGCCGCGTGGTGCGCCACGATGTGCAGCTTGCAGGCGTCGCGGGCGTCCAGCAGGTGGGCGCCGCGGCTCTCCTCGCGGCCGAGCGTCGCGTCGCCCTCGAGCGCGAGGAACATCCCCCCGCCGATCCCGCCCACCCCCACCAACGTGTCGAACGGAGCGTCCGCGGGGAGCCTCAGCGGCGTCACGCCGATCGAGCCTCCGCCCGGACCGGGTTCCAGAGCGTCCCGACCCCGTCGATCTCCACCTCCACGACGTCGCCGTCGGACAGCCACACGGGCGGCGTGCGCGCGAACCCGACGCCGGGCGGCGTGCCGGTCGCGATCAGGTCGCCGGGCTCGAGCGTGCAGGTGCGGCTGACGAACGCCACCAGCTCGTCCACGCCGAACACCATCTCGGCGGTCGTGGAGGACTGCAGCTCGGCGCCGTTCAGCCGAAGGCGGATCGCGAGCGACCGCGGGTCGGGGACCTCGTCGGCGGTCACGAGCCACGGCCCGCACGGCAGGAACGTGTCGATCGCCTTGCCGAGCATCCACTGCGACGTCCGGTTCTGCAGGTCGCGCGCGGAGACGTCGTTCATGCAGGTGTAGCCGGCCACGTAGGAGAGCGCGTCGGCGACGTCCACGCGGCGCGCCGTCCGTCCGATCACGACCCCGAGCTCGGCCTCGTAGTCCGGCTCGGACGTCTCGGGCGGGAGCACGATCGCCTCGCCCGGGCCGATCACGCTGTTGGCGAACTTCGGGAACAGGACCGGCACCTCGGGGATCGGCAGGCCGGACTCGATCGCGTGGTCGCGGTAGTTCAGCCCGGCGCAGATCACCTTGCCCGGGCGCGGGACCGGCGCGCGCAGCCGGACGTCGGCGAGCGGGACCGCGGCGCCGTCGGAGGCCTCGCCGGTCGCCAGGTACGCGACGACGTCGGGGCCCATCGGCACCACGTCGTCGCCCTCGAGCCGGCCGAAGCCTCTCTCGAACGAGACGAGCCTCACGGGTGAAGCACCACCTTGAACCGGTCGGTCGTGTCGACCAGTTCCTCGAAGGCGCGCTGGCCCTCCGCGAGCGGCGCGTCTGTGAACCAGCCTGTCGTGTCGATCGCGCCCGCCTCGATCAGCGCGAGCGCTCGCGCGAAGTCGGCGTCGGTCCAGGCGAACGACCCGGTGACCTGGATCTCCTTGCCCGCGATCGCGAACAGGTCGACGCGCGCGGCGGGCGTGCCGAGGCCCACGGCCTCGACGCGGCCGCCCGGCTTCACGACCCGTAGGGCGAGCGCCCATGTCGCCTCGAACCCCGCGGCGTCGATCACCACGTCGACCCCCCGTCCGTCCGTCGCCTCCAGGAGCGCGGCCTCGGGGTCCTCGCCGGCGAGCGGCGTCGCGCCCTGCGCGGCGGCCAACGCCAGCCGCGACGCGACCGGGTCGGTCGCGTGGACCCGTCGAGCGCCCTGCTCGACGGACATCCGCGCCATCGACACGCCGATCGCCCCGGCGCCGATCACGAGGACGTCGTCGCCGGGCCGGACGGAGCGCGCGGTGACGTGCACCGCGTTCGCGAGCGGCTCCGTCAGCGTGGCCAGGTCGTCGGGCACCTCGGCGGCGATCGGGACCGCGGCGGCGGCGGGGATCACGAACCGCTCGGCGAACGCGCCGGTCAGCTCGCGCCCGACCAGGCGGCCGCGAAGGCACACGTTCGTCCGACCTTCGCGGCAGGGCTCGCACGTCCCGCACGCGAGGATCGGGCTCAGCACGACCCGCTCGCCGACCCGCGCGGGGTCGACGCGCTCGCCGACCGCGGCGACCGTGCCGACGGCCTCGTGTCCCATCACGAGCGGCGGGATCCGCCGCGGGCTCGCCTCGCGGAACCCGTGCAGATCCGAGCCGCAGATCGCGGCGGCCCGCGTCTCGAACACGACCTCGCCCGGTCCGGGCGAGGGCTCGGGCGACTCCTGCAGTTCCATCCGCCGGGGGCCGAGGTAGACGAGCGCCCTCACCGGGACCTCCCGCCGCTCCACGCGAACGGCTCCTCGCGCGCCGGGACCAGCACCGGGACCCCCGGGTGGTCGCGCTCGACGCTTTCCACCAGGTGCCCCGGGTACCCGCGGTTGCGTGCGAACAGGTCGTAGTGCATCGGCACGACGACCCCGGCGCCGATCCGCTTCGCGAGCCAGGCAGCCTCGCGCGCGGACAGGTTGCCGACGATCCCCCGCGCCTCACGCTCGGGGTCGCGGCCGTTGATCGGGAGCATCGCCACGTCGATCTCGAGCGGCGCCAGGAGCGTCTCCATCCCCTCGTAGTGGATCGTGTCGCCGGCGTGGTACAGGCGCGTCGCGCCGGCGTCGACGACGTAGCCGAGGAACCGCACGAGCCCGCCGGAGATCGTCGCCCCGAACCCGTACGCGTCCTCCATCGTGACCCCGTGCATCGCCGGGACGGCGCGGATCGTGAGCCCGGCGAGCTCCAGGGTCTGGTCGGGCTGCATCCCGACGACCCGGTCGGGCGCGATCCCGGCCTCGGTCACCATGTCGACGATCGGGGTGGGCACGACGAACACGGCGCCGGGGGAGGCCGCCGCGATCGCGGGCGCGCTCGCGGCGTCGAAGTGGTCGACGTGCTCGTGGGTGCAGAGCACGACGTCGATGCCCTGGGCCTCGGCCGGAACGAGTCCGCTCTCGTACACGCGGCCTTCCCACGGCGACAGGAACGGGTCCAGGAGCGCGGTCGTCTCGCCGGAGCGCAGGACGAAGCCGGCCTGGCCGAGCCACGTCAGGCCGACGGCGTGCGCCTCGAGCGGGAGTCGGCGCAGCCGGGTGAGCGGGGTGTCGGTCATCGGGTCCCTCCTTCACATCGCGAGCTGGCCGCCGTCGATCACGAGCGCCTCGCCGGTGATGAACGTCGCCTCGTCCGAGGCGAGGAACGCGTAGGCCGCGGCGACCTCCTCGACGGTGCCCGAGCGTCCGAGCGGGATCCGCTCGCGCACGTAGCGGGCCGTGTACTCGGGGTCCTCGGCCGCGGCCTGCAGCGGGGTCACGATCTTCCCCGGGCACAGGGCGTTCACGCGGATCGCGTGCGCTCCCAGCTCCACCGCCATCGTGCGGGTGAGCTGGTTGATCGCGCCTTTGGACGCGTTGTAGTGCGCGTAGCCGACCTCGCCCTCGAACGCGTTCGTCGAGGACATGTGGACGATCGCGCCGCCGCGCCCCCGAGCGACCATCCGCCGCGCGACGCCCTGCGACACGAGGAACATGCCGCGCAGGTTGATGTCGAGGACCTCGTCCCAGTGCGCGAGGGTGATGTCGAGGAAATCCTCCTGCCAGGCGACGCCGGCGTTGTTCGCGAGCACGTCGATCCCGCCGAGGAAGGCCTCGGCCGCATCGAGCATCCGGGCGACGTCGTCGGGGTCGCTGACGTCGCACGCGACGCCGTCGGCCTCGCCGAGCGTCCGAAGGCCGCCCACGGCCTCCTGGACCCCATCGGGGTGGCGCGCGCAGATGAACACCCGGCAGCCCTCCTCGAGGAACCGCCGGGCGGCGGCCTCGCCGATCCCGCGGCTCGCCCCGGCGACGAGCACGCCCTTGCCCTCGAGCCCGCGCATCAGCGGATCCTCCCGCGCCCCGCGATCGTGAACGTCCGCTCGAGGACGCCCTCGCGCACCCCGTAGGCCTCGTCGAACATGTTCACGGTCGAGCACACGTGCAACGGGATCACCTCGAGGCGCTCGCCGATCCGCACGTCGTCGTCACCGGTGCGGTGCCCGACGCAGTGCTCCTCGTTCATGAAGTCGAGCCGGAGCTCCGGGCGGCCGGTCACCACGCCGCGTCCCGGGAACGGCGGTCCCTCGCCCCCGTCGGACGTGAACGCCTTCGTGCCGGCGTCCAGCACGAACCGCTCGGCGGTCGGGTGCGAGACGACCGTCGTGAGGACGCGGGCGGCGCAGGTCGCCTCGGTCGCCACCCCGAGCCGCAGCTGCTGGACGTCGTTGAAGACGTAGGTCCCGGGGCGGATCTCCGTGACGCCCGGGACGCCGGCGACGATCCGGGCGGTCGGGGTCGAGCCCACGCTCAGCTCGCGGAGCTCGATCCCGGCGGCGGCGCACCCGGCGGCCGTCTCGACCAGGTCGAGGCCCTCGCGCTCGGCGGTGGCCCGGAGCTCCTCGGGGCCTGCGCTCCGGTAGGCGTGGCCCGCGTGCGTCAGGAGGCCGAGGACCTCGATCCCGCGGATCCGCGCCACCTCCCGTACCAGCTCCACGGTCGCAGGGCCCGGCGCCCGGCCCACCCGGTGCAGGCCCGTGTCGACCTCCACGAGCACGCCGACGTCGCGCCCGATCTCGCGCCCCACCCGTCCGAGCCCCTCGGCCACCTCCACGGAGTCGGTCGTGGTCCGGACCTCGGCACGTTCCAGCAGGGCACGCAGGCGCGCGAGCTTCGTCTGGCCGACGAGCGGGTAGGCGACCAAGAGGTCGTCGATCCCGGCGTCTGCCATCACCTCGGCCTCGCCGAGCTTGGCCACGGTGATGCCGGCCGCGCCGGCGTCGAGCTGCATCCGCGCGATCTCGGGGCACTTGTGCGTCTTCGTGTGCGGGCGCAGGCGTACGCCGGCGTCGCGCGCGACGGCCGCCATCTGCGCGATGTTGGCCTCGAGCGTGTCCAGGTCGAACAGGAGCGACGGCGTGTCGAGGTCCGCGACCGCGCTCACCGGGGCAGGTGGAGCACGGCGTCGATCTCGACCAAGATCCCGCGCAGCTCGGCGCCGGTGGTGGTGCGCGCGGGTCGCGGGAGCGTGTCGAAGATCCGTTCGTAGGTCTCGTTGAAGCCGGGGAACAGGTCGATCGACGACAGGAACGCGGAGACCTTGACGACGTCGGCGAGGGAGCCGCCGGCGGCCTCCGCGATCGCCCGCAGGTTGCGGAGCGTCTGCTCGGTCTGTTCCTCGATCGTCGTGCCGAGCACCTCGAGCGTGGAGGGGTCGAGCGGTCCCTGCCCCGAGATGAACACGAAGTCCCCGGCACGGATCGCCTGCGAGTAGGCGCCGGTGCCCCTCGGCGCCGCGTCGGTCACGATCTCGTCGCGCTCGTTCACGGGGCTCATCCTAGTTGAGCCGTCTGGCTGCGCGTATCTGACGCTTCTCGCCCGCATCCGGTCATGAACGTGCATCGCGCGGCCGCGCTGGGATACGATGCCGCCACCCGCGAGAGGAGTCGTCGATGGCCATCGAGCAGCCCCGGATCGTGATCGTCGGCGCGGGGGGGTGGGTGTTCCCGCTCGAGCTGTCGCGCGACGTCCTCGCCTTCCCCGCCCTCACCGGCTCCTCGCTCGTGCTCTACGACATCGACCCGCCGGCGGCCGAGCGCACCGCCGGGTTCGTGCGGCGCATGATCGACGACGCGAGCCTGGGCGCGACGGTCGAGGTCGCGCCCGACCTCCGCACCGCCCTGCGGGGCGCCGACGTCGTGATCACGGTCTTCCAGGTGGGCGGCGTCGAGGCCTACGCGCACGACGTGCTGATCCCCCGTGAGTACGGGGTCGACCAGACCGTGGGCGACACGCTCGGGCCCGGCGGCATCTTCCGCGGCCTGCGGAGCGTCGAGGCGCTCCGCGAGATCGCCGAGGCGATCCTCGACGTGTGCCCGGACGCCTGGCTCCTGAACTACACGAACCCGATGGCGATCAACTGCTGGGCGACCGACCTGCTCGGGGTCAAGATCGTGGGGCTCTGCCATTCGGTGCAGGGCACGTCGGAGCTGCTCGCGCGCGAGCTCGAGGTGCCGTACGACGAGGTCACCTTCGAGTGCGCCGGCGTGAACCACACCGCGTGGTTCACGACGTTCCGCCGCGGGCAGGAGGACCTGCTCCCGAAGATCCGCGAGGTGATGAAGGCGCGCCACGTCGACGGCACGGTCCCGCTGCTGCCGCGCTCGGACGACCCCTACGAGAGCATCGAGCGGGTGCGGACCGAGCTGATGCTGCTCACCGGCTACTTCCACACAGAGTCGAGCCACCACGCGAGCGAGTACTGGGCGTGGTTCCGCAGGACGCCCGAGCTCACCGCGCACTACCTCGACCGGCACTGGGACTACCTCGAGATCTGCCGCAGCGCCGTCGCCGACACGTCGAACGAGGACATCGTCGAGCAGGCGCGGCGGGAGGGCCCTCGGCACGGCGGGGAGTTCGCCGCGCCGATCGTCGACAGCCTCGTGACGGGCACACCGCGGGTCGTCTACGGCAACGTGCGCAACGGCTCCTCGATCGAGAACCTCCCGGCCGAGGCGTGCGTGGAGGTGGCGTGCCTGGCCGACGCCAACGGCGTGCGCCCGACCCGCTACGGCGAGCTGCCGTCGGCGTGCGCCGCGCTCAACCAGGCGCAGATCACGGTCCAGCGCCTCGCCGTGGAGGCCGCGATGACCGGCGACCGCGACCTCGTGCACGCGGCGGTCGCGCTCGATCCGCTCACGAGCGCGCTGCTCACGCTCCCGCAGATCCACGAGATGACCGACCGGATGCTCGAGGCCGAGGCGCGCTGGCTGCCGCGGTTCGCCGTCGCGTCCTCGGTCTTCCGATGAACGAGCTGCGCCTGCGTGACTGGCGGCCCGAGCCGAAGCTCGTCGTCCCCGCGCACCCCGTCGAGCGCGCTCGGTTCCCGGCGGTCGACGCGCACAACCACCTCGGCCGATGGCTCTCCGCGTGGGTCGGCGACGATCCCGACGCGTGGACCGTCCCCGACGTCGGGGCGCTCCTCGAGCTGATGGAGGCCTGCAACCTCCGCGCGATCGTGAACCTCGACGGCCGCTGGGGCGAGGAGCTCGAGGACAACCTCGACCGCTACGACCGCGCCCACCCGGGCAGGTTCGCCACCTGCTGCCACGTCGACTGGGCCGCGGCGGTCGCGACCGGCGACGTCGGCGGGGCCGCGGCCGCCTCGCTCCGCGCGAGCGTCGCGGCCGGCGCGAAGGGGATCAAGGTGTGGAAGGACCTCGGTCTTCACGTCCGCGACGACCGCGGCGAGCTGCTCCTGCCCGACGACCCGCGCCTGCGGCCGCTGTGGGAGGCGTGCGCCGACACGGGCGTCCCGGTCTTCATCCACACGGCCGACCCGGTCGCCTTCTTCGACCCGGTCGACGAACGCAACGAGCGGTACGAGCAGCTCCACGTCCATCCGGAGTGGTCGTTCGCCGACCCGTCGTTCCCGCGCTTCGAGCGGCTGATGGACTCGCTCGAGGGCCTCGTCGCCGCGAACCCCGAGACGACGATCGTCGGCGTCCACGTCGGCGGGTACGCGGAGAACCTCGGCTGGGTCGGGCGGATGCTCGACACGTACCCGAACTTCCACGTCGACATCGCGGCGCGCGTCGCCGAGCTCGGGCGGCAGCCGCGTGCCACGCGCGACCTGATCGTGTCGCATCCCGACCGGGTGCTGTTCGGGATCGACGAGTTCCCCCCGGCGCGGGAGAACTACGCGATCTACTTCCGGTTCCTCGAGACCGCCGACGAAGGCTTCGCGCATTCGATCGAGGAGGTGCCACTGATGGGCCGGTGGACGATCGCCGGTCTCGAGCTGCCTGACGGCGTGTTGGCGGAGGTCTACGCTGGCAACGCCCTGCGCCTCATCCCTTCGCTGGCGGATCCGACGCTCCTCGGGAGGCGATGACCATGCGGCACGACCGCAACTCGACCTGGCGGATCGGGGCAGCCCTCCTGCCCCTGGTGGCGTTCCTCGTGACCGCGGCGCCGGCGCGCGCCGAGACCGCACGAGCCGGCGGAGGTGGTGTCACCCGGACGGTCCTCTCGCCCACGGCGATCGTGGACACGAAGGGTTCGCACGTCGGCTCGGTCGCCGCGCTCGCCACGCGCGACCAGAAGGGCACGGCGGACGATCCCTCGAACTACGTGCGCTTCGGGAGCCCGAACGTCGCGTACGCGGGCTACCGGTCCTACACGCTGCCGGGCGCGATCTCGCCCTCCGACGTCACGACGATCACGCTCGTCGCGAACTTCCGCGGTCCCACGGCGTCCGCCCGCACGTGGACGTGGAGCATCTACGACTTCACGAACAGCGCGTGGGTGCGACTCGGAGATCAGAACCACTGCGGCGGCGACGCGGGCACGGGCAAGTGGCCGTGCGACGACCTGAAGCGCGCTCCGTGGAAGTACGTGCAGTACAACGCGATCCTGGCTCCCGGCGGGAGCCTGGCCGACCTCGTGGACGCGGCGACGGGCGAGATCCGGATCCGTCTGCGGGCCGCGGAGACGCACGCTGCGAAGCTGGACTACGAGGCGGTTCAGGTCTACTCGCACGCCGGTCCGATCACGCCGTGGACCCCGCCCGTGCGCACCCGGTGGCAGTGGCAGCTGCAGGGCGCGAAGGGTCACTTCCCGTCGACGGGCGGGATCAACGTCGACATCTGCGCGCGCCCCTACGGGAGCACGACGTGCGTGCGCCCGAAGGTGTTCGACATCGACCTGTACGTCGACCCGAGCATCGCCGGGCGCTACGGGTACCGGATCGAGCGCAAGGCGATCGATGCGATCCACGCATCGGGACGTCACGTGATCGGCTACGTGACGGCCGGCGACATCGAGCGCTGGCGCCCCGACTACGAGCAGTTCGTCGACTTCGACCAGCGCTGCGGCGGCTGCCTGCGCGGCAACCCGTTCAGCAAGCGGTTCCCCGACGAGTACTGGGCGAACCTGAACAACGGCAAGGGTCAGCGCGACTTCATGCTGCAGATGCTCCGCGCCCGCACCGACCGGGTCGCCGCGGCCGGTTTCGACGGGATCGAGTACGACATCGTCGACACGTGGGCCAACGGCGAGCGCGTGACGGGGTTCAAGGTGAGCGCGCAGACCCAGCTCATCTACAACGAAGCGCTCGCGACCATGGCGCACGACGACGGCCTGTCGGTCGCCCTCAAGAACGACGCGGCCCAGATCCCGGACCTGCTCCCGTACTTCGACTACGCGATCAACGAGCAGTGCTTCCAGTACGACGAGTGCGCCTCCCCGAAGCCGGGCTACCGCGCGTTCGTGAAGGCGGGCAAGCCCGTGTTCGAGACCGAGTACCGGATCGACCCGTCGCAGTTCTGCCCGCAGGCGAACCGCTGGGACTTCAACTCGATCCTGAAGGCGAAGAACTACACGCTCTACGGCCGGCCGTGGACGCCGTGCCGGTAGCGCTCGCGTGAGCGAGGCACCGACAGCGGTCGGGCGGTCCCGTCGACCGTGCGTCGAAGGTACCTGGCGGGATGCCTCGGAGCGACCGACGCTCCGGTCAGGGGTGGACGATCGGCCCCTGCGTTCGGAGGGATCCGGGTGGACGAGATGTCGTGTCCGAGGATCGGCGCGATTCGCCGCATCCTGGCGCTGGCGCTGGCGCTGTCGGTCGTTCTGCCCACCTCCGCGTCGGCGGGCCCTCGCCTTCGATGGACGAGGAGTGCGGGTCGCGAACTGCGCGATGTCGCCGTCGCCGGCTCGGGTACCTACGTCGTCGGGGTCGGCAGGGCCAAGGGCGATGGCGAGACGTTGCTGGTCCAGCGATACGGGGGCGCCGGGCGGTTGATCTGGACCCGAAGGTGGCGTCCGAGCCCGCGGGCCGCCCAGGTGGCGCCGACCGCGGGAGGTCACGGGATCGCGGTCGGGTCCGACGGCGCGATCTACGTCGGCGGGCGGGCCACCTACGGGTGCCGTGGGGACCAGGGCACCTGGTTCCTGCGCAAGTACGGTCGGCAGGGTCGGCTCCTCTGGCATCACACGGGCCCGATCCAGGTGCGTTGCGGATGGACCCCGGGGACCGCGATCGACGACGTCGCGGTGCGTGGCACGACCGTCGCAGCCGCGGTCAACGAGTGCGGCGGCGACTACTGCGACGGACGCATCGAGGTCTTCGGGACCCGCGGCGCACACGAACGGACCATCCCGTTCGAACCGATGGGTCCTCCTGCCGCAGGCCAAGATCGCGTCAGGGGCATCGACATCGGACCCGGCGGGCGGATCTACGCGGCCGGGTCGACGGCGATGGGGACCGGGTTCGACCCCCTGCCCGACTTCGAGATCGCGGTCGTCGCAGCTCGGCACGACGGCACGATCGTCTGGTCGCGTCTCTCGCGCGATCGCGGCGCGAAGGACTTCGACGCCGCGACGTCCGTGTCGGTTCGCGGGCGCCTCGTCGCGATCGCCGGCGCGGAGCAGCGGACGGGCTGCCGGCGCGCGCAGCCCTGCCCGGTCGTGATCGGGCTCTCCACGGCGGGGAGGTGGCGCTGGCGCTGGCGCGGCGACGTCCGGGTGGCCTGGTCGGCGGGCAGCGTCGACATCGTGCCCGGCCCGAAGCTCCTCGCAGGCTGGACGAGGGAGCCGGCCCACAGCACGGATCGCCGGTGCCTCCTGCTGCGCGTGCGGCCGGACGGCGCCAGGGCCTGGTCCGCGGCGGCGGGCCATGGATCGATGAACGCCCTCGCCGCCTCTCGTCACCGGATCTCGGTCGTGGGGTACGACGCCGATGGCGGTGTCCTTCGGCGCTTCGGCTACTGAGCGCTCGACTGCAGTCGACGATGCGCGCTAGCGGATCGCGAGGCCGGTCCGCAGGTCGAACACGTGGACGCGGTCGGGCTGGACGCCCAGACGCAGGCGCTCGCCGGGGCTCAGGCGCACGCCGGGGTCGAACCGCGCGGTGATCGGGACGCGCGCGCCTTCGAGCATCAGCGGGATCTCCTCTTCCTCGGCGCCGGTCACGACGCTGTTCCCGGCCGTGGACCCGTGCACGACCACCTCGTCCCCCAGCGGCTCCACGACGTCGACCAGGAACTCGAACGAGGGGAGCCCGTCGCTCGTGGCCGCGAACGTCTCGGGCCGCATCCCGATCGCGACGTCGCCGTCGGGGACGCCGGCGCGAGGGATCGTCAGCTCGCCTGCCGTCAAGGTGCCTCCCTGCGCGCGCCCGCGCAGGAGGTTCATCGGGGGGCTCCCGATGAACCCGGCGACGAATAGGTTCGTCGGCTCGTCGTAGAGCTCTTGGGGCGGTCCGAGCTGTTGGAGCTTGCCGTTGGACATCACCGCGATCCGGTCGCCGAGCGTCATCGCCTCGATCTGGTCGTGCGTGACGTAGATCGTGGTGATGCCCAGCCGGTTGTGCAGGCGCTTCAGCTCGGCGCGCATCTGCACGCGGAGCTTCGCGTCGAGGTTCGACAGCGGCTCGTCGAGCAGGAACGCGCTCGGCTCGCGCACGAGCGCCCGACCCATCGCCACCCGCTGACGCTGGCCGCCCGAGAGCTGGGCCGGCCGGCGCTTGAGCAGCTCGTCGAGGCCGAGCATCGTGCTCACGTCGCTCACCCGCCGGTCGATCTCCTCCTTCGGGGTCTTGCGCTGCCGAAGCCCGAACGCCAGGTTCTTGTACACGGACATGTGCGGGTACAGCGCGTAGTTCTGGAACACCATCGCGATGTCGCGGTCCCGGGGCGTGACGTCGTTCACGACGCGATCGCCGACGCGGATCGTGCCGCGCGTCGGCTTCTCCAGTCCCGCCACGCAGCGCAGCGCGGTCGTCTTCCCGCATCCCGACGGCCCCACCAGGATCATGAACTGCCCGTCGGGGACGTCGAGGGAGAGATCGTCCAGCGCGATCGTGCCCCCTTGGAACACCTTGCTCACGTGCTCGAAGACGACCTCGCCCATCTCAGCCCTTCAGTCCCGTCGTGGCGATCCCGCGGATGAAGTAGCGCTGCGCCACCAGGAACAGGACGAGCACCGGGACCATGCTCATCACGTTGGCCGCCATCAGCAGGTGCGTGTTCGTCGAGTGGGCGCCTTGGAAGGTCAGCAGACCGAGCTGCAGCGTGAAGTTGTCCGGGTTGTACAGCACGATCAGGGGCCACAGGAAGTCGTTCCACGTCCACAGGAACGTGACCACCGCGAGGGTCGCCAGCGCCGGTCCGGACAGGGGCAGCACGATCTTGACGAGCACGCCCAGTCGCGAGGCTCCGTCGATCCGGGCCGCCTCCTCCAACTCGATCGGGAGCGTGCGGAAGAACTGACGGAGCAGGAACACGCCGAACGCGCCCGCGAGGTTCGGCACCACGAGCGCGCCGAGCGAGTCGATCATCCCCAGGCTCCGGACGATCACGAAGGTCGGGATCATGATCACCTGGAACGGGATCATCAGCGTGGCGAGCACCAGGACGAACACGACGTTGTGCCCGAAGAACTTGAAGCGGGCGAACGCGTAGCCGGCGAGGCTGCAGAAGATCAGGTTCCCGATCACGACGAGCGTGGTGACGACGAACGTGTTGATCGTCCATCGGACGAACGGAGCCTGCTGCAGCACCTGCGTGTAGTTCCCCCACTGCCAGCTGGGGGCGAGCACCGGGGGGAAGTGGCGGGTCTGGTCGAGGGTCTGCAGCGACGTGACGAGCATCCACACCATGGGGAGCAGCATCATCATCGCGAGCGGGAGCAGGACCAGGTGCCAGGGGCTGAACACCCTCGTGCGGCGTGAGGGCTCGCCGTCGTCCGGTAGCGGCTGGAGCACCGCCTCCACGTGCGTGCGATAGCCCGTCTGTTCACTCATGACGCGTAGTAGACCATCCGCTTGCCGATCCATAGCTGGATCACCGTGAGGACCAGGATCACGACCAGCAGGAAGTAGGCGATCGCCGCCGCGTAGCCCGCGATGCCCTGCGCGAAGGCGAGCTGGTAGAGGTAGAACACCGGCACGTAGGTGGCCGTCCCCGGCCCGCCCTTGGTGAGGAAGTAGACCTCGTCGAACAGCTGGATCGCGTTGATCGAGGAGAAGACGACCAAGAACAGCGTGGCGGGGCCGAGCAGGGGCAGGGTCACATTGCGGAACACTCCCCAGGAGTGGGCGCCGTCGATCGAGGCCGCCTCGAGCAGCTCCTCGGGGATCCCCTGCAGCGCGGCGAGGAAGATGATCGCGTCGAACCCGATCCAGCCCCACACCGTCATGACGATGATCGAGTACAGCGCGCCATCGCTGCTCTGGAAGAAGCCGAACGGCCCGAGCCCGACCTTGCCGAGGATCCAGTTCGCCAGACCGAACGTCGGGTCGAACAGCCACAGGAACATGATCGCGGTGGCGATCGTGGAGACGACGACGGGGATGAATACCGCCAGGCGGTAGAAGCGGATCCCCACCACGCGACGGTTGAGCGCGATCGCCGCGAACAGGCCTCCGGCGACCGAGAGCGGCACGAACAGCGCCGTATAGATCACCGCGTGCACCACGGAGGTCTTGAACAGGGGATCCTTCGTGAGCGCGCGGTAGTTCGCGAGCCCGACCCAGGTCGGAGGGGCGAGCAGGTTGTTCCGCTGGAACGACATCAGCGCCGACCACACGATCGGCACGAGCCCGAACACCACGAGGAACACGACGGCGGGGAACGCGAACGCCCAGCCGACGACGTGTTCGGACTGCACGATCCGCCGGGCGTTCACGTTCCCCTCTCGCTCCGATCCTGTGCTACTGCGGGACGGCGAGGAACCCGTCGGCCTGCTGCGCCGCCTGGTTCAACGCGTCCTGCGAGCTCTGCTTGCCGGTGATCGCCGAGATCACGGCCTGGCCGAGCGCGGTGGAGATCCGCGGGTACTGCGGGACCTGCGGCCTGGCCTTCAGCACGTTGTCCAGGTTCTGCACGAAGACCTTCTCACCCGGGTACTTCTTGTAGAACTGGTCGAAGCCCGGCATCGACGACACGGAGGCCCGCGTGGGGAGGTGGCCGGTGTCGATCGAGTCCTGCAGCACCTGCTCCGGCGAGGTCATGAAGCTCAGGAACTTCCACGCCGCGTCCACGCGCTCGGGGCCGTTGTCGAAGATCACCCAGTTGTCCGGCCCCGCGATCGTCTGGTGGCTCCCGCCGGCCTCGAACGAGGGCATGATCTGCACGCCGTAGTTGGCGTTCGGGAACGACGACAGGTCCCACGGGCCGGTGATGATCATCCCGATGTTCCCGGAGTTGAACAGGTTCTCGGACTTGCCGGCGTCGGGCTGGAAGTCCAGGTACATCGAGCCGTCCTGGTTGATCGACTGGAGCATGTCCAGCGCCTGCACGCCCGGCGGCTCGTTGAACACTGCCTTCGTGTTGTCCGAGTTGAGGATGTCGCCGCCGGCCGCCCAGAGCATCGCCTCGTACTCCCAGACGGTGGTCTCGCTGCCGTCGGCCGGGAAGGCGAGTCCGAACACCTTGTTCGCCGGGTCCGTGATCGCCTTCGCGTCGGCGCGCAGCTCGTCCCAGGTCCAATCAGCGCCGGGCGGCTGCAGCCCGGCCTTCGCGAACAGGTCCTTGTTGTAGACGACCGCGAGGTTGTCGACCAGGGCAGGCACGCCGTAGACCTTGCCGTTGACCGTGGCGACCGCCTGCTCGCCCTTGAAGAAGTCGTTCCAGTTGTAGTCGCCCTCGTTCACCCGGCTCGTGAGATCCACGAGCTTCGGCGACTGCGCGAGCTGCGGCATGTTGGTGCCGTACTGGTAGGAGATGTCGGGCGCCTTGTTCCCCTGCAGGGCCACCGTCGCCTTCTGCAGCGCGTAGTCGCTGTTCACGTACTGCAGGTCGATCGTGATGTTCGGGTTCTGTGCCTCGAACGCCTTCACCATCCGGTCGATCGACAGGTACTCGAAGGACTGGTTCACGGGTGGCGGCGGCGTGTAGCCGATCCACATCGTCAGATGGACCGGCGCGCCGCTCGCACCGCTGCCGCCCCCGCTGCTGGTGCTCGAGCTGCTGCTGCTCGAGCACGCGACCGCGACGAGCGCGAACGCGAGCACCGCGGCCAGACCTCCCAGCCGCTTCATCTGGCGTCTCATCCTGGCTCCCTCCGTTCCTGTCACGACAACACCACCGAACGGGCGAGGTGCCGCGGGTGGTCGGGGTCCAGGCCCCGCGCCCGCGCCAGCGCCACCGCCGTCCGTTGGATCTGGACCAGCTCCGCCATCGGGTCCAACGTACCGCCCACGACCGTCGCGCCGGTCGCGGCGGCCGCGTCGAGCACGCCCCGGTCGACCTCGCCGAGCGCCCACACGACGCTGCGCGGCCCGGCGACGCTGATCGGCCCGTGCCGGTACTCCATCGCCGGGTAGGACTCGGTCCACGCCTGCGCCGCTTCGCGCAGCTTCAGCGCGGCCTCGTTGGCCAGCCCGACGCTCCAGCCTCCACCCAGGAATACGTAGTGCTCGAACTCCGCGGGTTCGATCGGCAGCGGATCCGCGAGCGCCCGCTCCCCGTCGGCGATGACCGGCTCCAGCTCCTCGAGCAGGTGCGCCCGCAGGAGCGCCAGGGCCGAGGTCGCGAACCGCGTCTGGACGATCGAGCGCTCGTCGGCGAAGTCGAGCACGATCGTGTGCCCGGCGAGCTCGGCGACGGGGGAGCCCGCCACGGCCGTGATCGCCGTGGTGAGGACCGCCTGCTCGCGCATCCGCTCGATGAACCGGATCACCTCCGTGGTGGTGCCGCTGCGACTGATCGCCACGACCCGGTCGTAGATGCGGTAGGGGGGCATCTCGGTGGGCGTGAACGCGTCGCTCTCGCCGAACCCGAGCTCCTCGCGTCGCGCAGCGTAGGACTGGGCGACGAACCACGAGGTGCCGCAGCCGACCGCGGCGACCCGCTCGCGCGCGTAAGGCAGCATGAGGTTGGACTCGGGCGTGACCCGGGCCACCGCCTGTCGCCAGACGGCGGGCTGGCTCTCGATCTCTTCGAGCGTGTCGCCCATCCCTGTCCGCACGCTAGTGCGCGTTCGCGCGCGAAGTCAAGCCGAATCGCGCACGAACGCGCATGCAGGAGCGTATGCTTGGCGCCATGCGGCAGACCGAACGCCTGTCCGCGATCCTCGAGGAGCTGTCGAGCGACGGCCAGGTGGAGGTGGCCGACCTCGCGTCGCGCCTCGAGGCCTCTGCCGCGACGATCCGCCGCGACCTCGAGCTGCTCGAGGAGCAGCACCTGCTCACCCGGACCCACGGCGGCGCGGTCGCGCTCGGGGTCCACTACGAGCTGCCGCTTCGCTACAAGGGCGCGCGGCGTCAGGAGGAGAAGCGCCGGATCGCGGCGGCGGCAGCGGAGCGGGTCCCGGACGGCTGCGCGGTCGGGCTGACCGGCGGCACCACCTGCACCGAGATCGCCCGGGCGCTCGTGGCGCGCGAGCGGCTCACCGTCGTGACGAACGCGTTGAACATCGCGGCCGAGCTCGCCGTGCGTCCGCACCTGAAGCTCGTGGTGACCGGCGGGCAGGCCCGCCCCGAGTCCTACGAGCTGGTCGGGCCGCTCGCCGAGCGCTCGCTCGCCGGGATCAACCTCGACGTGGTCTGCATCGGCGTCGACGGGATCGACGCGCGTGCAGGCTTCACGACGCACCACGAGGTCGAGGCGAGCACGAACCTGGCGCTGATCGAGCGTGCCCAGCACGTGATCGTGGCGGCGGACTCCTCGAAGATCGGCCAGGTGGCGTTCGCGCAGATCTGCCCGCTCTCCCGCGTCGACGAGCTGATCACCGACCGGGGCGCGAACGTCCGCACGCTGCGGTCGCTCCGCGACGCGGGCCTTCGCGTCGAAACCGTCTAGGCGACGGGCGCGCGGTCCCGCGTGCGCGCGCGCAGCACGACGGCCGCGGCCGCGAACCCCAGCGCCGCCCCCAGGGTGTTCAGGAGCAGGTCGTCGATGTCGGTCGTGTGCGTCGGGACGAACAGCTGCGTGAGCTCCACCGCGAGGGACAGCAGCGCGCCCGCGGCGATCGTGACGGGGGCGCGCCGGGCCCGCTCCCACACGAGCGGCAGCGCGAACCCGAACGGCGCGAACACCAAGACGTTGCCGAAGACCTGCGCCGCCTGCAGGCCTCCCTCGGAGAGCTGGTCGCGGATCGTGTGGAGCGGCACGAGCTGCGCGTGGCGGAAGTGCCACGGCTTCCACCAGCGTGCCGCGACGGGGAACGGGAACAGCGTGACGCAGACGATCAACAGCACGCTCCCCACGAGCAGGCAGCGCGCGCCCGTCTCCTCCCAGCTCGCGCCCCGCCGCCGGTTCCACCATGCGACGGCGAGCAGGATCGGCACGGTGGCCGCGATCACGAACAGACGTCTCAGCACGGGCTCACCCGCCCGCCCGTCGATCCGACCGATCGCGCGGCGCAGACGCGATCCGGCGGCCCCATCGCACGACGAGCAGGCCGAGCCCGCCCCAGAGCGTGAGCGTGACGATCGCCTCCCACCACGCTCCGCCCCCGAACCCGATCACGAGCGCGACGTTCAGCACGAGCCCCGCGAACACGGCGCCGACGCCGACGAGCGTCCACCCCACCCACCGGGGCAGCCGCCTGCCGGGGGCGCCTTCACCCACGCCTGATGGCCTCGGGGATCAGCTCGCCGTGGGCCTCGATCAGGTCGCCGACCATGTCGTGGATCTGCGCGGTGGTGAGCGTCGCCGCCGTGTGCGGGTCGAGCAGCGCCGCCTGCTCGACGAGGTCGCGCGACCCTTCGACGACCGCCCGCACGGTCAGCTCCACCACGTTCAGGAAGGTCCGGTTGAGCGCGAGGCACTGCGGCGGGATCTCCCCGATCCGCGTGGGCTGCACGCCGTTCTTGTCCGCGAGCACCGGCACCTCCACGCATGCGTCGTCGGGCAAGCCCTGGATCAACCCGTCGTTGCGGACGTTGCCGTAGAGCTCCAGCTCGTTGCCGGTCTCCAGGGCCCACACGTACTGCGACGCGAGCTCGTCGTTCCGCTCGAGGTGGATCTGCTCGCCGGCGTCCAGTTGTGCCTTGAGGGCGGCCCACTCCTCCAGGTTCTCGTCGCTGCGGCGCACGTACTCGTCGATCTCGCTGCGGAACCGCTCGACCTGGTCGGGGTGGTGCAGGAACCACGGCACGTACTCGCTCGAGTGCTCGCTCGACTCGGTGGGGAAGTACCCGAACCGCTTGAAGAGCTCCACGCGGACCCGGCGCCCGAGGCCCTCGGGGTCGGCGTCCACCACCTCGCGCAGGCGGGGGTAGAGGTCCTCGCCGGTCTCGCGGTCGCGGAACACGTACACGAAGCACTGGTGGTTGAACCCGGCCGTACGGAACGCGATCCGGTCCTCGGGCAGCCCCACCAGCGAGGCGAGGAAGGCGTGGGTGTCGCGGACGCTGTGACACACGCCGACCGTGCGCTCCGCCGGCCACGCGGACCCCGCCCAGATGCCCCAGGGCACCATCGCCATCGGGTTCGTGTAGTTGAGCAGGAGGCCGTCGGGGCACAGCTCGGCCATCTCGTCGCCCATCTCGATCATCACCGGGATCGTCCGGACGCCGCGCATGATCCCGCCGATCCCGATCGTGTCGGCGATCGTCTGGAGCAGGCCGTAGCGCCGGGGGATCTCGAAGTCGGTGACGGTCGCGTCGTACCCGCCCACCTGGATCTCGTTGATCAGGTAGTCGGCGCCGTCGAACGCTGCCCGCCGGTCCGGGTACGCGGTGACGCGGTGACCCGCTCCGAGGCGCTCGAGGACCTGGCGGGCCGCCTGCTCCGCATACGTGAGCCGCTCGTCGTCGATGTCGTGCAGCGCGATGTCGAGCGAGCCCTTCAGCTCCTCGGCGGAGCACAGGTCGGTGAGGATGTTGCGGGTGAACTCGACGCTGCCCGCGCCGATGATCGTGACCTTCGCCATGCCCCGAGTCTGCCAGCGTGCTCCGGCCGCGTCGACGTGCATCGCGCATCCGTCGTGTGTGTTTCCCGTGGCGAGGACCCGCCGGCGGCTAGCATCCCAGGGGTGACCGACCTGCTGTTCGTGCTCGCGTTCGACCATCGCACCTCGCTGATGCGCTCGTTCTTCCAGGTGGAGGGGACGCCGGGCGAGCAGGACGAGGCCCGCGCCCGCACCGCGAAGGCCGTGATCTGGGAAGGCCTGCGCCGCGCGGTCGAGGAAGGGGCGGTCGCGCCGTCGGAGGCGGCCGCGCTCGTCGACACCACCTACGGCGCCGACGTGGTCCGTGCCGCCAAGGAGGCCGGCATCCGGATCGCCGTTCCGGTGGAAGCGAGCGGTCGCAAGGAGCTCGCGTTCGAGTTCCCCGACTGGCGTGGCCGGCTCGAGGCGCTCCGGCCCGACTGGGCGAAGGTGCTCGTGCGCTACAACCCCGACGGCGACGCCGAGATGAACGGCCGGCAGCGGCGCAGGCTCCGGGAGCTCTCGCAGATGTGCAAGGACGCCGGCATCGCGTTGATGGTCGAACTGCTCGTGCCGCCCGAGCCGTCGCAGGAAGGCCCCGCCTACGACGCCGAGGTCCGTCCCGGTCTCGTGGTCCGCGCGATCGAAGCGCTCCGCGGCGACGAGATCAGCGCCGACGTCTGGAAGATCGAGGGCCTCGACGGCCGGGAGGAGTGCCAACGGGTCGCGTGGGCGGCCGGCACGCGCTGCGTGGTGCTCGGCCGCGGCGCCGACCGAGACGCCGTCGACCGGTGGCTGCGCGCCGGCGCCCGCGTGTCCGGCTTCGCCGGCTTCGCGATCGGTCGCTCGATCTGGTGGGAGGCGCTGCGAGCCTTCTTCGCGGAGCGGGCCTCGCGAGCAGACGCGGCCGCCGCGATCGCCGCGGAGTACGCGCGCTTCGCCGAGGTCTACCGGGCGGCCTCCGCGGCCTGACCCGGGCGACCGGCCGGGCGGACCGGCCCTGTTAGCGTGCCGGGGATGCACCGCCTCCAGGTCCGCGACGCCGTCCAGGTCAAAGGCCTGTTCCTGTTGTTCGGCTTCGCGATCGCAGCGTTCTTCCCCTTCCTCGCCCTGTACCTGGAGCAGCATCACCACCTCTCCGAGGCGGAGATCGGGTTCGTGCTCGCCGCGGCCTCGATCGCGCGGATGCTCGTCAACCCGGTGTGGGGCCACGTCTCCGACACGAAGCTCGGCAGGCTCACCGCGCTGCGGATCGGTCTCGTCGGCTGCATCGTGTTCGCGCTCGCGCTGAACCTGGTCCAGGGGCTGTTCGCGGTGGCGGCCGTGCTCACGCTGCACGCCGTGTTCATGGTGGCGCAGGGGCCGAACGTGGACGCGATCGCGCTCACCCACCTGGGCGATGCGCGGATGTCCGAGTACGGGAGGATCCGCGGCTGGGAGAGCGTCACCTACGCGATCGGCTGCTTCACGTTCGGCATCGCGCTGCAGGCGGGCGGGCTCGGCTGGGAGATGCCGATCTACGCGGCCTGCCTGCTCGCGATCCTCGCGTGGTCCTCGACGATCACGCCCGACCGGCCGGAGCCCTCCGCGGGGCACGGCAGGCTCGGGGCGGTCGGGGCCGTGTTCCGCACGGCGCCGCGCCTGTGGGGGTTCCTCTGCGCCGCGCTGCTCGTGTGGACGGGCTTCAACGCGGCGTGGAACTTCATCGCGATCCGGATCGCGCAGCAGGGCGGGGGGCCGTTCCTCGTCGGGCTCGGCACCGGCCTCGGCGGGGTCGTGGAGGTCTTCACGATGCGGAGCTCCTCGCGCCTGCAGGGCCGATTCGGGCTGCGGTGGACCTACGTGCTCGGCTGCCTGATCTACGCCGGGGGGTTCCTCCTGTGGGGCTCGGTGTCGAACGCGACCGCGCTGTCGGTCCTCACGATGTTCGAGGGCGCGGGCTTCTCGCTGCTGTTCACGACCGCGGTCGTGATCGTCGGGCGGCTCCTGCCGTCGTCGCTGTACTCCACCGGCAACTCGGTGAGTCAGATGGTGGGGTTCGGGATCGGCCCGATCATCGGCGCCGGGCTCGGGGGGTTGGTCTACGAGCACATGGGTCCTGCGGTCCTCTACACGGGGGCTTCCGGCCTGGCGGTCTCAGGCGCGCTCGTGGCATGGTTCGCGCTGGACGTGCCGTTGCTGCGCGACCCCCTGCCCCCCGGGCTTCCCGCGGAGCCGGTGGTCGGACAGCCGGAGGCAGGACCCATGCCCTGACGATGATCGACGAGCATCGCGAGCTGATCGCGCGCCTGTTCCCCGACCTCGAGCTGCGCACCCTGGAGCCGATCGGGACCGGCTGGACGTTCGACACCTACGACGTGAACGGCGAGTGGATCGTGCAGCTGCCGCGCTCGCGCTACGCGGAGGACCGGCTGCGCGCCCAGATCGCGCTCCTGCCCGAACTCGTGCTCGAGGTCTCGGCGCTGATCCCGATGCCCGAGCTCACCTCGCTCGACCCTCCCGCGATGGTCTACCGCAAGCTCGCGGGCGTGCCCGCCGACCGGGCGCCCGAGGGCTTCTGGCCCGAGCGGCTGGGACGGTTCCTCTACGACCTGCACCTGGTGCCGCCCGAGATCGTCGGGATGCGCACCCGGGCCGCGTCGGCGGTCCGCGAGGATGCGCGCGCGGAGTGCGGGCGGCTGCGCGAGGTCGTCGTGCCGCGCCTGGCACCCGAGGACGCGGTGCGGGCCGAAGGCATGCTCGCCTCCTACCTGGACGACGACGACCTGTGGACGTTCGCGGCCTGCCTGACCCACGGCGACCTCGCCTCCGAGCACGTCCTGGTCGACGCCGGGGGCGACCTCGTCGGCATCTTGGACTGGGAGGACGTGGCGGTCGGGGACCCGGCGCTCGACTTCGCGCACTGGCTGCATGCGATGCCCGCCCAGGGTGAGCGCGCCCTCGCCGCCTACGGCGGCGCGCCCGACGCCACGTTCCGTCGACGCGCCCGGCTGCTGTTCGCCCTGTCGCCGTGGCACCAGGTGGCATACGGTGTGGAGACGGGCGACGACTCGTTCGTCAAGGCTGGCCTGGAGGAGGTGCGCGCGCGGTTACCGTGAAGGCGACTGACCAGCGGGTTTGCCACCGGAGGCACCCCTTCGGACGATGGCATCCCACGACGCGTGACAGGAGGGTCGCCCGATGACCGAAAGTGCGGACGACAAGGGGT
>JBLMXP010000259.1:0-6813 GCA_050257835.1 Planctomycetaceae bacterium | reverse complement strand
CCGAGCGCGCGCTCGAGCTCGGCGCGCGCCGCGTCGAGATGGCCCATGAGCGTAGGCTATCCTCTCAGCGCAACCTCGAGTCAGGCCCGCGAAGACCTTCTGGGAGGGAGAGTCATGCGTGGGCGACTTCCGCTGCTGTTCACGGCGATGGTCGTGCTGGTGGCATGTACGGGCGGCGTCGACATCAAGACCAACGGCTCCCCGTCCGCGCAAGGCCCCGTCGGCCCGACGTGGCAGGCCGATTGGCCGCAGTACCTCTTCGATCGGCAGCACACCTCGATGAACGCCGCCGCGACGACCATCACCCCCGCGAACGTGCAGAACCTCGCCCCGGCGTGGTCCTTCGACGCGCCGGGCCCGACGGAGACTGGGCAGCCGGCCGCTCAGTTCTTCGCGTCACCGGTCGTCGTGGACGGGGTCGCATACATCGGCGCGAACACGGGTGACTTCTTCGCGTTGAGCGCTACCGACGGGACGGTCCGATGGAGCCGGAACCTCGGTTGGGTCCCGAACCGCACGTGCGGCGGGCGGGGCATCACCTCGACCGCGTCGGTGATCGACGGGACCGTCTACGTGGGCGGGGGCGACGGGAAGCTCTACGCGTTGAACGCCGACACCGGGGACGTCGTCTGGTCGGCGCCGATCGTGAACCCAGGGAAGAAGCAGAACGAGGCGTACCTCTGGGGCTCGCCGCTCGTGGCGAACGGCGAGGTCTACATCGGGATGTCCTCGCAATGTGACAACCCGCTGATACGTGGGGGGATCAAGGCCGTCAACGCCCAGACGGGCCACGTGGACGCGACGTACTACACGGTCCCTCCCAAGGACATCGGCGGCAGCGTGTGGTCCAGCCTCGCGGCCGACGCCAACGATCACGTGTACGCCTCTACCGGCAACCCCGACGTCAACCAGAAGGAGGGTCCGGCGTGGGGGGACTCGTTCGGACTCGTCTCCTTCGCTCCGCCGTTGCGCAGGAAGGGTGCCTGGCAGGTCCCGATCGACAGCGTGAAGGTCCGGGACTGGGATTTCGGGGCCTCCCCCAGCATCTGGAACCTCAAGAGCACGACGTACTTCGGGGCCTGCAACAAGGACGGCGTCTTCTATGCGGTGGACGCGGCGACCGATCGGCTGGCTTGGTCCACGCCCATCTCGGAGGCGTACCCGTCCAGCAACTGCCTGTCCGGATCGGTGTTCGACAAGCGGTCCGGCCGCCTCTACATCGCGAGCGGTCAGTGGCGCAAGGCGAAAGGCACGGTTGTCGCGATGGACGCTGCCACGGGGAAGATCATCTGGCGGCTGAAGCTGCCTGCTCCGGCCATCGGCTCGCTCAGCCTCGACGGAGGCGGCGTGATCGCGGTACCGGAGTACGGGAGCCAGAGCGTGGTGTTCGTGGATGCGAGGAAGGGCGAGAGGCTCGGCGAAGTGAACGCGAACCATGAGGACGTGTTCTCGCAGCCCGTGTTCTCCGACTCGTACCTCTACGTGGCGACCGTTCCTGGCCACCTCTACGCCTTCAAGGTCGGCAGCTGAGGACGGCCGAACCCACATGGCGGTCTGGGCGGAGTTCGCGAACGCCGATCCCGACCTCGCCGCGTTCGGGCGCGAGCGGATCGAGGGCAAGGTCGTCTACCACGCGACGCTCCGGCTCGACGGCGCGCCCCGGCTGCACCCGGTCTCCCCGTGGTTCGCCGCGGGGCTGCTCCTGGTGGCCTGCCGGCTGCGCTCGCCGAAGGTCGAGGAGTTCGCGCGCGACGGCCGGTACGCGTTCCACACGGCGGTGCCGGCTGAGGACCACGAAGGGGAGGCCGGCGAGTTCCTCGTCCGCGGCTGGATGGAGCGGCTGTCGGACGTGCACCCGGCGGTGGACTCCCGACCGTACGAGGCCAGCTACCCGCTCGCCCACTACGCGTGCTCGGTCGAGGAGGCGGTCGCGACCACCTACGAGGGCGACACGCCGGTTTACCGTCGGTGGCGCTCGACGCCCTGATCTTCCTGTTGCGGGGCTGGTACCGCGAGCTCGGAAGCGCTTCAGGCGACGCGAGCGGGGGAGCCGTCGTCGGTCGACATCTCGTAGCCGGCGGCTTCCCATGCCTCCATGCCGCCCTCGATGTTGTACGCCTCGAACCCGCGGGCCTGGAACATCATCGTGGCGAGCTCGCTGCGGTTGCCGGTGCGACAGATCACGGCGACGGGCTTGGCGCGGTCCAGATCGGTGCCCGCGCCTGCCATGATCGCGTTGAGGGGCAGGTGCAGGGCGCCGTCGATGTGCCCGGCCACCCATTCGTACAGCTCGCGACAGTCGACCAACTGGATGTCGCCGAGCCGCTCGTGCACACCGTGGACGTCGGTGAGGTGCTCGCTCATGGGAACGGAAGGCTACCAGCGGGTCTCGCGAACGTTGGCGTCGTCGGCTCAGGGCCCCCAGTTGGGCGCGTTCTCCGGGAGTCCGGACGCGTGGGTGACGATCGTGAGATCCGAACCGTCGGGGCGGACGATGGCGATCGTCGCCGTGGTTCCCTCGGTGAGGCTGAACGCGATCCATCGTCCGTCGGGCGACCACGACGGGTTCGTGGCGCCGCTGCCGGCGGGGAGCGTGACGGGGACCACGTGCGACCCGGTCCCGTCGGGGTGCACGAGCGCCAGGCGACCGTACGGCTGCTCGAACGCGATCCACCGACCGTCGGGAGACCAGGCGTAGTTGAGGAACGCGCCGCCCCACGGCGTGATGCGTCGCTGCGCCGTCCCGTCGGCGTTCATCACGAAGAGCGCTCCCGCGCCGTCGGGAACGACGCCGGGCTTCGTCCGGAGGAAGACGAGTCGCGAGCCGTCCGGCGAGTAGATCGGGTAGCTGTCCGCACCGGTGGAGAGCCGGACGAGGTCGCCCCCGTCGCGGGATCGGACGGTGTAGATGCCGTGGGTGGCTCGGTTCCGTCTGCCGAACCCTTCCAACGCGATCCGTGATCCGTCGGGCGAGACGTCGCCGCACCCGAGGTTCAGGTTGGGGTCCCTCGTGGCGTCGAGGGCGTGCAGATCCGTCCCGTCCGGTGCGACGGTCGCCGGACGCAGCGGTTGGTCCGGTCCGAACGCCGAGTCGTCGGTGATGAGGATCCTGTCGCCCGACGGCCACCACACCGCACACGTGGCCGTGATGTGGAGGTCGGTCTCGTGCGAGCCGTCCGGAGCGATCGTGAACCAGCGGCCCTGCTGGACGTTCGGCATCCACCGCGCGTACAGGATCGTGCCGCTCGGTCGGCCCGGCGGTGCGGCGGGCATCGTCCCGGACGTGTCGAACGCGCCCTTGACGAGCGCGACCACGCCGACCGTGAGGAGCGCGGCGAGCGCCACGGCGCCGACGCGGCGGTTGCGCTGGATCCGAGCGCGGTAGCGGAAGAAGCGGTCCAGGCGTTCGTGCGGCAGGACGCCGACGGCACCGACCGCCTGGCGGATCCCGAGCGAGGCCCGGCGGGCGCGGTCCTCCAGGGTCATGGCTCCTCCTCGTCGATCGACAGCCGTCGGGCGAGCGCCCGGCGTCCGTCGTGCAGATGCTTCTTCACGGTGCCCGGGGCCATGTCGAGGATCACGGCGACCTCCGCCACCGGGCGGTCTTCCAGGTAGAACAGCGCGACCACCTGCGCCTGCCGCCGCGGGAGCGACCGCACGGCGCGCCAGAACTCGAGGTCGTCGGCGGTAAGTTCCGGGAGGGTCGTCTCGTCGCGGCCGATCCGCCCCAGGGCCTTCGCCTCCACGACGCGGCGCCGGAACGCCGACACGGACAGGTTGGACACCACCCGGCGCACCCACGCGCCCGGCTCGTCGTAGCGGCCGACCGTGCCCCACCGGCGATGGGCGGCGAGGAACGCTTCCTGCGCGAGATCCTCGGCGATCGCACGGTTCCCCGACAAGGCGTACGCCAAGCCAACCACCCCCGGGAACTCCCGGGCGTAGAAGTCCTCGAACCCCTCACCGACCGACGTCGCGAGGGGGTCTGACCGGTCGCGCACGAGCCTGCTCCTCGCGCCGTTCCCCAACGTCGAGCCCATCCTGGCCCCTGCCCGTCACTCGCGCGAGCCGGCTCACAGGTTCAGTCGCACGGAGGAAGACCTCCGGCCGCCCGAGGAGCAGGCTCGGGGTGGCCGGAGGCCTTCGGTCCCTCCTCACTCCTGCCGTTACTCGTCGTTGGCGCAGCGAAGGTTCATCACACGGCCTTGAACCTCTCGGCCGGGTCGTGCGAGTGACACAGCGAAGACGCTCGGGTGGGGCATCGAGAAGGGGAGGAAGGATGGAACGCCTCGTCGGTCGCATCGCGGTCACGGCCACGGTACTGGCACTGATCGTCGTCGGCGATCCCGCCCAGGCCGTCGTGCCGGGAGCGAACGGACGCATCCTGTTCGCTCGCCCCACGAACCTGTCGTTCACGCAGTGGGACATCGTGGCGGCGGATCCGAACGGCGCGAACGAAACGGTGCTGGCGGGGCCCTATCCCACGAGCGCGTTCGACGATCATTTCATCGCCAACTGGTCGCCCGATGGCGCCACCGCGATCTTCATGGCGAACCAGGCGATCTGGCAGGTGAACGCCGATGGGAGCGGTCTGCGACAGGTCTTCGCCGCTCCCGTGGGCACGGGGCTGGACGACGGACCCACCTTCACGCCCGACGGCGCGCACATCGTGTTCACGCGCTGCTGCCCGACGGGCTACGGGTACTCGTTGTGGATGATCAACGTCGACGGCACCGGGCTGAAGGACGTGACGAAGGAGCCCTTCGTCAACGGAGACGGGCCGGCCGACACGACGCCCCAGGTGTCGCCCAACGGCAAGAAGATCGTGTTCAACCGCTGCTTCCCGGACGCACCGTGCGTGGTCGCCACGGTGAGCATCAGCGGCGGCAACCTCCACGAGCTGACCGACGACACCGCCTTCGCATCCGAGCACCCCGGGTGGTCGCCCGACTCCAGGACGATCGTCTTCCAGATGCAGCCGCTGAACGGCGGGGCCGCCAACATCGCGACGATCCGCGCGGACGGGAGCAGCCTGACGCAGCTCACGTTCGATGCGGACAGGAGTGGCAGCTTCGATCCGTGCTTCTCGCCCGACGGGAAGCGGATCCTCTTCTCCCACTTCCCGTCGACGGGCTGGGTGGACCTCTACACGATGCGTCGAGACGGGAGCGGCATCAGGCAGGTGACGAAGACCGGCGCTCCGGAGCTCGCGTCGGAGTGGGCGGTCGCCACCTGAGCCGCCCGATGCGGTGTCCGGTCACGAGCCTCGCTCGCGCTCGATGGCGAGCGCGCGTTCGAAGACCTCGTACAGCGTGCGGCTGAACAGGACGAACCGCACCTCCTCGACGTCGGTGTCGGCGTCCAGGACCGCGCGGATCGCGACCGGAGCGGCCTCCTCGGGCGGGTAGCCGTAGATCCCGCAGGAGATCGCGGGGAAGGCGACGGTGCGCGCGCCGAGCTCGTCGGCGACCCGCAGGCTCGAGGTGTGGCACGCGGCCAGCAGCTCGGCGTCGCGGTCGCTCTCGCCGTAGATCGGGCCGGCGGTGTGGACGATCCATCGCGCGGGAAGGTCGCCGCCGATCGTCGCGACCGCCGTCCCGGTCGGCAGCGGGGGCTCGCCGCGCTGGGCGATCACGCGGCGACGGTCGGCCATCGCCTCGCGCCCGGCGGCGCGAGCGATCGCGCCGTCGACGCCGCCGCCGGGCCGCAGCGACGTGTTGGCCGCGTTCACGATCGCGTCGGCGTCCTGCTCGGTGATGTCGCCCTCCACCAGCACGATCCGGGGGCGTCGCGACCGCTCGCCGGGGACGTTGGGCATGGGCCCATCGTAGGAGGCGGCGAGGCCAGCTCGCACGCTAGGCTCCTGGGGTGGCCCACGGCTTCGACCTGCTCGTCCTCGGCGACGCGAACCCCGATCTGGTGCTGCGCGGCGACGAGCTCGTGCCCGCGTTCGGGCAGGCCGAGCGCCTGATCGACGACGCGACGCTCACGGTGGGGGGCTCGGGCGCGATCGCGGCGTGCGCCGCCGCGCGGCTGGGCCTTCGCGTCGCGTTCTGCGGCGTGGTCGGCGACGACCTGTTCGGACGGTTCATGCGCGAGCAGCTCGACGCGCGGGGCGTGGACACCCGCGGGCTCGTGATGGACCCGATCCGCCCGACGGGGCTGACGGTGGTGTTCTCGCGTCCGGAGGACCGGGCGATGCTCACACGGACCGGGACGATCGCGGACCTTCGCGCCGAGCTGGTGGACCCTGGGCTGCTCGCGTCGGCTCGCCACGTCCACGTCTCCTCCTACTTCCTGCAAGCGGGGCTCGCGCCCGATCTCGCGGGGCTGTTCGACGAGGCGCGCGCAGCCGGCGCGAGCACCTCGGTCGACCCGAACTGGGACCCGTCGGAGACCTGGGACCACGGGCTGCTCACCCTGCTCGAGCGGACCGACGTGTTCGTGCCGAACCTGATCGAGGCGACGCGGATCGCGCGGACCTCCGATGTCGAGGCGGCCGCGGTGCAGCTCGCGTCGCGCGCACGGATCGTGGCGGTGAAGGCCGGCGAGGACGGCGCGATCGCCGCAGCGGGCGAGGACGTCGTGCGCGTGCCGGCATCCCGCGGTCCCGTGCTCGACACCACCGGCGCCGGCGACGCCTTCGACGCCGGGTTCCTGGCCGCCTGGCTCGACGGGGCGTCGCTCGAGCGCGCGCTCGCGCTGGCGAACGCGTGCGGAGCGTTGTCGACCCGGGCGGTCGGCGGCGTCGGCGGACAGCCCACGATGGACGAGGCGCTCGGCGTCCTCGCCGCGACCGAGGGGAGCCCCGCG
>JBLMXP010000258.1:0-36824 GCA_050257835.1 Planctomycetaceae bacterium | reverse complement strand
CAATCCCTTGCGGCTCCCCGCGTGTCGCGCGGTGTAGTACGCGACCGCATAACCGACGACGAGGCA
The DNA here is from genome assembly GCA_050257835.1 of Planctomycetaceae bacterium. GTDB lineage: Bacteria > Actinomycetota > UBA4738 > UBA4738 > HRBIN12 > AC-51. Next base: position 36,758 of record JBLMXP010000258.1, on the reverse strand, counting down.
GATCATGCTGGCGAAGAAGACGTACTCGAGGGTCCTGATCGTCGCGGGGAGGAAGATCGCAGGCGAGACGTAGAACTTCTGCGCGGTGGATTGGAACGTGCTGAACGACCACCACCAGGGCTGGTAGACGGGGAGCGGTTGGCGGAACACCGGGTCGATCGTCCCGAACGCCACACAGAACACGACGTAGAACGGCAACAGGAACATCAGGAGCATCCACAGGTTCCCGGGCGCCGTGAACGACGGCCAGTACCAGCGCGGATACCAGACGCCGCTCTCGACTTTCGCGGGCTTGGCCGACCGTCGTCGACGGCCGCGCCCCCCTTCGGGCGGTTCCTGCTCCGGAGCCTCTGTCTCGACGGTACTAGCCACCAGCGGAGATCTCGCTCCACGCCGCCTGCCACTGCTGGTCGACATCGGGCGGCAGCTCGGTCTGTAGGTATCCCTGCGTGAACATGTCCTCGGTGACGACGGCTGCCGACAGGGTAGCCGGGACGACGCCTTGCGAGATCAGCGAGTCGGGTTGGATCGACGTGAACGGCGGCTGGTAGCCGTTCCACTGGGAGAAGTTGATGAACCCCCACTTCTTGTCCAGGAGGAAGTTGATGAACTTGTGCGCGAGCACCGGGTTCTTGGCGCCGGATGGGATCGCGATCAGGTCGTTGCCGATCAGGCCCTTGTGGTCTTCCGGGTACCAATACCCGAGCACGCTCGAAGGGGTTCCCTTCGGCAGGTACCACTGGGCGCCGACCATGTCGCCCGACCACGACTGCCCCACCACGTACTGACCCTCCGGGAGCTTCGCGTACATCCCGTTGATCGTGAGGCTCGCGTTGAGATCGTTGACCAGCTGGAGGATCGCGTTCTTCGCCTGGTCGATCGTCGCCTGATCGCCGGTGTTCACGTCCGTGCTGCCGTCGCGGAGGATCGCCATCCCGATCGCGTCGCGGTACGAGTCGTAGTAGCTGATCTTTCCCTTGTACGCAGGATCCCAGATCAGGTTGTACTGCTCCTGCGCCGCCTTGCTGTCAGGGATGTCGTCGCGACGGTAACCGACTCCCGTCGTGTAGATCGTGTAGGGGACCGAGTAGCGCCATCCGCGGTCGTAGTACGGGCCCGGATCCCAGAACGTCTTCCAGACGTTGGCCTCCATGTTCGGGATCAGGTCGTGCTGCAGCGGCTGGAGGAGGTCCTCGTAGACGAGCCTGGATAGGTAGTCCGTGGTCGGGAAGAAGACGTCCGGCTTGACCTGTCCGGAGACGATCTTCTGGATGCCCTCCTCCATGTTGTTGAAGGTCGTGTAATCGACGCTGCAGTTGTACTCGCTCTCGAACTCGGCGATGACCTTCTTGTACGTGTAGTCGACCCAGTTGTACATGAGCAGCGTGGCGCCGGTCTCCACCGGCATGGAGGTTTCGATCGGCTGACCGTGCATCGGAAGGGTGACCGGATTGTCGGGCGTCGCGATCGGACGGGCGGCCGACCCTGACGCGGACGCCGTGCTGCCCGGCTTGCTGCAGGCGGCGAGGATCGCCGAGAGGCTCGGGATCGCGAGCGCCGCGCCACCCACGCGGGTCAGGAACTGTCGGCGGGACATGTCCTTCGGGTGCGGCATCGATCCCCTCCTCGTCGGGCCTCGCGGCTTGACTGAACGTTCAATCCGGACTGAAAGGCGTAGGTATCACAGGACAGACGCGCTACGCAAGCCACTGGAGCGATGACCCGAAGTGGCTAGCCCGGATCGGGCCTGGCCGCGTCGGCCTTGCTAGCATCCGCTCACCTGCGGGTTCGGGCCCGCGGCGCCGGCCACCGCCGACGGAGGCCACCGACGACGGAAAGAGGGATGTCCGTGAGCACCGACCCTGCCGAAGCGGTTCTCCTGGCCGAGGACCTCGGTCCCGTCCGCCGCCTCACGATGAACCGGCCCTCGGCGCTGAACGCGCTGGACGCGGGGCTGACCGGCGCGATCGCGGAGGCGATCGCCGCCGCCGGGGAGGACGAGGACGTCGCGGTGGTGATCCTCCGCGGCGCCGGACGCGCGTTCTGCGCGGGCTACGACCTGAACGAGGACGCCGCCGGGGGCACGCTCGACGCGAAGGACTGGCACGAGGAGCTCGCGGCCGCGACCGGGAAGATGCTCGCGATCGTGGACTGCCCCAAGCCGGTGATCGCGAGCGTCCAGTCCTACTGCCTGGCCGGCGGGACCGACCTGATGCTCGCGTGCGACCTGGCGGTGGCGGCCGACGACGCCTATTTCGGCTACGTCGACATCCGTTTCGGGTCGGGGGTCGTCTCGATGTTCCTGCCATGGGTGGTCGGGGTCCGCAAGGCCAAGGAGCTGCTGTTCACGGGCGAGGACCGGATCCCCGCCGAGGAGGCGCTGCGGATCGGCCTGGTGAACCGCGTGGTGCCCCGCGACGAGCTCGACGAGGCGACGCTCGCCCTCGCACAGGAGATCGCGAAGAACGAGCCCTTCGTCGTGCAGACGACGAAGCGAGCCGTGAACCGGGCGTGGGACGTAGCCGGGTTCCGCGCCGCGATGGCCGCCAACACCGAGCTCGACGTGCTGATCGAGACGGCGAACCTGCCCGCGCGCGACGAGTTCCGGAAGATCACGAGCGAGCAGGGGCTGAAGGCCGCGATCGCCTGGCGCGACGAGAGGTTCCGTGGCCGGGGTTGAGGCGTCGCCCCGCTGGGACCTGCGGCCGCTGCTCGCGCCGCGGTCGGTGGCCGTGGTGGGCGCGTCGGAGTCGGCTGACTCCTGGGCCCCGGAGATCGAGCGCTCGCTCCGTCACCTCGGGTTCGACGGCGAGCTCTTCCCCGTGAACCCGAAGTACGAGGAGGTCTGGGGGCGGCCGTGCCTGTCGGGGATCGAGGAGCTCCCGCTCGGCGTCGACCTGGTGGTGTTCGTGGTGCCCGCGCGGGTCGTCGTGGGGATGATCGACGCGTGCGGGGCACGGAAGGTGCGCGGGATCATGGTGGTGTCCTCGGGGTTCGCGGAGGCCGGCGAGGAGGGGCGCGCCCTGCAGGAGGAGCTGCGGCAGGCGGCGCTGCGCAACCGGATCCCGGTGCTCGGCCCCAACGTCGAGGGGTTCGTGAACTACGTGGAACGGGTCGCGCCCTACGGGACGACGCCGCCGCCGGAGCCGATCCCCGGGGCGATCTCGGTCCTCTCGCAGTCCGGCACGGTGGCGTGGACGATGAACCAGCTCGCGTCGGACCGCGGCGTGGGCCTGCGGATCATCCTGGGCGTCGGCAACGAGGCGGTGCTCGGCCTGGGCGACCTGTTCGCGTGGGCCGCGGCCGACCCGCGCACCAAGGTGGTCACCTCCTACATCGAGACGATGCGCGACGTGGACGGGATCGGTCGCGGGCTCGACGCGCTCCGCGCCGCGCGCAAGCCCGTGCTGATCTGCGCGCCCGCCGGACGCTCGGAGGCCGCCCGCCGCTCGATCGTGGCGCACACCGGGGCCCTCGCCGGGAACACGGGCCTGCGCGACGCGTGGTTGCGTGGGCACGGGGCGATCCTCGTGGAGGACCCCGTGACGATGTTCGAGGCCGCGCTGCTGCTCTCGCACCAACGGAAGCTGCGTGCGCGAGGCGTCGCGGCTGCCTTGCAGTCCGGCGGAGCGTGCACCCTGTTCGCCGAGGCCGCCGGGGCCGCCGGCCTGTCGCTGCCTGAGTTCGCACCCGCGACGAAGCGCACGCTGAAGCGTGTGCTCCCGCACTTCGCCTCGCAGAACAACCCGCTCGACGTCACGGGACAGGCGGCGGTCGAGACGGACATGTTCGTGGGCGCCCTCGAGGCGCTGGCGCGCGACCCGTCGGTCGGGCTCATCGTGTTCGACGCGTTCCCGCCCAGGCTGCCCGATGAGACGCCCTGGGCACGGCCGGTGCTGGACGCGGCCGTGCGCCTGCGGCGCGAGACGGGGGTCGGGTTCGCGAGCGTGGCGATGAGCCCGCTCGCCTACCTGCCGCAGGCCCGTCGGTTCACGCGTCGCGAGCGCCTGCCGTTCCTCCAGGGGCATCACGCCGCGGCCGGGGCGATCGACGCGCTGGTGCGGTTGCAGGACGTGCCTGCGCGCGCGATCGCGGAGGTGCCGACCCACCCGAACCGCGCGGCGGCGCGCCGGGTGCTCAGGGGGTTGTCTGGGCCCGTCGACGAGGCGACCGGCGCCCGGCTCCTGGAGCTCTACGGGGTGCGCAGGCCACGCGAGCGGGCCGTCGGGACGCCCGAGCAGGCCGCCGGGTTCGCGCGGTCGATCGGGTTCCCGGTCGCGGTCAAGGCGCTCGCGCCGGAGCTGCCGCACAAGGCCCGCCTCGGAGGGGTGCGCCTTGGCCTCACGAACCCCGTCGACGTCGAGGTCGCGGCGGCGGAGGTGCTCGAGGCGGCCCGGCGCGCCGGCGCCCGCGCGCCCAAGGTCCTCGTGCAGGAGATGGTGAGCGGCACCGAGGTGCTCGTGGGCGCGGTCGTGGACGAGCGGTTCGGCCCGATGATCACGGTCCGTCCCGGCGGCGCCCACGCCGAGCAGGGCGAGGCCGTGTTCGTGCCGTGCCCGCTCACGCCGACGCAGGCCCGCCGCTACGTGCAGGAGCAAGCGGCGCACTGCGGGCTCGACCCACTGCACCACGATCTCAAGGCGGCGGCCGGGGCGGTGGAGGCGATCTCGCGCGCGGCCCGCGACCTGGGCGACCGGCTCACCTCGCTCGAGGCCAACCCCCTGCTCGTGGACGAGCGGGGGGCCGTGGCGGTCGACGCCCTCGCCGAGGTCGGGCCGTCGACGTGACCGGCGCCCCGTGATCTACGGCCTCACGGCCGCGGTGGGGTGGGGCCTGGCCGACTTCTTCGCCGCGGTCGGCGGGCGCCGGATGGGCAGCGTCGCCACCGTGGTCGTCGGCCAGGCGATGTCGGCCCTGTTCATGACGATCGTCCTCGTGGCGAGCGGAGCCTCGATCGGCCCGCTCTCGACGATCCTGTGGGTGGTGGCGCTGAACGGCGTGTGCACCGCGATCGCCTACGCCTCGCACTACCGCGCGCTCGAGCTTGGACCGGTCGCGGTCGTCTCTCCGATCGGCGCCGGCTACGCCGTGGTCGGCGTGGCGCTCGCCGTGGTGTTCCTCGGGGAGCGTCCCGGCCCGCTCGCGCTCGTCGGGATCGCGGTGGTGGTGGCCGGCGCCTTCCTCGTGTCGACGGACCTCGAGGCGCTCAGGGCCGGCATGCGCGAACGCCCGCCGGGCCTGCCGTGGGCGATCGTGTCGTCGATCGGGTTCGGGATGGCGGGGTTCGTCTTGGCCTACGCGTCGAAGCGCGTCGGGTGGATCCCCGCGCTGTGGGCCTCGCGGATGGCCCAGCTCGTGTGCTACACGCCGCTGTTCGTCTGGCGGCGGGCCGACCTCGCCCGGCTGAGTCGCGCCGGCGCCTTCGCCCTGGCGGCGGCGCTGGCGGCGGGCGCCACCGACATCCTCGGCGTCACCGTGTACGCGGCGGGCGCGGTGCACCACGACGTCTCGATCGTCCTGGCCTCGAGCGCCGTCTTCCCCCTCATCGCGGTGGCGGCCTCGGTCGCCTACCTGCACGAGCGCCTGGTCCCGAACCGATGGGTCGGTGTGGCCTGCGTCGTCGCCGGCCTGGTGCTCCTGGGCGTCGGGACGGCCTGAGCCCCCTGTGGCCCGGCCGGTCCGGCAGGGTGGCGCGAACGGGCATCACCCGATATCGGGTGTTCCTCGCCGAACGGCTCAAGGAGGCCTGTCCCGCAGCCGATGCGGCCTCCACGATGGGTATCCTCGACCACGCCCCCGATCGGGCGCAGCCCCAACGCCGCGTATCTGACGTCCCCACCGCCGCATCCACCAACGGCAAGCCCCGGCGCCGCGGCAACGACGGGTGGCTCGACCACTGGGTGGAGACCGTCTCGGACCTCACCCGACTCAAGAACACGCACCCGATGGTGGACGCGGTGATCGACGAGCAGGTCGGTCGCCGGATCCGGATCGGCGATCACTGGCTCTCCGATTTCGCGTCGTGCAACTACCTCGGGCTGGACCTCGACCCCGAGGTGATCGCGTCGATCCCGGAGTACGTGGCGACGTGGGGCACGCATCCATCTTGGTCGCGCCTGCTCGGCAGTCCCCGACTCTACGTCGAGATCGAGGAGCAGATGACCGATCTGTTGGGAGCCGAAGACGTCCTGCTGCTGCCGACGATCACCCACATCCACATGTCGGTGATCCCCGCCCTGGCCGGTGACGGGACGATCTTCCTCGACGGCCGGGCCCACAAGACGATCTACGACGGCGCGATGGTCGCCGCCGGTCACGGCGCCACCGTCGTGCGGTTCCGGCACAACGACGACGAGCACCTCCAGGAGCTGCTCCGAGAGCACACGGCCTCGCCTCGCATCATCGCGATGGACGGCGTGAACTCGATGACCGGCAACGCGCCCGACCTCGCCGCGTTCCAGCGTCTGGCGGCCGAGCACGACGCGCTCCTGTACGTGGACGACGCCCACGGGTTCGGGGTGATCGGCGAGCGCGCTCCCGACGAGCTCTGCGACTACGGCACGAAGGGCAACAGCGTGCTGCGCCATCTCGGCCTCGGCTACGACCACACCGTGCTCGTCGCCGGGTTCTCGAAGTCCTACTCGTCGTTGCTCGCGTTCCTGGCCCTGCCGACCCGCCTGAAGGACGCGCTCAAGGTGCTGGCGCCGCCGTACCTGTACTCGGGGCCGTCCCCGGTCGCGTCGCTCGCGACCACCCTGGCCGGGCTCGAGGTGAACCGCACCCGTGGGGACCTCTACCGCTACGAGCTGTGGCGCAAGACGCACCGCGTGCTCGACGCGCTGGAGGAGCTGGGCATCTCCACGCCGAACGCCTCGGGCTACCCGATCATCGAGGTGCCGCTCGCCGACCACGAGCAGATCGACGAGGTCGGCCGGTACCTGTTCGATCACGGGATCTACGTGACGATGGCGGCCTACCCGCTCGTGCCCAAGCACGAGGTCGGCTTCCGGATCCAGACGACGGCCGCGAACACCGACGAGGAGATCGAGCACCTGATCGACGTGCTCGCCGCGCTCCACGACCGGTTCCAGCTGACGTCGCGCGAGCTCGTGGGCTGAGGATGGCCGACAGGCCGTTGCGTTCTCGGCCGACCCCTCTTCAGTCGCCTCAGGAGCGTGCCGATGCGTGACCCCGTGAAGAACCGCGTGTGGATCGTGTACGTGGTGGCCGCCCTGGCGTCCGTCGGCGGCTACTACGCGATGGGGCAGGAAGACATCGTGTTCCACGCGATCGGGCTGTCCGCGGCGATCGTGATCCTCCTCGGGGTCGCGGTCCACAAGCCCCGACACCGGCTCCCCTGGATCCTGTTCGCCGTCGGGCAGACGCTGTTCGTCGCCGGCGACGTGATCTCCTACAACTACGAGCGGTTCTTCCACGCGCCGCTGCCGTTCCCCGCGATCAGCGACGTGCTGTACCTGCTCGTGTACCCGTGCCTGGTTGCGGGGCTCCTGCTGATCTCGCGCCGTCGCAGCGCGTCCGCGGACCGTGGCAGCCTGATCGACGCCGCGATGATCGCGATCGGGATCGGGGCGGTCTCCTGGGTCTTCCTGATCGCGCCCTACGTCCACGACACGTCGCTCACGTGGCTGGAGAAGGCCACGGCGATGGGCTACCCGCTGATGGACCTGCTGCTGATGGCGGTCGTCACACGGCTGGCCGTCGGCGCCGGTCGCAAGGCCGCGAGCTTCTACCTGATCGCCCTCGGCGCTGCGGCCCTGTTCGTGACGGACGCGATCTACGGGTGGCTCCTCCTGCACAGCGGGTACGTGCCGGGTTCGGGCCCCCTCGAGGCGGGGTGGTCGCTCTTCTACATCTTGCTCGGTGCGGCGGCGCTGCACCCTTCGATGCGGACGGTGTCGGACCCCGTGCCCGAGACCGAGGTGCACGTCACCCCGGCGCGCCTCGTGTTCCTCGGGGCGGCCTGCCTGCTCGCCCCGGCGACGCAGGCCCTCGCAGCGATCCGCGGCGACGAGGTCGACCTGCCGGTCGTGCTGGGAGCGACGATCACCCTGTTCCTCCTGGCGTTGACCCGGATGGCCGGCCTGGTCCGTCAGCAGGTGGCATCGGCGACCCGCGAGCGCGCCCTGCGCGAGGCCGGGTCGGCCCTGGTCACCGCGACGAACCGCGAGGGGATCTACGAGGCGACGCTCCGCGCGGCGCAGACCGTGGCGGGGGATCGCTCGGTCCTGCGGCTCCTGACGCTGGACGAGGGTTGCCTGCACCTCGTGGCGTCCGAAGGGGGAGCGAGCGCCAGCGGGTCCACCGTTCCCTTCGAGACCCTCGACGACTGGAAGCGCGACCGTTTGACCCAGCAGCGGTCCTACCAGGTGCCCGTGGCCGAGTTCCGCTTCCGCGACGCCCTCGGGTTCCCGACGGCCGACGCTTCGGTGCTCGTCTCGCCGATGTTCGTCCGCGACGAGCTGCACGCGCTGATGGTCGCCTCGGTGCCCGGCACCTTCACGCAGGCGACGACCCGCACGATGGAGGCCCTCGCGTCGCAGTCCGCGCTCGCGCTCGAGAGCGCCGCGCTGACCGAGGAGCTGCTGCTGCAGCAGAGCGAGGCGCGGTTCGCCTCGCTCGTGCGCAACGCGAGCGACGTCGTCACGGTGGTCGACGCCGACTCCACGATCCGCTACGCGAGCCCGTCGTCGACGCGGACCCTGGGCTATGACCCCGAGGCCCTGGAGGGCACGCGCTTCATCGACCTCGTGCACGACGACGACAAGGCCCGCGCCCTCTCGTTCATCACGGCCGGGGCCGAGGGCGAGGACTCGGTCGGCCTGCTCGAGCTGCGGGTGCGCCACAGCGACGGCGCCTACCTGTTCGCCGAGACCCAGCGGACGAACCTCCTGCACGACCCGAACGTCAAGGGCATCGTGCTCACGACGCGCGACATCAGCGAGCGCAAGGAGTTCGAGGAGCAGCTGTCCCACCAGGCGTTCCACGACTCGATCACCGGCCTGGCGAACCGCGTGCTGTTCCGCGACCGCGTGACCCACGCGCTCGAGCGCCAGGAGCGGGACCAGAAGCCGGTCGCCGTCTTGTTCATGGACCTGGACGACTTCAAGACGATCAACGACTCGCTCGGTCACGCGGCCGGCGACGTCCTCCTGCGCGAGGTCGGAGACCGGATCCGCGAGACGCTGCGGGCGGCCGACACGGCCGCGCGCCTCGGCGGCGACGAGTTCGCGATCCTGCTCGAGGACGGAGGCGAGGGTCTGCAGGCTGCCGACGTGGCCGAGCGGATCATCGGCTCGTTCGACGCCCCGTTCGTGCTCGAGGGCAAGGAGATGTTCGTGCGCGCGAGCATCGGGATCGCGGTCGCCGAGGCGCTGGACGGGCAGGTCGAGGACGTCGAGGCGCTGATGCGCAACGCCGACGTGGCGATGTACATGGCCAAGGAGAACGGCAAGAACCGCTACCAGATGTTCGAGGCCGCGATGCACGAGACCGCGCTGAAGCGTCTCGAGCTCAAGGCCGACCTGCAGCGCGCGCTCGACCACGACGAGTTCGTGCTGATGTACCAGCCGGTGATCGAGCTCGACACGGGGAAGATCACGGGGGTCGAGGCGCTGATCCGCTGGATACACCCCGAGCGCGGGATGGTGCCGCCGCTTGACTTCATCCCCCTCGCGGAGGAGACGGGCCTGATCGTGCCGATCGGCCGGTGGGTGCTGCAGGAGGCGTGCGGGTACGCGGCCGCGCTCCACGCCCGGTTCCCCGAGGAGCCGCCGCTGCACATGGCCGTGAACCTCTCGGCCAAGCAGCTCGCGCGCCCCGAGATCGTCGACGACATCCGCGAGATCCTCGAGGAGACGGGCCTCGAGTCCCGCTCGCTGATCCTGGAGATCACCGAGTCCGTGATGATGGCCGACATGGACCTGTCGAACGCGCGCCTGACCGAGCTGAAGTCCCTCGGGGTCCAGCTCGCGATCGACGACTTCGGCACCGGGTACTCCTCGCTGAACTACGTGCGCCGGTTCCCGGTCGACATCCTCAAGGTGGATAAGTCGTTCATCGACGGGGTCTCCGAGGGCGGGGAGTCCTCGGCCCTGACGGCGGCTGTGATCGAGCTGGCCGGGATCTTGAACCTCAAGCCGGTCGCCGAGGGGATCGAGCGGCTCGACCAGCTCCAGCGACTGCTCGACATGCACTGCGCGCTCGGCCAGGGCTACTACTTCGCGAAGCCGCTCGAGGTCTCGAACCTCGAGGCGCTGCTCGCGGAGCGTGCGACGATGGAGGCCGAGGCCGGCCTCCGGCCCAACGTCTGAGCGTCAGGTACCGCCGGCTCATCGCAGCGGGTCATCGCAGCGCCCAGCGCGCCCAGGTTGCAGTGACCGCAACCCACAGGTTGCGGGATGCGCGCCGGTGGCCCACCATCCCCCGGTCGAGCCGACCGAGGGGGTCCCTTGAGCGACGTGTCGCCGGCGACGGTGTCGTGTCGGAACGTCTGGAAGATCTACGGACCGCGAGCCGACGCGATCGTCGGCACGCCCGACGCGGACCTCCCGCGCGGCGAGCTGCTGGAGAAGACGGGCTGCGTCGCCGCGGTCCGCGACGTCTCGTTCGATGTGGTGCCGGGCGAGGTCTTCGTGGTGATGGGGCTCTCCGGCTCGGGCAAGTCGACCCTCGTGCGGATGCTGAACCGCCTGCACGACCCCACCGCCGGCAACGTGTTGGTCGACGGCGAGGACATCGTCGCGCTCGACCCCGAGCGCTTGCGCGAGGTCCGCCGGCACAAGATCTCGATGGTGTTCCAGCACTTCGGCCTGTTCCCCCACCGGCGGATCGTCGACAACGTCGCGTTCGGGCTGGAGGTCCAGGGCCTGGACAAGGAGGCCCGTGAGCGTCGCGCCGACGAGGTGCTGCAGGTCGTGGGGCTCGCGGGTTGGGGCAACGCGTACCCCGACGAGCTCTCCGGCGGGATGCAGCAGCGGGTCGGGCTCGCCCGCGCCCTGTGCGCGGACCCCGAGATCATGCTGTTCGACGAGCCGTTCAGCGCGCTGGACCCGCTGATCCGTCGCGACATGCAGGACGAGGTCATCCGGCTGCAGAAGGAACTGCGCAAGACGATGATCTTCATCACCCACGACCTCGCCGAGGCGCTGAAGCTCGGCGACCGGATCGCGATCATGAAGGACGGCAGGTTCGTCCAGGTCGGCACCCCCGAGGAGGTCGTGTCCACCCCCGCCGACGACTACGTCGCCGACTTCACCCGCGACGTGCCGCGTGCCCACGTCCTCACCGCGCGGACGATCATGCGCGCGGCCAACGGCGACGGCGACTACGCGGGCGAGGTCGACGCCGCGACGATCGTGCAGGACCTGCTGCCGCTGGTGGTGCGCGACGAGCGGCCCTACCGCGTCCTCGAGGCCGGCGCGCCGGTGGGGGTCGTCGACCGCGCGGCCGTGCTCTCCGCGATGGTCGAGGGCGCTCGCTGATGTCGATCGGCGGCGTGCCGCGCGTCAACCGAGGGGTGCGCGAGCTCGAGGAGGTCGCGAAGGCCGAGCGCGTCGGCGTCGTGACGCACCGGCCGGCGAACCCGTGGCCTCGCCGAGCCCTGTGGGTGGCCGGCGTCGCTGCCGCGATCGTGATCGGCGTGACGGTCTTCCCTGGCGGGTTCCCCGATCGGTTCGTGGTGAACGCCCGGGCGCCGTTCGACGCGTTCAACAACTGGGTGATCGACAACCGTGTCAGCAGTCCGCTCTTCGTCCACCTCCTCACACCCCTGAGCAGCGCGATCCAGAAGGTCTTCGACGATCTCGTGAAGGTGATGTCGCGCCTGACATGGCTCGGGCTCGTGGCGGCGGCCGCGGTGATCGCAGGGCTCCTGGCCGGCTGGCGGCTGTCGATCGTCGCGATCGTGGGGTTCGTCTCGATGGGGATCCTCGCGGTGTGGGCCGCGAGCGTCGAGACCCTCGCCCTCGTGCTGTTCGCGGTGGCGATCTCCGTGGCGATCGGCGTGCCCTTCGGGATCTGGTCGGGCCGTCGCGCCGGGGTCGAACGGGTCTTGCGCCCGATCCTGGACGCGATGCAGACGATCCCCGCGTTCGCCTACCTGGTGCCCGGTGTGCTGATCTTCGGGGGCGGCGCCACCACCGCGCTGATCGCGACGGTGATCTTCGCGATCCCGCCGGTGATCCGGCTCACCGCGCTCGGGATCCGCCAGGTGCCGGAGACCTCGCTCGAGGTGGGCCGAGCCTACGGCGCCACCGAGCGGCAACTCCTTCGCCGGGTCCAGCTCCCGATGGCCAAGCCGTCGACGATCCTGGGCGTGAACCAGACGATCATGATGGCCCTCGGGATGGTCGTGATCGCCGCGTCCGTCGGGTTCGGCGGTCTCGGGGAGGTCGTCCTGACCGCGCTCGAGAGCCTCAAGGTGGGCGCGGCGCTCGCCGGCGGGCTCGCGATCGTCGCGATCGCGATCGTGCTGGACCGCACGACCTACGGATGGAGCCGTCGCGACCGCACCCACCGAGGGTCCGAGGCGGTCCGGATCGGCACCTGGCGGGTCTCGCGGCGGGTCGCCGCGCTCCTGGGACTCGCGGTCGTGATCGCGGCGGTCGTGATCGGCAGGCAGGTGCTCCGCCAGCAGGACTTCCCCACCCAGTGGACCGTCTCGCTGGACGGCATCGACGCGTTCGTGCGATGGGTGACGCGGACGTTCGGGGGGGTCACCAACTGGATCACCGACACGATGGTGCGGTTCGCGCTCGACCCGCTGCGCAACCTGCTGTGGGACCTGCCGTGGTGGATGGTCTGCGGGTTCGCGGCGCTGATCGGCTGGCTCGTGTCGCGTCGCTGGACCCTGCCGGTCATGGCGTTCGTGTGTATCGCGGCGGTGGGCGTCCTCGGGATGTGGAGCGACTCGATGGACACCCTGAGCCAGGTGATCGTGGCGGTCGTGTGCTCGGTCGTCCTCGCGATCCCGATCGGGATCTGGTCGGCGCGGAGCGACCGCGTCGAGCGGGTCCTCAAGCCGGTCCTCGACACGATGCAGACGATGCCGCAGTTCGTCTACCTCGTGCCGGTGGTGATGCTCTTCGGAGTGGGGCGCGTGCCCGGCGTGATCGCGGCGCTCGTGTACGCGCTGCCGCCAGGGATCCGGCTCACGAACCTCGGGATCCGCCAGGTGCCCAAGGAGATCGTCGAGGCGGCGGAGGCGTACGGCGCGAACCCGCGGCAGACGCTCTGGAAGGTGCAGGTCCCCTTGGCGCGCCCGTCGATCCTGCTCGGCGTGAATCAGACGGTGATCCTGGTGTTCTCGACCGTGATCATCGCGGGGCTCGTGGGAGGGCAGGGTCTCGGCTACACGATCGTGGCGGGGCTCTCGCACGACCCGGCCGGCGGGATGGTGGCGGGCATCTGCATCCTGCTGCTCGCGATCGCGATCGACCGGATCACGCAGGCGATGGGCCAGGCCGCCCCGGCGCGGGTGCCGCGCGGCCGCGGGATCGGCGTCGAGCTCGCCACGTCCGGCGCCGAGTCGGATCTCGTAGAACCGTTGGACATGGAGATGCCGGAAGGAGAGGAGGACGGATGACGAAGCCACGGTGGGTGCTCGCCGCCGCACTGGTGGCGCTCACCACGCTCACGGTCGCGTGCAGCGACGTGAGCAGCAGCAGCTCGGCCCAGGGAGGGGGCTCATCGGGCGCGGCGGTGCCGGACAACTCCGGGACCACGATCAACCTGGCGATCAGCCCGTGGGTGGGGTCGGCGGCGAACGTCGCCGTGGCCCAAGCGTTGCTCCAGGACAAGCTCGGCTACACGGTCGACACCACCAAGATCGACGAGTACGCACAGTTCCCGCAGCTGCAGAGCGGCCAGCTGGACGCGACGCTCGAGGTGTGGCCGTCCGGGCACGCGAAGGACTACCAGAAGTACATCGCGTCGAACAACGGCGTCGTCGACGGCGGCAAGCTCGGGGTGATCGGCCAGATCGGCTGGTGGGTCCCGACCTACATGGTGCAGGCGCACCCGGAGCTCGCCACGTGGGAGGGCCTGAAGCAGGACTGGTCGATGTTCAAGACGGCCGAGTCCGGCGGCGCCGGGCAGATCCTCGACGGCGACCCGAGCTACGTCACGTTCGACCAGGCGATCGCGGACAACCTCGGGCTGAACCTGAAGGTGGTCTACGCCGGGTCGGAGGCCGCCGAGCTCGCCGCGCTCGACGCCGCGTACCAGAAGCAGGGCCCGATCCTCATGTACTTCTGGACGCCCCACTGGGCGCAGCAGAAGTACGACCTGACGATGATCAAGCTGCCCGACGTCACGCAGGCGTGCACCGACGCGGCGGCGAACGACGCCTCCAAGTACGCGTGCGGCTACCCGCAGGACGACCTCTACAAGGCGTTCAGCGACCAGCTGCAGACCAAGGCGCCGGCCGCCTACGCGTTCCTCTCGGCGATGAGCTACACGAACGACGATCAGAACTCGATCGCGCTCGACATCAACGACGGGATGAGCCCGCTCGACGCCGCGCAGAAGTGGATCGACGCCAACCCGACGGTGTGGCAGCCATGGGTCGACGCTGGTCTGGCAGCGCAGAACGGCGCGTCGCCCGGCATGTGACGAGCCCGTTCTCGGTGGGCGAGGGCGGCCTTCGGGCCGCCCTCGCCGTCGCAGCGCGTCGCGGTCGGTTGCTTGTGTCGCAACGGAACCGTTGTGAGCGCAACCATCGAACGGCACCATCTCGCGTGAACGAAAGGGAGCCATGCAGGACCGCGCCCAGACCGTGATCGTCGGCGCCGGCATCGTCGGCGTGAGCGCGGCGTTCCATCTGGCCGAACGGGGCGTCACCGACGTGCTCGTCCTCGAGCAGGGCCCGCTGTTCGAGACGGGCGGGTCCACCTCGCACGCGCCCGGCATCGTCTTCCAGACCAACGGCTCCAGGACGATGTGCCGGATCGCGCAGGACTCCGTCGCCCTCTACGACACGCTCGACGTCGACGGCGAGCGCGTCTGGTACGGGGTCGGCGGGCTCGAGGTCGCCACGACGCCCGAGCGGCTCGAGGAGCTGAAGCGCCGGCGGGGCTTCGCGCGGGCCTACGGGATCGAAGGGACCGAGCTGCTGTCGCCTTCGGAGGCGGCCGAGCGCTCGCCGCTGCTGGATCCCACGACGATCCTCGGCGCGTACTGGGTGCCGAGCGACGGCGCGGGCAAGGGCGTGAAGATCGCCGAGGCGCTCGCCCGGCGCGCGCAGGCCGCGGGCGTCGCGTTCGAAGGCGGCGTCACCGTGACGGGGTTCGACGTCCGCGACGGGCGGGTGCACGGGGTCCGCACCGACCGTGGCGACGTCGGGTGCGAGCGCGTGCTGCTCTGCGCCGGGATCTGGGGCCCGAGCGTGGGCGCGCTCGCCGGCGTGCCGATCCCGCTCGTCGCGGTGCAGCACCAGCTCGTGTGGACCGACCCCGTGCCGGAGGTCGCGGCGGCCGCGCCGGAGGACGACTGGGCGTTCCAGCCGGTCGTGCGCCACCAGGACCTGTCGCTGTACTTCCGCCAGCGCGGCGACCACTACGGGGTCGGCAACTACCGGCACGAGCCGATCGTCACCGCGCAGGCCTCGATCCGTCGTCACGGCGAGGGGCCGATGCCCTCGCTGATGCCGTGGACGCCGAAGGACTTCGACCTGTGCGAGCGGGAGACCGCGCGGATGTTCCCGGCACTCGCGGGGAAGATGCGCCCGTCCGACCCGTCGCGCTCGATCAACGGGATGTTCTCGTTCACGCCCGACGCCGCCTCGGTGGTGGGGGAGAGCGCGGCGGTCCGCGGCTTCTGGGTGTGCGAGGCGGTCTGGGTCACCCACGCCGCCGGGATGGCGCGCCAGGTGGTCGAGTGGATGCTCGAGGGCGAGCCCGGCTACGACCTCGCGGAGGCCGACGCGAACCGCTTCTACCCGTTCCAGTCGTCCCCGCCGTACGTGCTCGAGCGGGGCAGACAGCAGTACCGCGAGGTGTACGACATCCTGCACCCCCTGCAGCAGCCGGCGAGGCCGCGCGGCTTGCGGCTCACCCCGTTCCATGCGCGTCACGTCGGGCTCGGCGCGTCGTTCGTGACCGGCGCGGGATGGGAGCGCCCGCAGTGGTTCGAGGCGAACCGGCCGCTCGTGCCGGGGGTCGAGCACGAGTGGGCGCGGCGCACGGGATGGGCCGCGCGCGAGTGGTCGCCGATCGTGGGTGCCGAGCATCTGGCGGTGCGCGCGACGGCGGGGCTGTTCGACCTGACGCCCTACGGCAAGTTCGATGTGACCGGGCCCGACGCGCGGGCGTTCCTCGAGCGGGTGTGCGCCAACACGATCGACCGGCCCGTGGGCTCGGTGGTCTACACGGCGATGCTCACCGCGCGCGGCGGGATCCGCTGCGACCTCACGGTGACGCGGTTCGACGAGGGGCGCTTCGGCGTCGTCACCGGCGGCGGCTCGGCGATGCACGACCTCGCCTGGCTCCGCGCGCAGGTCGACGGCGAAGACGTTCGGATCGACGACCGTACGACGCGGGACTTCTGCCTCGGCCTGTGGGGCCCGAACGCGCGCGCGATCCTCGCGGCGGTGACCGACGCCGACGTGTCGAACGAGGCGTTCCCGTACATGACGGGGCGCCCGCTGTTCGTGGGCGAGGCGCCGGTGTGGGCGCAGCGGATCTCCTACGTCGGCGAGCTCGGCTGGGAGCTGTACGGCCCCTTCGAGATGGGCGCGCGGGTCTGGGACCTGCTGTGGGAGGCGGGCCGCGACCACGGCCTGATCGCCGCGGGGCTCGGCTGTTTCGACTCGCTCCGTCTGGAGAAGGGCTATCGGCTGTGGAACCAGGACATCAACATCGAGCACGACCCGTTCTCGGCCGGGCTCGGGTTCGCGGTGCGGATGGGCAAGGACTTCCAGGGCAAGGCCGCGCTCGAGGCGATCGCGGCGAGTGGCCCGACCGAGCGGCTCGTGCCGCTGCTGTTGGACGACGAGCGCGACGTCGCGATGGGCAAGGAGCCGATCCGCCACGAGGGACGGGTCGTGTCCTACGTCACGAGCGCGAACCACGGCTACTCGGTCGGCCGGGCGATCGCCTACGCGTACCTCCCGGCGGCGCTCGCCGCCGAGGGGACGCGGGTCGAGGTCGAGTACTTCGGGCGGCCGCTTCCGGCCACGGTCGCCGCCGAACCCCTCTTCGATCCGAAGGGCGAACGACTGAAGGGCTGATGCGATGAGCGACGACGAACTCGACCTGTCCACGCTGCCCGACGACGAGCTCGTGCGGCAGATGCACGACGACCTCTACGACGGCCTGGCCGAGGAGATCGTCGAGGGCACGAACCTCCTGCTCGGGCGCGGCTGGGGGGCCGACCGCGTGTTGAACGAGGCGCTCGTGGAGGGCATGCGGATCGTCGGGATCGACTTCCGCGACGGGATCTTGTTCGTGCCGGAGGTCCTGCTCGCCGCCAATGCGATGAAGGCCGGGATGGAGGTGCTGCGGCCGCTGCTCGCCGAGACCGGCGCCGAGCGGGTCGGCAAGGTCGTGATCGGCACCGTGAAGGGCGACATCCACGACATCGGCAAGAACCTCGTCGCGATGATGCTCGAGGGCGCCGGGTTCGAGGTGGTCGACCTGGGGATCAACAACCCGGTGGAGAGCTACCTCGCGGCGCTCGAGGAGCACGAGCCCGACATCCTCGGGATGAGCGCGCTGCTCACCACGACGATGCCGTACATGAAGGTCGTGATCGACGAGCTCCGTGACAAGGGCCTGCGCGACCGGTACATCGTGCTGGTCGGGGGAGCGCCGCTGAACGAGGAGTTCGGCAAGGCCGTCGGCGCCGACGCCTACTGCCGCGACGCGGCGGTCGCGGCCGAGACGGCGCAGGCGCTGGTGCTCGCCAAGCGCGCGGCGGCGGGGGTCTGAGGTGGCCGAGCTCACGGTGATCCGCTGGCGCGACATCCCGATGCAGCTGGTGGCGCGGGCCGATGACGGGACGTCGGCGCGGCGGCTGCTGCCCGAGCGGTTCCAGGAGGCGGTCGACGCCGCGGCGATGGTCGCGGGGCTGATCGGCTCGGACGACTACACCGAACAGATGCGGATGGAGCGCAGCGCCTGCAGCGAGGATCTCGAGGGCGAGATCCAGGCGGCCGCGGCCGCCCTGGAGGAGGAGTGGACCGACGACCTGCTGCGCACGGCGATCCGCGCGGGCGGGATCCAGGGCGGCCCGGACGTCCGCGGCGAGGCCGGGGCGACGCGCCCGTCGCCCGAGGAGCCGTGAGATGACCGACACCGTCGTCTCCTCGGCCACGCGCGAGGTCGTGATCGGCGCGGGCCGGCCCTTCGTCGTGATCGGGGAGCGGATCAACCCGACCGGCCGCGCGCGCCTGGCGGCCGAGATGGCGGCGGGCGACTACTCGACCGTGATCGCCGACGTGCAGGCGCAGGTGGCGGCCGGCGCGCGGATGCTCGACGTGAACGCGGGGATCCCGCTCGCCGACGAGCCCGCCATCTTGGCCGAGACCGTGCGGCTCGTCCAGTCGCTCACCGACCTGCCGCTGTCGATCGACTCCTCGATCGTGGCCGCGCTCGAAGCCGGGCTCGAGGTCTACCGTGGGAAGCCGCTCGTGAACTCGGTGACGGGCGAGGACGAGCGGCTCGAGGCGGTGCTCCCCCTCGTGGCGAAGCACGGGGCGGCCGTGGTCGCGATCACGAACGACGAGACGGGCATCAGCGAGGATCCCGACGTGCGGTTCGCGGTCGCGGAGAAGATCGTGCATCGCGCCGCCGACCACGGGATCGGCCCCGAGGACGTCGTGGTCGACCCGCTCGTGATGCCGGTCGGCGCGATGGCGACCGCGGGACAGCAGGTCTTCCGGCTCGTCCGCCGCCTGGCCGAGGAGCTCGGGGTCAACACGACGTGCGGCGCCTCGAACGTCTCGTTCGGGCTGCCGAACCGGGGTGGGATCAACGCGGCGTTCCTGTCGATGGCGATCGCGAACGGCATGACGAGCGCGATCACCTCCCCGCTCTCCGAGGAGATCCGCCAGGCCGTGATGGCGGCCGACGTGCTGATGGGTCACGACGCGCACGCCGCCGCATGGATCGGGCGGTACGCGGAGCGGGCGGGCGTCGAAAGCAGCGCCGCTGGACGCCGCCGGGGCGGCCGGGCCGCGCGGCTCGGGTCCGGCGCCGAGGAAGCCGCGCCCACGCCGTGAGCGCCGGGGAGGACGGCCCGCTTGTCGTCTTCACCCCGTCGGGACGGCGGGGTCGCTTCGCCGAGGGCACGAGCGTGCTCGACGCCGCGCGGGCGCTCGGGGTCGACCTCGACTCGGTCTGCGGAGGCCGGGGGATCTGCGGGCGTTGCCAGGTCGTGCCCGTCGAGGGGACGTTCGCCAAGCACGGGATCACGTCGGCGCGCGAGCACCTGCTCGCGTTCACCGAGCCCGAGGAGCGTTACCGCGCCCGTGACGGCCTCGCCCCCGACCGCCGACTGGGCTGCCACGCGCGGATCGCCGGCGACCTCGTCGTGGACGTGCCGCCCGAGTCGCAGCTGCACAGACAGGTCGTGCGCAAGGAGGCCGACGCGCACCCGATCGAGGTCGACCCGGTAGTGCGGCTGTGTTACGTGGAGGTGCGCGAGCCCGACCTGGCCGATCCGAGCGGGGACCTCGAGCGCCTGCGCGAGGCGCTCGCGCGCGACTGGGGGCTCGAGGGGCTCGCCGTCGACGCGGTCGCGGTGCTGCCGGCGCTGCAGCGGGTGCTCCGCGAGGGTGGCTGGACCGCCACGGTCGCGATCCACGACGCCACGACGATCACCGCGATCTGGCCCGGGTTCCGCGACGTCGCGCTGGGCGTCGCGTTCGACGTCGGCTCGACCACGGTCGCCGGGCACCTGTGCGACCTGCACACCGGCGAGGTGCTCGCGAGCGCCGGCGCGATGAACCCGCAGATCCGTTTCGGCGAGGACCTGATGAGCCGGGTCTCCTACGTGATGCTGCACCCCGGCTCCGAGGCCGAGCTGACCGAGGCCGTGCGCGGGTGCCTGCGGGACCTGGTCGGCGAGCTGTGCGCGAGCACCGGGGCGGACCTCGACGACGTTCTCGAGGTCACGATCGTCGGCAACCCGATCATGCACCACCTCGTGTTCGGGCTGGATCCCACGGAGCTGGGTGGCGCGCCGTTCGCGCTCACGGTCGACGAGGCGCTGCGCGTGCCCGCGCGCGACCTGGCGCTCGGCGTGCACCCGGGGGCGCGCGTCTATGCCCTCCCGCTGATCGCCGGGCACGTCGGGGCCGACACCGCGGGTGTGATCCTGTCCGAGGCGCCGCACGACCAGGAGGTGCCGAACCTGATCGTCGACGTCGGGACGAACGCCGAGATCGTGCTCGGCAACCGCGAGCGACTCCTCGCCGCTTCGAGCCCGACCGGCCCCGCGTTCGAAGGCGCGCAGATCTCGTGCGGTCAGCGTGCGGCGCCGGGCGCGATCGAGCGCGTGCGGATCGATCCCGAGACGCTCGAGCCGCGGTTCCGCGTGATCGGCGAGGAACGCTGGTCCGACGAGACGGCGCTCGCGCCCACCGGAGTCGCCGGCACCGGGATCATCGAGCTGGTCGCCGAGCTGTACCTGGCGGGCGTGCTTACCTCCGACGGCGTGATCGACGGGGCGCTCGCCGCGAGGACCCCGCGGGTGGTCCCCGACGGCAGGACGTTCGCCTACGTGGTGCACGACGGCGAGCCGCGTCTCGTGCTGACCCAGAACGACGTGCGCCAGATCCAGCTCGCGAAGGCGGCGCTCTACGCGGGGTGCCGCCTGCTGATGGACGCCTACGGGATCGAGACCGTCGAGCGGATCCGGCTGGCCGGCGCGTTCGGCGCGCACATCGACCCGGTCCATGCCCTCGTGCTCGGCCTCGTGCCCGACTGCGACCCGGCGAAGGTCACGAGCGCAGGCAACGCGGCCGGCACCGGGGCGCGGATCGCGCTCTTGAACGGCGCGGCGCGCGAGGAGATCGAGCGGGTGGTCCGCCGCGTGCAGAAGCTCGAGACCGCGGTCGAGCCGAGGTTCCAGGAGCACTTCGTGGGGGCGATGGGGCTGCCCCACGCGACCGACGCGTTCCCGCGCCTGTCCGCCGCCGTGCCGCTGCCCGAGCGGCGGACCGCGACGCAGGACCGGCCGAGACGCCGCCGAGAGAGGAGCACGGCATGAGTGAGGACGTCCGCGGAGCCAGGGGCCGCCGCACCGGCGGCCGCGCCGGCCGCCAGGCCGCGCGCCTGGCCCACGTGGCCGAGAAGGTCCCCTTCATCACGCGCACGCTGACCCCGGTCGAGGTGCTCTCGGAGGAGGGCCTGGCCACGATCGAGGAGAACGCCGACACGATCCTCGAGCGCGTCGGCGTGGAGTTCCGCGAGGCCCCGGACGCCCTCGCGCTGATGAAGGACGCGGGCTGCGACGTCGAGGGCGAGCGGGTGCGCTTCCCCCGGGGGCTCGCCCGCTCGCTCGTGCAGGCCACCGCCCCGCGGGAGTTCGTCCAGCACGCGCGCAACCCGGCCAACGACGTGCGGCTCGGCGGGGACGCCACCGTGTTCGCGCCCGCGTACGGTTCGCCGTTCGTCCGCGACCTCGACCAGGGCCGCCGCTACGGCACGATCGAGGACTTCCGCAACTTCGTGCAGCTCGCCTACCTCACGCCGTACCTGCACCACTCCGGCGGGACCGTGTGCGAGCCGGTCGACCTGCCGGTGAACAAGCGGCACTACGACATGGTCTACGCGCACATCCGCTACTCGGACAAGCCGTTCATGGGCTCGGTCACCCATCCGCTCCGCGCGCAGGACACGGTGGAGATGGCGAGGATCGTGTTCGGTGCCGACGCCCTCGAGCGAGGGCCGCACGTCCTCAGCCTGATCAACGCCAACAGCCCGCTCGTGTGGGACACGGTCATGCTCGGCGCCGCCAAGGCCTACGCGGAGGCGAACCAGGCGGTGATCATGACCCCGTTCATCCTCGCGGGCGCGATGAGCCCGGCCACGTCGGCCGGGGCCGCCACGCAGACGCTCGCCGAGGCACTCGCGGGGATGGCCTACGTGCAGCTCGTCCGGCCGGGCGCGCCGGTCGTGTTCGGGTCGTTCGCGTCGTCGATGTCGATGCAGTCGGGCGCGCCGACGTTCGGGACGCCCGAACCCGCGTTGGTGCTGTACGCGCTCGCGGCGTGCGCGCGCCGGCTCGGGGTGCCGTTCCGCTCCGGCGGGTCCCTCACCGCCTCGAAGGTCGCCGACGCGCAGGCCGCGTACGAGAGCGCGAACACGCTGCAGCCCACGGTGCTCGCCGGCGTGAACTTCGTGCTGCACGCGGCCGGCTGGCTCGAGGGCGGGCTCTCGATGGGCTACGAGAAGTTCGTGCTCGACCTCGACCAGTGCGGGCAGATGCACGCGTTCGCCAAGGGGATGGACCTCTCGCCCAACGGGCAGGCGGTCGAGGCGATCGTGGACAACGGGCCGGGTCAGCACTTCCTGGGCACGGCGCACACGCTCGCGAACTTCGAGACCGCCTTCTACCGGTCGACCGTGGCGGACAACAACTCGTTCGAGCAGTGGGAGCTGGAGGGGTCCAAGGACGCGGCGGAGCGCGCCAACGCGATCTGGAAGCGGATGCTCGCCGAGTACGAGCCGCCCCCGATCGACGAGGCGAAGGACGAGGAGCTCCGCGAGTGGATCGACCGGAAGAAGGCGTCGTTCCCGGACTCGAACGTCTGACCGGTGGTCCGGCTCCGGTTCACGGCGCGACCGACCGATACCGCATCATGACCGCAGGTATCGGGACGGGACATCGACGATGAGCTGGAAGTTCTGGTCGAGACGGCGCGCGGAGCTCTCCGAGGCCGAGCGTGCCGCGCTCAAGCGCCTGGTGGGCGAGGCGAGGTACGAGCTGATCCCGCTGAAGACAGTGGGCGCCGCCTGCGACGCGCTGCCGCCGGACGTCGCCGTGACCGTCACCGCGTCGCCGAGCCACGGGATCGAGGCGACCTTCGAGCTGTCCGAGCGGCTCGCGGCGCGCGGGCACGACGTCACGCCGCACCTGTCAGCGCACATGATCCGCGACCGCGCCCACCTCGGCGAGCTGCTCGCGCGTGCCCGCGCCGCGGGGATCCGCCGCACGTTCGTCGTGGGCGGGGACTCGAAGGAACCGGGCGCCTTCCACGACGGGCTCTCGCTGCTGCGCGCGCTGGACGAGTGCGGGCATCCGTTCGAGGAGATCGGCGTGCCCGCCTACCCGGAAGGGCACGCCGAGATCGCCGACGACGCCTTGTGGCGGGCGCTCGAGGACAAGCAGCGGTTCGCGCAGGCGATGACGACGCAGATGTGCTTCAACCCGAAGGCGCTCGCCGCCTGGCTCGCGCAGGCGCGCGCCCGCGGGGTCACGCTGCCGCTGCACCTGGGCGTCCCCGGGGTCGCCGAGCTGACGAAGCTGATGGCGATCAGCGCGAGGATCGGGATCGCCGACTCGGCCCGCTACCTCAAGAAGAACCGCGCGATGGTCGGACGGGTGATGCGCGGCGGCTCGTTCGGTCCGGATGCCTTCTTGTTCGCGCTCGCGCCGACGCTCGCCGATCCGGCGGCCGACGTCCGCGGGCTCCACGTCTTCACGTTCAACCAGGTCGCGAACACCGCGGACTGGCAGCGTCGGATGCTCGAGACCGAGCTCGGCGCGTAGTCAGACGAGGTCGCGCGCGATCTCGCGATCCCAGGTCCGTTCGAAGATCGGAGCGTCGCCCTCGAAGGCGCGCAGGGTGTCCTGCAGCCGGAAGTGCGTCGCATCGCTCGTCATCGCGCTGGTCGTCTCGATCCGCGCGCGCCAGTCGCCGCGCGACATCGTCAGCGTGCGCTCGGCGGTGACCGATGCGGAGAGCGGGTCCCCCTCGACGATCACGTAGCGGTCGCGGTTGCGTTCGTCGAAGACCAGACCGTCGGGCAAGCGCATCGTCACGTCGCCGTCCTGGTTCATCCGGAAGGTGATCGCTCCCGTGAGGATGTCGCGCTCGATCACGTGGAACGCGTCGGCCTCCTCGATCTCGAGCCCGGCCAGCGCCGTCGCGCGCTCCGGGGGCGCGAAGGAACGGACCGGCCCGTCGGGCGCGCCGAGCGGACGCAGGGGGAGCTCGAGCCAGGATGCCGGGCCGGCGACCACGGAGATCGTCGCCACCTCGGGGGAGGGCCAGAGCCACGGCCAGTACGTGGTCGAGATCGCGAGCCTCAGCCGGTGCCCGGCGGCGATCGCCTGTCCGAGCACGTCGAGCTCGACGTCGACGTCGACCGGCTCGCCCGGGGTGAGGGGCTCGGGGCGTTCGTGCGAGCGCCGGTGCGTGAGGTTGAGGACGCCGCGCGAGAGCAGGGTCGAGGTGCCGTCGGGCCAGACGTCGCACAGGCGGGCGACGACGAAGGCGTTCGGCCGGTCGGCGGCGACGCGCAGGCGCACCCGCGGATGACCGAGCAGCTCGATCCGCTCGCCGTGCGGCGGGGTCTCGAACGTCAGGGCGAGCGCGTCGTCCTCGCGTTGGTCGGGCGGGAGGTCGGCGGCGGGCCCGTAGGGGCACCACGTGCCGGCGAACAGGCCGTGGCGTTGGACCCCGGTGTGGGCGAGCGCGCCCGGGTCCCCGGGGGCGTCCCCGAGGACGCGATCGGCGCGCAGGTGCAGGCGCAGGGGCTCCACCGACGAGGGCGGCCAGGCGTCCTCGGCCACCCACCGTCCGGGTCGGTCCAGCGCCAGGTGCTCGGGCCGTGCCGGCTCCTGGATCCACGCCTGCAGGAGCGGCTCCTCGATCGCGTCGGGCGCGTCCTTCAGCCAGCGGTCCCACCACCGCAGGGCCTCCTGCAGGAACCCGATCCTGGGACCCTGGTCTGCGTCGTGCGGCCACGCATGCGGCCACGGTCCGATCAGTCCCTTCCGAGGGCCGGAGAGTCCGGCGACGGTCCGGCCGATCGCGTTCGTGTAGCCGTCGGCCCAGCCGCCGACCATCCAGACGGCCGCCTCGATCGCGCCGAAGTCCTCGCAGACCGAGCCGTGCCGCCAGTAGGCGTCGCGACGCTGGTGTCCTACCCAGGCGTCGTCGAACGGCGGGGTCTCCTCGAGGCGGCGGAGCCAGGTCTCCCGCCAGCCCTCGCCGACGGTGGCCGGGTCGGGCGGCAGCGCGTCCTTCGAGAACATCACCGCGTGCCACGGAAGCGCGTCCCACGCGAGCAGGCAGCCGCCCTTGTAGTGGACGTCGTCGGCGTAGCGGTCGTCGGTCGAGCACATCGAGATCACGGCGCGAAGGGCGGGGGGACGGCGCGCGGCGACCTGGAGCCCGTTGAACCCGCCCCACGAGATCCCGATCATCCCCACGGCGCCCGTGCACCAGGGCTGCGCCGCCAGCCACGCGATCACCTCGAGGGCGTCGTCCTGCTCCTGCGGGGCGTACTCGTCGGTGATCACGCCGTCGGAGTCGCCCGTGCCGCGGATGTCGACGCGGGCGTAGGCGTAGCCGTGCCCCGCGAACCAGGCCGCGATCGGCTCGTCCCGTCCGGCGGTCAGGTCGCCCTTGCGGTACGGCAGGAACTCGAGGATCGCGGGGACGGGGTCGCGCGTGTCGGGGCGCCACAGTCGCGCGGCCAGACGGGTGCCGTCGCCCAACACGATCCACGCGTGCGGCGTGCGCGTGACGTCGAACGGCAGGTCCGTCGCGACCGGGACGTCCTCGCTCATCGCAGGTCCCCGATGGTCGCGGCGGCTGCGAGGAGCCGGTCGACCACGTAGTCGGCGTAGGAGGGGCGGACGAACACGCGGGTCGCGTCCTGGCGCTCCTGCAGGAGCACGGGCCCGCGCGCGAACAGCGTCTGCGCGCACCTGCCGGGGGTCCACCCGCCGCCGGGGCCGAGGTCGAGCCCGCACCCCGAGGCGAGGAGCGTCAGCCGGTCGGCGCCAGCGAGCTCCAGCACGGCGCGGTTGGCCGAGACGTCGACCACGCTGTGGTGGGTCCCCGCGAGCGCGGCCGCGAGCTCGGCGATCGTCGCGGCTGCCGTGCCGGGCAGGCCGACGACGAGCCACTCGTCGGGGCCGAGCCAGAGCACACCGCGGACGTCGTCGCCAGCGACCGTGTTCGGCTCGAGCGGGAAGCCCAGGCTCGTGGCCGCGTCGGCGGGGCAGCGGACGTCGATCTGCGCGAGGAAGGCGATCTCGGCCGCGCGCAGGCGCGCGAGGTCGGCGGCGCGGTGGGCGAGGGGCGCGCGCGCGAGCATCGCCTCAGCCATCGCGGCGGGCTCCGTCGGGGTCGTGGAAGACGTAGCCGGTCACGGCGCACGCGACGACGCGGTCGGCCAGGGCCGCGTACACGGTCGTGTCGCGCAGCGCACGGCCGCGGCGGAGCATCGCGAGCGCGAAGGTCCGCCCGAGCGTGGCGCTGCGGTAGCTGGAGGTGACGTGGCCGAGCATCGGGACGGGGGGCTCGCCCACGCCCTCCGTCGCGACGAGCTGTGCCCCTTCGGGCAGCAGCGTGTCGCGGTCCCGCGGGAGCAGGCCGACGAGCTGCGGGCGGTCCTCGCGCGCGGTGTCGGCGCGCAGGAGCGACCGTCGCCCGACGAAGTCGCCCTTGCGGTGGTGGACGATCCACGACATCCCGAGATCGTCGGGCGTCTGGGTGCCGTCGGTGTCCTGCCCGACGATCACGTAGCCCTTCTCGGCCCGCAGCACGTGCATCGCCTCCGTGCCGTAGGGCGCGAGCCCGAAGGGCGAGCCGACGGCCAGGGTCGCCTCCCACACGTGCGCGCCGAACCACGCGGGGACGTGGAGCTCGTAGGAGAGGTCGCCCGTGAAGCTGACCCGGCACAGGCGCGCCGGCGCGCCCGCCACGACGCCGTCACGGAAGGTCATGAACGGGAACGCCTCGTTCGCGAGGTCGACGTCGGTACCGAGCGCGGCGACGATCTCGCGGGCGCGCGGGCCCCCGACCGCCACCACCGCCCACTGCTCGGTCACGCTCGTGCACGACACGCGCAGGTCCGGCCACTCGGTCTGGAGCCACTCCTCGAACCGGTCGAGCACCGTGGCGGCGCCGCCGGTCGTCGTGGTGAGGAGGTAGCGGTCCTCCGCCAGGCGCATCGCCACGCCGTCGTCGAGCACCATGCCGTCGACGCCGAGCATCAGCCCGTAGCGGATCGAGCCCACCGCCAGCGACGACATCGTGTTCGTGTACATCCGGTCGAGGAACGCCCCGGCGTCGGCGCCGACGACCTCGATCTTGCCCAGCGTCGAGGCGTCGAGCGCGCCGGCGGCGCCGCGGAGCGTGAGGCACTCGCGCGCGACGGCGCCGTCCATCGACTCGCCGGGCGCCGGGAAGTACCGCGGGCGCTTCCACTGGCCCACGTCCTCGAACACGGCCCCGCGCGCGACGTGCGAGGCGTGCATCGGGGTCGTGCGGATCGGGTCCAGGAGCGTCGGGCCCGTGTCGAGCCCCGCGAGCGCGCTGAAGGGCACCGGCGTGTACGGGGGGCGGGCGCCGGTCGGCCCTTGCGCGCCGGGCCCCCAGCCCAGGAGCGCGTTCGTGACCTCGGCGGCGAGGACGCCGCTCGTGCGGCCCTGGTCGATCGTGGTGCCGATGTAGGTGGCCCGCTTCACGTGCTCCACGGAGCGCAGGCCTCGCCCGACCTCGGCGGCGACGTCGGCGACCGTCTGGTCGCGCTGGAGCTCGACGAACTTCTCGTCGTCCTCGCCCACTTCGACGACCCAGACCGGCACGGACGTGGGGACCTCCCCGGCGGCCCCGCCGGCGAACGAGAGCCACGGCGGGCCCGACCCGTCGGGGACGAAACACGCGCGGGCGTCGTCGTAGACGAGGCCGACGCCGATCGCGCGCGCGAGCTGCACCGCGGGGTTCCAGCCGCCGCTCACCGCGACGAGGTCGGCCTCGACGCGCTCGGCGGCCCCGCCGGGCCCCGCGAGGTGGACCGCCCGCACCCGTTCGTCGCCCTCGGTGCCCGTCACCGCCCAGCCGCTCTTGACGTCGAGGCCGCGCGCGCGGGAGCGGTCGGTCGCGGGCCCGCCGGCGCCGGCGTCGACGATCGCGACGACCGCGGCGCCGACATCGGCGAGGATCCTCGCGACCTCGTGGCCGGTGTGGTTCGTCGTGAAGACCACGGCGCGCTCGCCCGCGAGGACCCCGAAGCGTTCGAGGTAGGCACGGACCGCGCCGGCCAGCATCACCCCGGGCCGGTCGTTGCCGGCGAACGCGATCGGGCGCTCGTGGGCGCCGGCCGCCAGCACCACGTGGGCGGCGCGGACGTGCCAGAGGCGGTCGAGGTTCGCCGATCGCTGGTACACGACGACGTAGCCGTCGTCGTAGATGCCCGTCGCGGTCGTGGACGTGAGCACGGTGGCGCCCTCGGGCGGCTCGTCGATCCGATGGCGTTCGTCGACGAGCAGGACACGGTGGCCGCGTCCCACCGCCTCGGCCGCCGCGGCGCGGCCCGCGGGCCCGCCGCCGACCACGAGCGTCTCGACGTGGCGGTGCGTGTGCGCCGCGGGCCGCGTCGGGGTATCCCCGGCGGGCAGGCGGCCCACGCCCTCGCGCGGCGTCACGACGAGCCCCTCGACGAGCGGCACCGTCGTCGCGGCGACGATCGGCTCGAACCACGGCGCGGAGACTTCCACGAACGCGTTGGGCTCCTCGACGCCGGCGGTCATCACGCCGCGCGGCCGACCCCGCAGCGGCGAGCGCACGACCGCGTCCACCCCGTTCGCCAGCAACGCGCTCGCCACCGTGTCGCCGGCGAAGCCGCTCATCACGCGGCCGTCGAACCGGAAGGCGAGCGGCGCGGACCGGTCGATCCAGGAGCCGCCGGCGGGCAGGCGTCGCCCGCTCACGAGGGCCCTTCCTCGTCGGGTCGGTAGGTGGCCAAGATCCGGTGGGTCGCGGTGTCGCGGATCGCGTTGCACCAGCGGCGACACCCGTGCGCGTGGAACCACCGCTCCGCCCACGGGCCCTTCGGGTTGTCGCGGAGGAACACGTAGGCGGCCCACTCCGCGTCGGTGAGCGACGCGGGATCGGCGGGGTAGGCGACGTGGGCCTGCCCGCCGTAGCGGAACTCGACCTCGTCGCGGGGGCCGCACCAGGGACAGCGGATCGAGAGCACTCAGGCGGCCCCCTCGCGCTCGTCGAAGGCCTTCACGAGGCGCTTGGGCGCGGTCATCCGCCACGCTTCCGTCACGAGGTCGGCGACCTCGCCGCGGTCCGCGTGTCGGAGCACCACGCCGATCCAGCCCTTCGACCCGACGTAGGGCGGCACGAAGAACGCCTCGGGGTCCATCTGGATCAGCGCCTGCTGCTCGTCGAACGTCGCCTTGATCCACACGTGCCGCTCGCGCTCGGAGCACATCGCGAAGATCTTGCCGCGGACGCGGAAGGTGGCCGTCTCCCACGTCTCGCGCTCCTCGGCCTCCGGGAGCGAGAGCGCCACCTTCCGGAGCTGCGCCGCGATCACCGCGCCCACCTCATCGCGCGCATCAGTGCGCCCGCCTTATCGCGCGCATCAGTGCGCGACCCCCGCGGCGCCGTGCTCGTCGATCAGCGCGCCGGTCGCGAACCGTTCGAGCGCGAACGGCGCGGCGAGCGGGTGTGGCCGCCCGTGGGCCAGCGTGTCAGCGAACACCCAGCCGCTGCCCGGGGTCGCCTTGAAGCCTCCCGTGCCCCAGCCACAGTTCAGGTACAGCCCTTCGATCGGCGTCGGCCCGATGATCGGCGAGGCGTCGGGACACACGTCGACGATCCCGCCCCAGGTCCGCAGCAACGCCGCGTGGCGGAAGATCGGGAACAGCTCGACCGCGGCCGCCATCTGGTGCTCGATCACGTGGAAGGACCCGCGCTGCGCGTAGCCGTTGTACGGGTCGATCCCGGCCCCCATCACGAGCTCTCCCTTGTCGGCCTGCGACACGTAGACGTGGACCGCGTTCGACATCACGACCGTGTTCAAGACCGGCTCGTACAGCGCCGACACGAGCGCCTGCAGCGGGTGCGACTGGATCGGCAGGCGGAGCCCGACCATGTCGGCGAGCACGCTCGTATGCCCGGCGGCCGACAGCGCGACCTTCTCGGCGCGGATCGGACCGCGCGTCGTCTCGACCCCGGTCACGCGCCCGCGCTCCCCGCGGAGGAACCCGACCACCTCGCAGTGCTCGACGATGTCGACGCCGCGCTCGCTCGCGCGCGTCGCGAAGGCCCACGCGACGCGGTCGTGCCGGGCCACGCCGCCGCGCGGCTGGTACGTCGCGCCGAGCACCGGGTAGCGGACGTCGGGAGACACGTTCAGGATCGGCACGAGCTCCTTGACCTGCGCGGCGTCGAGCCACTCGGCGTCGATGCCGTTCAGACGGTTCGACTCGACGCGCCGGACGGAGCCGCGGACGTCGCCGAGATGGTGCGCGAGGTTCAACACGCCGCGCTGGTCGAACTGGAGGTCCCAGGCGAGGTCGACCTCGAGCCCTTCCCACAGCTGCAGCGACCGCTCGTAGATCGCGGCAGACTCGTCCCACAGGTAGTTGGAGCGGATGATCGTCGTGTTGCGCGCGATGTTGCCGCCGGCGAGCCACGACTTCTCCACGACGCAGACGTCGGTGATGCCGTGCTCCTTCGCGAGGTAGTAGGCGGTCGCGAGTCCGTGCCCGCCGCCGCCGACGATCACCACCTCGTAGGAGGCCCCGGGGTCGGCGGCGCGCCAGTAGCGGTCGGGGGGTGCGTGCATCGACGGGAGCCTAGTCGCAGGGGCCGGCGCCGGTCGAACGGCCGACGCGTGGGGCGCAACGAGGGCACGGCCGTCCCCTGGCGCCGCGACGACCGGACGTGCTAGCGTCCGGCACGTTGCTGTGAGCGAGAGGGTGTTGCGGGATGGGAGACGAGAGCGGCAACCTCCAGTCGGTCCGGAGGGCCGTGAGCGCGCTCGAGCAGATCGCCGACGCGGGCGAGCTGGGTGTGTCCGAGCTGGGTCGGCGCCTAGGGGTCCACAAGGCGACGGCCTCACGGCTCGTGGCGACCCTCGCCGACCGCGGCCTGCTCGAACGCGACCCCGTGAGCGAGAAGTACCGCCTCGGGTTCGGACTGATCCGGCTGGCCGGGGCGGCGATGGCGGGCCTCGACATCGTGCGCACCGCCCACCCGATCCTCGAGGACCTCGCCGAGAAGACGCGCGAGACCGTCAACCTCGGGGTGCTCTCGGGCGACGCGGTCGTCTACATCGACCAGGTGGCCGGCACGCGCTCGGTGGTGGCGGTCAGCTGGGTCGGACGGCGCACGCCGTTGCACTGCACGTCCAACGGGAAGGTCCTGCTGGCCTTCGCCGACGAGCGCGAGCGGGCGCGGCTGCTGAAGGGGCCGCTCGAGCGGAAGACGCCGAAGACGATCACCGAGCGGAACCGGCTCCGCACGCAGCTGGACGAGGTCGTCGCCCGCGGCTACGCCCAGACCCTCGAGGAGCTGGAGGAGGGGTTGCACGCGGTCGCCGCGCCCGTGCGTCAGGCCGACGGCGAGGTCGTCGCCGCGCTCAGCGTGAGTGGGCCGGCGTTCCGGATGCGACCCATGGACCTGCCGCGCGTGGCGCGGCTGACGATGGACGCCGCGGACGCGATCTCGCGGCGGATGGGGTACGTGGAGCGGCGGCGCACCGGCTGACCGGCCGAGCGGGCGTCGGCGGCGGGGACTACCGCTCGTCGCCGCCCTCGGCGTAGGCTCCGCGCTTCTCACCCACGGGAGGGGACGAGATGGCGATCGAGTGGGACGCGCACCGCGCGCCGGTGGACACGCTGTTGGACGCCGTCGGGGGCACCCCGCTCGTACGCCTCGCCCGCGTCGCGCCCGACGTCGAGCTGTTCGCCAAGGTCGAATGGTACGGACCGACCGGTTCGGTGAAGGACCGGATCTACCGCCACATGCTCACGAAGGCCGAGGAGCGAGGCGAGCTCCTGCCGGGGATGACCATCATCGAGTGCACGACCGGCAACGCGGGGATCGCGTGCGCGGCGGTCTCGGCGATCAAAGGCTACGACTGCGTGATCGTGATGCCCGAGGGGATGAGCCCCGAGCGCAAGGCGATGATCCGGGCCTACGGCGCCGAGCTGATCCTCACGCCCGGCGCCGGCACCGACATCGACCTCGCGCTCGCGAAGATGCGTGAGCTCGTCGACGCCGATCCAGGCCGCTTCTTCTTCCCCGGCGAGTTCGAGAACCCGGACAACCCCGAGGCGCACCTGCGCTCGGGCGAGGAGATCTGGGAGCAGACGGGTGGCCGGGTCCACGCGATCGTCGGGTCGCAGGGGACCGGCGGGTGGATCACCGGGGTGACCCGCGCGCTGAAGCAGCGCGACCCGGGGGTGACGGCGTGGGCGGTCGAGCCGGCGGAGTGCCCGCTGATCTCCGAGCAGCGCTGGGGGACCCACGGCGTGCCGGGGATCGGCGACGGCATCGTGCCGCCGAACCTCGACCTCGCCGCGATGGACGGGGTGGTCACCGTGTCGACCGAGGACTCGCTCGCGATGGCCCGCCGTCTCGCGCGCGAGGAAGGCCTGCTCTGCGGCCCGTCCTCGGGGATGAACGTCGTCGCGGCGCTGAAGGTGGCCGAGAAGCATCCCGAGGCGCGGCGGATCGTCACGGTGATCGCCGACACCGGCCAGCGCTACCTGAGCGGGGAGTTCGTCGGCGAGGGCCCCGACGTGGAAGAGCCCGAGCGCGACCATGCGATGGACCCGCACACGCTGGCGCAGCTCGCCCTGCACCGGGACCGGCTCGAGTTCCTCGCGTAGACCGCGGTAGGGTTCGCGCCATGAGCGAGCCCTGGGAACTCACGGCGGCCGACGCGCTCGCGCGGATGCGCGCGAAGGAGCTGTCGCCGGTGGAGCTGTTGGCGTCGGTGACGAAGCGCGCGGAGGCGGTCGAGCCGACCGTGAACGCGATCTGCGAGCGTCGGACCGAGCAGGCCGAGGAGGCCGCGCGCGCCTCGGAGGACCGGTACGCGCGGGGGGAAGGGATCCGCGCGCTCGAGGGGCTCCCGACCGCGATCAAGGAGGAGATGCCGGTCGAGGGCTGGCGGATGCGCTACGGGTCGCTGGCGGTCGACGAGGTCGCCGAGCACACGGCGCCGGTCCCGCAGCGGATCTTCGCGGCGGGCGCGGTGGTGCACGCGCGGACGACGACCCCGGAGTTCTCCTGCGCCGGGTACACCCACTCGAAGCTCTGGGGGATCACGCGGAATCCGTGGAACCCGGAGGTTGCGGTCGGCGGTTCGAGCGGTGGCTCGGGCGCGTCGCTCGCCTCAGGGACGTCGACGCTCGCGAGCGGTTCGGACATCGGCGGGTCGCTGCGGATCCCTGCCTCGATCAACGGCGTCGTCGCGTTCAAGGCGCCGCACGGCCGGGTGCCCTCGTACCCACCGTTCAACCTCGACCGGTACTGCCACGACGGCGCGATGGCGCGGACGGTCGCCGACTGTGCCTTGTTCCACAACGCGATCGCCGGCCCGCATCCCGAGGACGTGACCTCGCTCCGGCCCAAGCTCGAGATCCCGTCGACGCTCGACCCGATCGAGGGGATGCGGATCGCGCTCTCGATCGACCTCGGCTCGTGGGACGTGGACGAGGAGGTGGCGGCGAACACGCGCGCAGCCGCCGACGCGCTCCGTGAGGCCGGTGCGACCGTCGACGAGGTCGAGATCCCGTGGACGCTCGACCGCTTGATGAGCGCGGCGCGCCGTCACTTCGCGGCGATCTTCGGCGCGTTCATCGCTGAGGTCTGCGACGCGGCGCCCGATCTCGTGAACGACTACTCGGTCGCGTGGGCCGACGACGTGCGGGCGCTGATGGACGAGCCGGGCGCGTTCCTGCACGGGCTCGAGCTCGAAGGGGAGCTGTGGACGCCGCTCGGGCGGCTCTTCGAGACCTACGAGGCACTCGTCTGCCCGACCTGGGCCGTGACCGGCGTCACGGCGGGCGACAGCCTGATCGGCCAGCTGTTCGAGGAGGGCGGCCCGAACGACCGGCAGTTCACGTGCTGGATGACGACGCCCTTCAACCTGTTCGCGATGTGCCCGGTGCTGGCGGTGCCGAGCGGGGTAGCGGCCTCGAACGGCGTTCCGACCGGGATCCAGATCGTCGCGCGGACCTACGAAGATCTGACCGCGTTCCGGATCGGCGCGGCGCTCGAGCGGGTCCGTCCGTGGACGGGTCTCGCCCCGATCGCATGAGCGCGCTCGATGCGCGCCTGCAGGCGCTTGTCGACGCAGACGTCGTGGCGTGGCCGACGATGCCGGCCCGGTTGCTCCGCGTGTGGGCGCCGGGCCTCGGGGTCGACGTGGAGGTCGCTGCGGGCGTCGCGGACCTCGCCACCGGCGCGCCCGTCGTTCCCGGCTCGCGGTTCCGGATCGCGAGCGTCACGAAGCCGTTCGTGGCCGCCGCGACGCTCCGGCTCGTCGAGGACGACCGGCTGTCGCTCGACGACACGGTGGCCGCGTTGCTCCCGGGCACGTACGACGAGCTGCTGCGTTCCGGCGGCTATGACACCGGCGCGATCACCTTGCGCCATCTCCTCACGCACACGAGCGGGATCTACGACTTCGCCTCCGACGCCTACGACCCCTCGATCCCCGACGGCTTCAGCGCGCAGGTCGCGAAGGACCCCTCACGTCGGTGGGCCCGAGAGGAGCAGATCGCGTTCGCGGTCTCGCACGGTCGCCCCTACGGCCCGCCCGGCACGGTGTTCGCGTACTCCGACACGGGCGCGTGCCTCGTCGGCGAGGTCCTGGAGCGGGTGACCGGACAGACGATGGGCGCGGCGATCCGCGAGCTGGTCGGCTACGAGCGCCTGGGCCTGGCGCACACGTGGCAGGAGACGGTCGAGCCGGAGCCGGCGGATCTGCCGCCGCTCTCGCACCAGTATGAGGGCGCGACGGACGTCGCCGACTTCGACGCGTCGGTCGACCTGTGGGGCGGCGGCGGCCTGATGTCGACCTGCGGCGACCTTGCCCGGTTCTTCCGCGCGCTCCTACGCGGCGAGGTCTTCCGCGAGCCCGCGACCCTCGCGACGATGACCACGACGCTCGTCGGGGTCCCCTCGGCCGCCGGCACGCCCGTGGACGACGACCCCTCGACGGCGGCGATGTTCCTGTTCCGCTACGGCCTCGGGGGCCACACGTGGTGGGGCCACGGCGGCTACTGGGGCACCACGGCCTGGACGTGCCCGTCGCGCGACGTCACGATCGTCGCGGGCCATCAGCGCTCGGACATGCCGAAGGACTTCGACCGAAACGCGATCGCGCTCGCGGCGTTCGCGGCGCTCTCCGGTGCGTAGCCGCTCCCCGACCGCGGTGCCGGATCGTCCAGGGCTATCTCGTCGAGCACCTGTGGTAGCGAGCCGCTACCGTCCGGCGAGCGTGGCGACCTATCCTGCCGTGCATGACGACCTACCCGCTGTCCGCTGAAGACCGCGCGCTGCAGGAGCGCGTCCGCCGGTTCGTCGACGAGGAGCTGATCCCGTGGGAGGTGCACGCGGAGGAGCACGAGGGGCAGATCCCCCAGGACGCGCGGGCGGCGCACCGCCGGGCCGCGCTCGATCTCGGCATCTACGCGATGAACCTCCCGAAGGAGCTTGGCGGCGGCGGCTTCACGATGCTCCAGCAGGTCCTCGTCTCCGAGCAGATCGGCCGCGTGACCAACGCCCTCGGGTGGTGCGTGCATACCCCCGCGGCGTGGGCGCCCGAGGTGATGACCGACGAGCAGATCGAGCGATGGCTGAAGCCCTCGATCACCGGCGAGCGCCACGAGTGCTACGCGATCACCGAGCCCGGCGCCGGCTCCGACGTCGATGCGATCGAGGCCACCGCGCGCCGCGACGGCGGCGACTACGTGCTGAACGGCACGAAGATGCACGTGACCTCCTACAACACGGCCGATCACGTGTTCTTCCAGGCCAAGCTCGAGGGCGGGAAGCATGCCGGTGAGCACGCGATGTTCGTGGTGGACAAGGACACGCCGGGTGTGCGCCTGGTCGCGGAGCCGCGCTACTCGCACACGTTCCCCGACACGCACGCGATCGTCGCGTTCGAGGACGTGCACGTGCCCGTCTCGCAGCTGATCGGCGCCGAGGGCGACGGCATGTCGTTCACCTACGCGTGGTTCCGCTACGAGCGCCTGATGATCGCCGCGCGGTGCTGCGGCGCCGCCGAGCGGCTGATCGACGAGGCCACCGCGTTCGCGCGAGACCGCGTGCAGTTCGGCGCGCCGATCGTCGAGAACCAGGGCGTGGCGTTCATGCTCGCCGACTCGCTCACCGAGCTGTGGGCCGCCCGTCTGATGACCTACCGGCTCGCGGAGAACATCGACGCCGGGGTCGACGTGAAGATCCAGCACGCGCAGTGCTCGATGGCCAAGCTCTACGCGAGCGAGATGGCGGGGCGGGTCGCCGACCGCGCCGTCCAGATCTTCGGGGGGCGCGGGTACATGCGCGACAACGTCGCCGAGCGGTTCTTCCGCGAGGTGCGGGTCGACAGGATCTGGGAGGGCACGTCGGAGATCCAGCGCGCGATCGTCGCCGACCAGCTGCGCAAGCGCGGCACGCAGGCGCTGGTCGGCTGAGCGGCGGCGGACTCAGGCCGGCGGAGGGCGCAGGCCGGCGGCGCCCCGGAGCCACGCGCGCGCGTTCGCGCCGAGGTCGGCGACGTGGTACCCGCCCT
>JBLMXP010000257.1:0-3120 GCA_050257835.1 Planctomycetaceae bacterium | reverse complement strand
CGCTCGTCACCGCCACCGGCGTGGCTGCGTGCTTCGCGGCCGGCGGCGTGGCGCGCCTGCGCCGCGAGCGCGACGGCGTGGCGGCGCTGGTCGCGCTGTACGCCGCGCTCTACATGGCGTTCGGCGTGTTCGTGAGGCTCCCGGGCGGCTCGGAAGGCGACAAGTTCGGGTTCCCGACGTTCGTGACCGGGCGTATCGATGATGTTGATCTGGAACGTCCGGTCGAACCGCGGCCAGCGGCAGAACGTCGCCGCCGCGGTGATCGTGATCCCCCGTTCCTGCTCCTGCTCCATCCAGTCCATGGTCGCGGCGCCTTCGTCCACTTCGCCCATCTTGTGCACGCGCCCGGTGTAGAACAGAATCCGCTCGGTCGTGGTCGTCTTCCCGGCATCGATGTGGGCCATGATGCCGATGTTGCGAATCATCTCGAGCGGCGTCTGTCGTGACATCGTCCTTCAAGCGCTCTCGCGCGGTTCCCTCGTCGGGCGTCGGCCCGTGTCGGGCACGAAAAACGCGGGGCGACCGTCATCTGCACGCAGACAGGTCTCGCTCCGCCACCGTCCAGGTCTTTTCCTGCACCGCGGATCCCCTGCAGATCCGCGCGGTGCCGCTACGGGCGACCGGCTACCAGCGGTAGTGGGCGAACGCGCGGTTCGCCTCGGCCATCTTGTGCGTGTCTTCCTTCTTCTTGATGGCGTTGCCCTCGCCCTTGGAGGCGAGCACCAGCTCCGCCGCCAGCCGCTCGGCCATGGACTTCTCGCCCCGCTGCCGGGCGTACAGCAGGATCCAGCGCATCGCCAACGCGGTGCGCCGCTCCGGACGGACCTCCACCGGCACCTGATAGGTCGCACCGCCCACGCGCCGGCTCTTCACCTCGAGCGCCGGCTTCGCATTGTTCAGCGCCTGCTTGAACACGTTCACGCCGGGCTGGCCGGTACGCTGCTCGATCAGGTCCATGGCGCGGTAGAAGATCCCTTCCGCCACCGACTTGTTGCCCGCGGCCATCAGATTGTTCACGAACTTGCTGACGGTCTGGCTGTCGTAGCGCGGATCGGCCGGCACCGGCCGGCGGACCGCCTTCTGGCGCCGGCTCACTTGGGCCTCTTCGCGCCGTACTTGGATCGGCTGCGCTTGCGATCGTTCACCCCGGCCGCATCGAGGGTCCCGCGGATGATGTGGTACCGCACGCCCGGCAGGTCCTTCACCCGGCCCCCGCGGATCAGCACGATGCTGTGCTCCTGCAGGTTGTGCCCCTCCCCGGGGATGTAGCTCGTGACTTCGAACCCGTTGGTGAGGCGGACCCGGGCGACCTTGCGGAGCGCCGAGTTGGGCTTCTTCGGGGTCGTGGTGTACACCCGCGTGCACACCCCCCGCTTCTGCGGCGAGCCGCGGAGCGCGGGAGCCTTGTCCTTGGCCAGAACGTCCCGGCGACCCTGCCGGACCAGCTGATTGATAGTCGGCATATACGATCCGACGCAGCACCTCGTAAACGCGGTTCGTGAATAGACTTGAAAGGTACGGACCGGGATGCCCCCGGTCAAGCCCTCACTCAGTCTCCACTTCGGTCCCCGGCGCCAGCACCGCCAGGAACGGCGTCGGGGCCCCTTCCTCCACCACGGGCGGCGGCGGCGGCGGCTCGAACCCCTCGGGCGGCTCGATCTCGATCTCCGAATAGCGGTACGTGCCTGTCCCCGCCGGAATCAGATGCCCGATGATGATGTTCTCCTTGAGCCCCAGCAGATCGTCCTTGGCCCCCCGCATCGCCGCGTCGGTGAGCACCCGGGTCGTCTCCTGGAACGACGCCGCCGAGAT
This sequence comes from Planctomycetaceae bacterium, assembly GCA_050257835.1. Taxonomy (GTDB): domain Bacteria; phylum Actinomycetota; class UBA4738; order UBA4738; family HRBIN12; genus AC-51. Next base: position 1,308 of record JBLMXP010000257.1, on the reverse strand, counting down.
GAACGACTGGGTCGTCAGCGAGGCCTTGGTGATCCCGAGCAGCAGCGGCTCGCTCGTGGCGGGCCGGCCCCCCCGCTTGCGCACACGGTCGTTCCGCTCGCGGAAGACGAGCTTGTCCACGTGCTCGCCCTCGAGGAAGTCCGTGTCGCCCGGATCCAGCACGCGCACCTTCTGCAGCATCTGGCGCACGATCACGCCGATGTGCTTGTCGTTGATCTTCACGCCCTGCAGGCGGTACACCTCCTGCACCTCGTTGAGCAGGTACTCCTGCACGGCGCGCGGGCCCTTGATCCGCAGGATGTCGTGCGGGTTCACCGGCCCCTCGGTGAGCCGGTCGCCCGCCCGGACGCGGTCGCCCTCGTGGATCCTGAGGTGCTTGCCCGCCGGGACCTCGTAGAGCTGCGGCTCGCCCTGGTCGGGCTGCACGTAGATCTCGCGCTTGCCGCGCTTGATCTCGCCGAACTTCACCACGCCGTCGATCTCGGAGATCGTCGCCGGGTCCTTGGGCCGCCGGGCCTCGAACAGTTCCGCCACGCGCGGCAGGCCACCGGTGATGTCGCGCGTCTTGTACGCCTCGCGCGAGATCTTCGCCAGCGTCGCCCCCGCCTCCACCGCGTCGCCGTCCTCCACCGTGAGCTGAGCCCCCTCGGGGATCACGTAGTCGCGGACCTTGCGCTCCTTGCCGCCCTTGGCCTGCACGATCTCGAGGTGCGGGTGCAGGCGCTTCTCCCGGTCCTCGATGATCACGCGCTGCCGGAGCCCCGTGATCTCGTCCAGCTCCTCGCGGACGGTCTCGTCCTCGACGATGTCCACGAAGCGCACCGCTCCCGCCACGTCCGAGATGATCGGATTCGTGTACGGGTCCCACTCGAACAGCAGGTCGTTCTTCTTCACCGACTGTCCGGCCTCGATCGCGAGCGTCGCGCCGAGCGGCACCTGGAAGCGCGAGCGGACCTGCCCGTCGTCGTCCTGGAGCAGCAGCTCGCCCTCGTAGCCCGTCACGATCCGCCGACCGTCGCCGGCCTCCACGACGACCAGCCGGTCGCCGAAGCCGATCACGCCCTCGAGCTTCGTGCGGCGCTCGGTCCGCTCCGCGATGCGCGCCGATGTGCCGCCGATGTGGAACGTCCGCAGGGTGAGCTGCGTACCGGGCTCGCCGATCGATTGCGCCGCGAGAATCCCCACCGCCTCCCCGCCATCCACCATCTCCATGGTGGCGAGATTCCGGCCGTAGCACATGCGGCAGATGCCCCGGCGCGCCTCACAGGTCAGCACCGAGCGGATCCGCACGGTCTCGATCCCGGCGTC
>JBLMXP010000256.1:0-26123 GCA_050257835.1 Planctomycetaceae bacterium | reverse complement strand
CAGGTAGCGCTGCATCTTCGGGTTCCACCTGCGGGTCTGGTGGCCGAAGTGCACGCCGGCCTCGAGGAGCTCCCGCCTGGTGACGACAGGCACGAGCGACTCCTTTCGGTTGTCTCCTCCGCCCGGATCGCTCCGCGCCGGCCCGTCAGCGACGGGACCCCGGCCAACGGTCCCCGGGCGTGCGTGCTCGGCGCTTCCGGCGCCGGCGCGGCGAGTCTACCAGCGGGTTCTTCGAGCGGGTGCCGCGGCCACGCTAGCGGCGCCGGCGCCCCGCGGCGCCCGCGCGGCGCTCCGGCTGGGCCTTCACGGGCGCCTCGGGCACGGCGTGGGCGACCACGAGGTAGCGGTACGCGAAGGTGGCCTGCAGGGCGACGTGCAGCAGGTTCACCACCAGGACGAAGGCCCACGCCGCGGCGGAGGGGTTGACCCCGATCGTGCTTCCCGGCAGCGGCGCCACCAGGAAGGCCCACCCGCCGACCACGGCGATCGAGGCGAGCGTGAGGTTGCCCGACCCGGGCATCCTCGCCGCGCGCACCGAGCGCGACATCACCATCGGCATCGGGCGGTCCTCGTCGGCGGCGATCGCCGGGGCGAACGCGAACAGGTAGGTCCCGGCCACCATCGCCGCGACGAACGCGAGCAGGCCCAGGCCGGGCCCGAGGAACGCGCCGAGCAGGTTGCCCGCGATCAGCAGGGCGAGCCCGGCGACGTTCACGGTGATGGTGACCGGCAAGATCCGGAGGCCGCGCAGGAGGGCCCACCTCGAAACCGCGCCGGTGCGCAGGCGCTCGACCGAGATCGTGGCCACCAACGCGAGCAGGATCGCCCGCACGATCGCGAACAGGAAGATCCCGAGCTGGGCCGCCGCGGTGCCGCCGAGCACCGAAGCGGAGAGGATCCCGTCGGCGTAGGTGCCCACGGGGGGGTAGGCGAACGTTCCCGACAGGATCGAGAACGGGCCCTGGAAGCCGGCCGCCAGGAACGCCAGCCAGGCGATGAGCCCCACCACCGGGACCCCGGCCACGAGCGCCGGCGTCGAGACCACGAGGGCGAACCCGCGGGCGAACGTCGTGCGGATCTTGGGCATCGGCGAGGCGCCGGGGACCCGAGGAGCGAACAGCGAGTCCAGGAAGCCGCCGCGCGACGCCGGCTCGGCGGCCTTCGCGGGGGCTCGATACCCCGACCCCCGCTTGCGATCGCGGTCGCTCACAGGTCCTCCTCGTCCACGGCGGCGTCGCGCTCGCCGTCCAGGGCGGGCGGACCGAGCCGCGCCCACAGGAACCGGCCCAAGACCAGCAGCAGGACCACGAAGACCCCCGTGACCAGCGCCCAGGTCCCGAGCATCAGGGGCAGGTGCAGGACCGTCGGGCTCTCGACGGCCGTGAGCGCCACGCCTGGGTCGTTGCGGAACCCGACCATGCCGCCTGCGCTGCCGGCGCGCACCGCCACCACGGTGTCGCCGGCCACCGCGAGGCTCCGTAGCGGGGCCGCGCCCGCGCTCGTCCGCGAGACGAGCGTGCCGGCCTGCAGGTCGAAGGCGACGAGGTCGCCGTCGGTGGTCGTGACGAGCACCGAGGAGCCGATCACGACGGGGGCCGTGCGGAACACGCTCTGGTTCAGCGCGAAGTCCCACACGCGCGCGCCGGTGGCGGCGTCGAAGCGGTAGACCTCGCCTCGAACGTCGGCCGCGATCACGGCGTCGCCGGCGACCGCGGGCGGCGAGCCGAGCACGAAGCCGTTCATCCGCGCCGACCAGCGCTCCGAGCCGTCGGCGAGCGCGATCGCGCGCACGGTGTTGTCGCTGAAGGCCACGTAAGCCGTGCCGGCGCCGAGCGACGGCGATCCGGCCACCACCGCGGTGCGCGGAGCCGCGTAGGACCACGCGCGCGTGCCGTCGGTCTCCTTGAGGGCCACGACCGAGGCGCCGGTGGAGCGAGACCCCACGACGCCCGCCACGACCAGGCCGTCGCCCACCGCGAGCGGCGTGACCAACGCCCCGCCGGCCGAGCCGGTCCAGCGGGTCTGGCCGGTGGCGAGGTCGACCGCCGCGACGGTGCCGTCGTTCGTCCCCACGAAGGCGAGGTCTCCGTCGACCGTCACGCCCGTACGGCTCACGGCCGGAAGGGGCAGGGTCCAGGCGGGGGACCGATCCGCGAGCGAAACCGCGACGAGGGTCGAGCCAGGCGTCGTGGCTCCGGGCGCGGCCGACGCGCTCGCCGCGGCCGTGGGGGTCGTGGAAGCGGGGGTCGCCGAAGGCGTGGCGCTCGCGTCGGGCGGCCCGGCGCCCCACCCCTCCGTGTACAGGACCAGGGCGTCCTTGCCCGAGCCGCCGACCGCTGCCGGCACCGAGGGGCCGATCTCCTTGTCGATCGTCCAGGCCTTGGCGCCGGTCGCGACGTCGATGCCGACCACCGACGTGGGGCCGACGGCGACCGCGGTCCCGCCGGCCACGATCGGCGGCGAAAGGCCGTACGCGCCCCGGGGCCCGCCGGGAGGCACCGAGACCTCCCACGCCTTCGCGTAGGCGGGCGAGGGGCCGGCGTCCACGGAGCCCGGGTGCGTCGCGCCTCCCTGGAACTGCAGCCAGCCGGCCGAGGCCGACGCCTGCGCCGAGGCCGGCCCGATCGCAACGCAGACCAGGCCCACGGCAAGGCCGGCGACCAGCAGGAACGAGATCCACGGACGGGTGGGGATACGTCGCAAAACGGGCGCCATCCTACCCGCTGCCGCCTCCGCCCTCTCAGACGACCGGCGCGAGCCGGATGAACCCCGAGACGCTCACCTCCCCCAGGTAGTCCATCGGGTCCACGTAGGCGTCGTCGAGCTTCACCCCGAAGTGCAGGTGGGGCGCCGTGAGGTCCGGATGCCCCCACCCGGTGGTCGCGATCGGCGTGCCGGCCTCGACCGCCGCCCCCTTCTTGACGAGCACGGTCGTGAGCCACGAATACGTCGACTGCACCCCGCCGGCGTGATCGATCGTGAGGAACAGCTTCCCGCCGACCGGCCCCGCGAACGACACCGTGCCCGGCGCCGGCGCCACGATCAGGGTGCCGACCGCCGTCGCGATGTCGATCCCTCGGTGGCCGGCGCCGTACGGCGAGTCGGGGGGGTCGAAGCCGCGGATCACCGGCCCCGACACCGGCCAGGCCCAGTCGGCGGCGGCAGCGGCGGCAGGCGGCGAGCTCGCGGTCGCGAACCCGAGCGTCATCGCCATGCACAGCAGCGGGAGGATCGTGCGTCGCATCGCCGAGGACGCTACGCGGGACCGCTCGCCCGCGCCGTGACGGCCGTCACGCCGTGACCCGGGTCAGTCGTACTCGCTCAGCTGGCCGCGCAGGACCCCGACGGCCTGCGTGTGGATCTGGCACACGCGCGACTCGGTCACTCCGAGGATCCCGCCGATCTCGGCCAGGGTCAGGCCCTCGAAGTAGTAGAGGGTGACGACGATCTTCTCGCGCTCCGACAGCGCGTTGATCGCCGCCGCGAGCAGCCCTCGCGTCTCTTGCGACTCGACCCCGGAGCCCGGCTCGAAGTTCTTGTCGGCCAAGGTGTCGATCAGCGACACCTGCTCGCCGCGGTCGGCGCCCACCGAGACGGTCTCGTCGAGCGCCAGCACCGACACGAAGGAGATCTGCGTCACGACCTCGTGCAGCTCGGTGAGCGACATCCCCAGCCGCTCCGCCAGCTCCTTCTCGGTGGGCTGGCGCTTCAGCATCGACTCGAGGTCGGCGAGCGCCTTCTCGATCTCACGCTGCTTGAACCGGACCGAGCGCGGGACCCAGTCCATCGCGCGGAGCTCGTCGATGATCGCTCCCTTGATCCGGGGGATCGCGTAGGTCTCGAACTTGTTGCCGCGCCCGGGCTCGAACTTCTGCAGCGCGTCGATCAGCCCGAACATCCCGTAGGAGACGAGGTCGGCCTGCTCGACGCTCGCGGGCAGGCCCGTCGCGACCCGGCTCGCCACGTACTTGACCAGCGGCGCGTAGTGAAGGATCAGCCGCTCGCGAGCCCCCGGGTCGGCCTCGCCCTTGAAGCGGTGCCAGATCGCGCCGAGGGCGTCGTCGACCTGCGGCGGGACGGTGACCACCGGCTCTTCCGTCACCGCGCCCGCGGCCCGTCCGGCGCGGGTCTTGGCCGCCGCGGACTTCGCCGCGGACTTCGCGGCCGTCTTCGCCGGGGGCTTGGCGGTCGGCTTGCGGGTCGTCATCGTCATGCCCTCGGATGGGCGCGTTCGTACGCCTCGAACAGGCGGGCGCGGGAAACGTGGGTGTAGCGCTGCGTGGTGGCCACGCTCGCGTGGCCGAGGAGTTCCTGTACCGCCCGGATGTCGGCTCCTCCTTCGAGCAGGTGCGTCGCGTACGAGTGTCGCAGGGTGTGCGGGGTGACGCGGCGCCCCGGCAGCAGACGTTGCCCATATCGTTCCACAACACGGCGGGCGTCACGGGGACCCAGAGGCTTGCGCCGACGGTTGAAGAAGACCGCGTCGGAACCCGGAGCCGCCATCGCCGGCCGGCCCCGCGCGATCCAGTCCCCCAGGGCCTCGATCGCGTAGTCCGACATCGGGACCTCGCGCTCCTTGTCGCCCTTGCCGCGCACGAGCACCCGCCCGCGGCGCAGGTCCACGGCTCCGAGCGTCAGCCCTGCGGCCTCGGCCACGCGCAGACCCGAGCCGTACAGCAGCTCCAGCAGCGCCCGGTCGCGCAGGGCCACAGCGGCCCCGATCGGATCCTCCCGCCGCTCGCCGGCACGCTCGGCAGGAGCCTCGACGAGGGCCGTCGCGTCGCGGGGTCGCAGGACCGTGGGGAGACGGCTCACGACCTTCGGGCGCCCGAGGAGCAGCGAGGGGTCGCGCTCCAGGCGGCCGTCGGCCACCGCCCACCGGTAGAACGTGTGGATCGCGCCGACGCGCCGGGCGATCGAGGCCCTCGCGTACCCGAGCGTGTGCTGCTGGGCCAGGAACCGGCGGAGCAACGGGTACTCGACGCTGGACAGCGACGCGCCGTTGCGGTCCAGGAACACCGCCAGCTGCGTGACATCGCGAAGGTAGCCGGTCACGGTGTGCTCGGACAGCCGACGCTCGAAGCGCAGGTGCGCGCCGAACGCATCGAGCAAGGCGTGCTGGGTCTGGGGAAGGTCGGCTGCCACGCGGTCCTTTCGGTGTCGGGTCGCGCGTATCCTCCCAACGCCCCGACGCAGGTGCAATCACCCGCGACCGCTCGCCTGGCCCTCCTGCGGGGGAGGCCGACCGGCCGACGAGCGCCGGGCCCCGGCGAACGTGCGTTCGTACCGCCCCCCGTTGCCCCGCACCAGCCCGCGCAGCTCGAGGCGGATCAACGCCCCGACGGCGTCGGCCATCGAGAGCCCCGTCTCGCGGGCGACCGCGTCGGGCAGGAGCGCGGTCCGCAGCGCCTCGAAGACCGTGCGTTCGTCCTCGGCCAGCCCGACCGGCGCCGATCCCTCGGGCCGCTCGACCGGCACGATCCCGAGGTCCTCCAACACGTCCTCCGCCCCGCGGACGAGCCGCGCACCTTCGCGGATCAGCTCCAGCGGCGTCTCGGCCAGGGGGCTCGTGACCGGGCCGGGCACCGCGAACACGTCGAGCCCCAGCTCGATCGCGTGCTCGGCGGTGATCCGGGTGCCGCTGCGATGCGCCCCCTCGACGACCACGACCCCGCGCGACAGCGCCGCGATCAACCGGTTGCGGGCGGGGAACCGGTGAGGCTCGGCCGGCACCCCGGGCGGGTACTCGCTCACGATCGTGCCCGTCGCCGCCACCTCGACCAGCAGCCGCTCGTTGCTCCGCGGGTAGTCGACGTCGATCCCGGAGCCGAGCACGGCGACGGTTCGCCCGCCGGCGTCGAGCGCGCCGCGGTGGGCCACGGCGTCGATCCCGATCGCGCCGCCGCTCACCACCGCCACGCCCGAAGCCGCCAGGCCGCGCGCGATCTCGCGGCCGACCTCGCGCCCCAGTGCCGTCGGACGGCGGGTACCCACCACGGCGACGCGGTCCTCGCCGTCGCCCAGCGGCGCGCCCCGGAGGAACACCCCGACCGGCGGATCGGCGAGCCGCACGAAGGCCGGCCAGTAGTCGCCGTGACCGTACGGAGCGAACCGGGCGCCAGCGCGGACGAGACGCTCCCGCACCACAGCGAGATCCGCGCTCTCCAGGCACGCGCGGTCGTTGTCGGAGCCGGAGACCCCGCGGCGGATCGCCTCCACGCAGCCGCTCGCGGTCCCCTCCCGCCACGCGAGGGCATGCAGCGTCCGCGGCGTGATGCCCCGCAGGCAGGCGAGCATCAGGACCGCGTCCTCCTCCGCGGGACCTTCGCCGAAGGCGTCGGGGAACCCACGCGGCGCGCCCTCAGCCGGCACGCGCCAGGCCTTCCTCGGCGAACGCGCGTCGGTACGAGAGCGCCTCGGCCACGTGGGCAGAGCCCACGACCTCGACCCCCTCGAGGTCCGCGATCGTGCGGGCGACCTTCACGACGCGGTCGAACCCGCGGCCGGTGAGGGCGAGCTGCTCCACGGCGCTGCCGAGCAGGTCCTCGGCGTCGCCGGCGAACCTGATCTCCCGGCGCGCGAGCGGCCCCGACAGGTGGGCGTTGCAGGACACGCCGAGCGCCGCGTAGCGGCGGCGTTGACGCTCGCGCGCCTCGAGCACGCGCGTCCTGACCTCCGCGGAGGTTTCCCCACGGCCCGCCCCCAGCAGCTCGTCCTTCGTGAGCCGCGGCACCCGCAGCCGCAGGTCGATCCGGTCGAGCAACGGGCCGGACAGGCGCTGCTCGTAGCGGGAGCTCTGGTCCTCGCGGCAGCGGCACGCCTTGCGCGGGTCCCCCTGGAACCCGCACGGGCAGGGGTTGGCGGCGGCGACGAGGGTGAACCGCGCGGGGAACGTGACCGAGCCCCCGGCGCGCGTGACCACGACCCTCCCGTCTTCGAGCGGCTGGCGGAGCGCCTCGATCGCGTCGCGGCGGAACTCCGTCAGCTCGTCGAGGAACAGGACCCCGTGGTGCGCGAGCGACGCCTCGCCCGGACGCAGCACGGTGGACCCTCCCCCGAGCAGACCCGCCGTGGAGATCGAGTGGTGCGGGGCGCGGAACGGGCGCTCCGCGAGGATCCCACGGTCCGCGAGCAGCCCCGCGACCGAGTGGAGCTGGGAGGCCTCGAGCGCTTCGTCGTGCGACAGGCCCGGCAAGATCGTTGGCAGGCGCCGAGCGAGCATCGTCTTGCCGGCGCCGGGCGAGCCGACCAGCAGGAGGTTGTGGCCGCCGGCGGCCGCGACCTCGAGCGCGCGCCGGGCCTGCTCCTGGCCGCGCACCTCCGCGAGGTCGACCCCCGCCGCGGCGGGCGGCGGCGAGACGGGGTCGACCGCCGGCGGCTCCCACGTGCCGCGCAGGAACCCCACGACCTCCGCGAGGCAGGTGGCGGGCACGACGCGCAGGCCGCCGACCTGCGCCGCCTCGGCCGCGTTGGCGGCCGGCACCACGACGCAGGACAGCCGGTGACGGGCCGCGGCGATCGCGACGGAGATCACGCCCGGGGTCGTGAGCACCTCCCCCTTGAGCGAGAGCTCCCCGAAGAACGCGACCCCGGCCGATGCACGCTCGGGGACCTGCGCGGTGGCCGAGAGCACGGCCACGGCGATCGGGAGGTCGAGGCCGGGGCCGTCCTTGCGGAGGTTGCCCGGCGCGAGGTTCACGACGACGCGTCGCAGCGGCCACTCTCGCCCGGCGTGCTCGACGGCGGGACGGATCCGCTCGCGCGCGTCCTGCGCCGCCGCGCCCGGCAGCCCCGTGATCGTGAGCGAGGGCAGTCCCCGTCCGACGAAGGCCTCGACCGTGACGGGCCTCCCCCCCACCCCGAGCACCGTGACCCCGACGACCCTGCCGTACACGCGTCGCACGCTAGGGCGGCGCCGGGGTCCCCGCCGTGACGGGCGTCACGCGCGCGGTCCTCGTGCCTATCATCCGCGCGGCGGCCGGCGACGGCCGCGACGGCCAACGGACGGAAGAGGGCGGCAAGGGTGGCGTTCGTCGCGGCGGTGCTGATGACCCTGGCCTTCGCCGTGACGAACGGGTTCCACGACGCCGCGAACGCGATCGCCACCCTCGTGTCGACGCGCGTGGCCAAGCCGTACACGGCGGTCGCGGTGGCGAGCGTCTTCAACCTCCTGGGGCCCTTCCTCGTGGGTGCGGCCGTCGCCGAGACGATCCGTTCCTTGATCCGCGTGGAGCCCGCCGACCAGATCGCGGTGATCGGAGCGGGGCTCACCGGCGCGGTCGTGTGGAACGTCGCGACGTGGCTCCGCGGACTGCCGGCGAGCTCGAGCCATGCGCTCGTCGGTGGGCTCGTGGGCGCCGCGATCGTGGCGGGCGGGGTCCACGACGTGCGGTGGGAGGTCGTGGTCACGGTGCTGGTGGCCCTCGCGATCTCGCCGCTGCTGGGGTTCGCCGCCGCGGCGGCGCTCGAGGCCGGGTCGCGCCGGGCCCTCCGCAGGGCCACGAACGACGTGCACGTGCCGATCCGGCGGGGCCAGTGGGGCACGTCCTCGTGGCTCGCCTTCAGCCACGGCGCCAACGACGCGCAGAAGAGCGTCGGGGTGCTCGTGTCGCTGCTGATCGCCCGCGGCTGGCAGAGCTCGGTGCAGGCCCCGCCCTGGGCGATCTTCGCGTGCGCGTTCGGGCTCACGTTCGGCACGGCGATGGGCGGGTGGACGATCGTGAAGACGATCGGGTCGCGGATCGTCCGGCTCCGCCCGCTCGACGGGCTCGTCTCGCAGGCCGGCTCGGCGGCGGTGATCCTCGGCGCCTCGTTCCTCGGGTGGCCCGTCAGCACGACGCAGGTCGTGTCGTCCTCGGTCGTCGGCACCGGTGTCGGCCGCGGCCGGCGGCGGCACATCCGGTGGCAGATCGTCCGCGAGATCGCCCTGGCCTGGGTCACGACGCTCCCCGCAGCGGCGGTCATCGCCGCGCTCTCGCTCCCCCTCTGGAGGTGGCTCCCATGAGATCCGGCACCCGATGGTTCCTCCCCGAGACCCCCGACGTCTTGGGGATGCTCCGCGCGCAGGCGGCCGCGACGATCGAAGGGCTCGAGGCCCTCGTCGAGTGGGCCGGCGGGGACACCGAGGCGGCCGAGGTCGTCCGCGCCCGGGAGCACGAGGCCGACCAACGCAAGCGCGAGCTCCGCACAGCGCTGACGGAGGCGTTCACCACGCCGCTCGATCAGGAGGACCTCTACGTCATGTCCGGCGAGCTCGACGAGGTCCTCAACGGCGCCAAGAACGCGGTCCGCGAGTCCGAGGTGATGCAGCTCCCGCCCGACATCTACCTGCACGACATGTCGGTGTGCCTCCTGGACGGCGTGCGCCTCCTCGACGAGGCGTTCGAGCGGCTGCGCCCGCACGAGCGCCGCCACGGGAAGTCCGAGCCGGCGACCGACGCCGCCGACGCCGCCGTGAAGACCCAGCGCCAGCTGGAGCGCGTCTACCGCTCGGCGATGTCGTCCCTGCTGGAGGTCGACGACCTGCGCGAGGTGATGGGGCGCCGCGAGCTGTACCGGCGCTTCTCGCGGATCGGCGAGGACCTGGAAGCCGTGGCCGACCGCGTCTGGTACGCGTACGTGAAGGAGGGCTGAGCGCCGCCGGGTAGCCTGGCCGGCGATGGCCCGCGACGACCTCCCCCACCTTCCCGACCCCGCGTTGCTCGATCCCCGCCTGCCGGGGGCGCGCGAGGCCCTGGAGGGCTTCGGCCGCGAGGTCTGGGGTGAGGCCCTCGACTGGCTCTACGCCGAGGCCCTGGTTCGCCCGATCACCCCGAGGAGCTACCCGGACTCACGGACCGCGTTCTTCGGGCCCTCACGGGGCCCGGCGTCCGCGCCGGCGACGGGCGAGCCGGCCTCCGAGGTCCTGCGCGAGTTCCGTGAGCGCGTGGCGCCGCTCACGTACAACGCCCAGCACCCCGGGTCGTTCAGCTACTTCACCCCTCCCCCGCTCGCGATGTCGATCGGCGGCGAGGTGCTCTCGCAATGGCTCCAGCAGGGCGTCGACGTCTGGCACGCGGGCCCGGTCGGCGCCTTCGTCGAGGAGGAGGTCGTGCGCTGGCTCCGCGAGCTCGTGGGGATCGACCAGGAGGGGTCCTGGGGCGTCCTCACGTCCGGAGGCGTGATGGCGAACCTGATGGCCCTTGCCTGCGCGCGCGACGTCCACCTGCGCGCGCGGCGTGGCCTCGACCACGCGCCCCGCGCGGGCGCGCTCGACGGCGTGCGCGTGTACGCGAGCGACCAGACCCACTTCTCGGTGGCGCGCGGGTTGGACGTCCTCGGGTTCCCGGCCGAGACCCTCCGCGTGCTCCCGAGCGACGACCGCTATCGCCTGCGGGCCGAACCCGTCGCCCGGGCGGTCGTCGAGGACCTCGACGCGGGGCTGCTCCCGCTCGCGATCAGCGCCGTCGCCGGCTCGACGAACACGGGGTCGGTCGACGACGTCGTGGGGCTGGCGGAGGTGGCGCGCGCCCACGACCTGTGGCTGCACGTCGACGCGGCCTACGGGGGCGGCGCCCGGCTGTCGGCCCGCGATGCCGGCCGCGTCGCCGGCCTGGAGCTCGCCGACTCGGTCACGGTCGACCCGCACAAGTGGTTCTTCCAGGCCTACGACGTCGGGGGGCTCGTGGTGCGCCGCGGCGACGACCTGCTCGCCACGTTCCACCGCGCCCCCGAGTACTACCGCTCGAACAGGCCGCAGGACGAGCCGCTGAACTGGTACCAGTACTCGATCGAGGGGACCCGCCGGTTCCGGGCGCTGAAGCTCTGGATGAGCTGGAAGCACCTCGGCACCGCGGGACTCGGCGCCTTGATCGAGCACAACGACGACCTGGCGGCGGCCCTGGCCGCCCGCCTGCGCGATGCCGAGGACTTCGGGCTCGCCGTGGACCCGCCGGAGCTCTCGGTGGTGTGCTTCCGGCACCTGCCCCGCGGGCACGAGCGCTGGGGCCCGGGGCGGCTCGACGAGTACCAGACGCTCCTGCAGCGCGCGCTCGAGGTCGACGGGACGGCGTGGGTGAGCGTCACGACGCTCCGGGGCGACACGTACCTGCGCGCCGGGCTCGTGAACTACCTGTCGACCGAGCGCGATATCGACGCGATGCTCGCGGCGCTGCGCCGCCTGTCAGAAGGCGTCCTCGAACAGCTCCACGATGGCTGAGCCGTCGGGGCGCAGCCGCACGCTCGCGACGTCGAACCGCACCGCCGGCGGCCAGGCGCGCGTCTGCTGCAGGAACGCGTCGGCGACCGCCCGGAGCTTGCGGCGCTTGCGCGCGTCGACGGCCTCGTACCCGCCCCCGAACCCCGAGCCCCGGCGCGTCTTCACCTCGCAGAACACCAAGGTGTCGCCTGCCGCCAGGACCAGGTCGAGCTCGCCGACCCTACACCGCCAGTTCCGCGCCACCACGGCGTAGCCCCTGCGTTCATAGAGGCCGGCGACGGCGTCCTCGCCGGCGCGGCCGGTGGCCGGGCGGGCGTCCATGCAGCGGACCCTAGGCTGGGCCGCCGACACGACCGGGCGCTCAGGGCGTGTCGGGGATCGTGGTGGTGTCGGCGTGGCGGAGCTCTTCGACGTTCACGTCGCGCCGGGTCATCACGCGCACGTGCGACACGAACCGAGCCGGGCGGAACATGTCCCAGACCCACGCGTCCACGAGCTCGACCCGAACCCACCCGTCGTCCTCGCGCGTCACCTCGACCTTGTTCGCCAGGTAGAAGCGGCGCTCGGTCTCGATCACGTAGGAGAACATCGGCAGGACGTCGCGATACTCGCGGTAGAGCTCGAGCTCGCGTTCCTCTTCGAAGCGTTCGATGTCGTCGTCCATCACGGCGCACCCATGCTCTCATGCAGCCCGAGCTCCGCGCGCGCGAACCCGGGCAGCGAGGGCTGGCCGACCCCCGAGAACGACAGCCGGTGCACCGGCGAGGGGCCGTGGCGCTCGAGCGCCGCCCAGTGCTCGGGGGTGCCGTACCCCTTGTTCTCGTGGAAGCCGAACTCAGGGTAGCGGCGGTGCAGCCGGCGCATGATCCGGTCGCGGGTGACCTTCGCGACGATCGAGGCGGCGGCGATGCTCGCGGCCACCATGTCGCCCTTCTTCACCCCGAGCGACGGGCACGGCATCTTCGCGACCGGGAACCCGTCGGTGAGGACGTAGTCGGGAGCGTCGTCGAGCGCGCGGACGCATCGGCGGAGCAACGCCAGGTTGCTGCGGTGCAGGCCCCGCTCGTCGAGGACCTGAGGCTCGATCTTGCGGACGGCCACGCAGGCGGCGGCCACGATCCGCGCGTACTGCTGCTCCCGCTGGCGGGGTGTGAGGAGCTTCGAGTCGCGGATCCCCTCTCGGTCGAAGCCCTCGGGCAGGATCACCGCGGCGGCCACGAGCGGCCCCGCGAGCGCGCCTCGCCCCGCCTCGTCGGCCCCCGCGATCCGCGTGAACCCCTGCGCGCGGAGCGCCGCCTCGTACCTGTCCAGATCCGTCGTTACAGCCATCCCCATCGGCTCGGCGGCCATACGATCACGAAGGCCTTCCCGATCACCTTGTCCTCCGGCACGAGCCCCACCCCCGTCGGGGGCGGGAACCGCGAGTCTCCGGAGACCAGCCGGTTGTCGCCCAACACGAACAGCATGCCATCCGGGACCGTCACGGGCCCGTAGCTGCGGGTGTCCCGGTGTGGGTCGAGGTAGGGCTCGGGGACCGACCGTCCGTTGCGGTAGAGCTGGCCGCCGCGGAGCTCGATCACGTCGCCGGGCAGGCCGATCACCCGCTTGATGAAGTCCTCGTTCTCCGGCTGGGCGACCCCGAGGCCCTCGCCGAGCCAGTGCAGGAACCCTCCGATCACCCCGCGGTCCTGCCCGGGCCCCGGATGCGGGTCGGAGAACACGATCACGTCGCCGTGGTGGATGTCGCCGATCCGGTAGCAGATCCGGCACACGAGGACGCGATCGCCACGCATCAGCGTCGGCTCCATCGAGGGGGACGGGATGTAGAAGGCCTGTACGAAGAACGACTTGATGACGATCGCGACGACGAGCGCGATCAGGATCAGGACGGGCAGCTCCCGCCAGAAGTGGATCTCGTCGTGCTCGCCCGCTTCGGGTCGGACGTCCTCCGCCTGGTCGTCGCCCTCGGCGTCCTCGAGGGGGTGGGCGGTTGGTTCGTCGGCCGGCGAGGCCTCCTGCGGCGGTCCGTCGACCACCGACTAGGCCTCGGCGGGCTCCTCGACGGCGGACGCGGTCTCGTCGGCGGCGGGCGCGTCCTCGTCTGCGGCGGTCTCCTCGACGGCGCCCTCGGCACCGGCTCGGGCCTCCTCGACCTCCACGGGCTCCTCAAGCGCCTCGTCCTCGGCGGCCTCTTCCTCCGCCTCCGCCGCTGCGGCGGCCGCGGCCTCCTGCATCGCCGCCAGCTTGGCGTCGTCGATCCGGCGCTCCTTGATCCGCGCCTTCTTCCCGCGCAGGTCGCGCAGGTAGTAGAGCTTGGCCCGCCGGACGCGGCCGCGCTGCACGAGCTCGACCTTGGCGATCGAGGGCGAGTGCAGCGGGAAGGTGCGCTCCACGCCGACCCCGAACGAGATCTTGCGCACGGTGAAGGTCTCGCGGATCCCGCCGTTCTGCCGCCGGATCACCACGCCCTGGAACACCTGGACGCGCTCACGGTTCCCCTCCACCACGCGGACGTGCACCTTCACGGTGTCGCCGGGGCGGAGTTCCGGGAGGTCCGTGCGCAGGAACGGCTGCTCGATCAGATCGGTCTTGTTCATGGCAACGGACGGTGAGTGTACCAGTCGCTCAGTCGGCCCCTTCGGGCCCTTCCAGCAGGTCGGGGCGGTTGCGGCGGGTCTTCTCGCGGGCGGCCTCGCGCCGCCAGCGCTCGATCGCGGCGTGGTTCCCAGACAGCAGGACGTCGGGCACACGCATGCCGCGGAACTCCTGCGGCCGCGTGTAGTGCGGGTGGTCCAGGAGCCCCGGCTCGCTGAACGAATCCCGCGCGTGCGACTCCTCCTTGCCGATCACCCCGGGCACCAGCCGGGTGACCGCTTCGATCAGCACGAGGGCAGGCAGCTCGCCGCCCGACAGCACGTAGTCGCCGATCGAGACCTCCTCCGCGGGGAGTGCCTCGACCACCCGCTCGTCGACCCCCTCGTAGCGTCCGCACACGAGCGTGAGGTGAGGCTCATCCGCGAGCTCCCGGACGAACCCCTGGTCGAGCCGCCGGCCCGCGGGACTCAGCAGCAGGACCCGGCCACGGTCCGGGTCGAGCGACTCCACGGCCGCGAACAGCGGCTCGGGCTTGAGCACCATCCCGGGGCCCCCGCCGAAGGCCTCGTCGTCCACGGTGCGGTGCCGGTCCGTGCTCCAGTCCCGGAGGTCGTGGACCCAGACCTCGACCAGCCCCGACGCGATCGCCCGCCCGAGGAGGCTCTCCCGAAGCGGCCCCCGGACGATGCCAGGGAACAGCGTGAACACGTCGACCCGCACGACCGAAGGGTACGTGCAGGGCTTGCGTCGGGGGCGAGCGATAGGCAGGATTCGGCCCGGGTCGAGCGTGGAGGGTGGATGGAGTACGTCGTCCTGGGGATCGTCATCGCGATCGCCGTGCTGGTGATCACGAACGATCTCCTCGAGCAGCGGCGATACCTGCGCACCCGGACCGACGTTCCGCGGCTCGTGGCCGAGCGATTGGAAGCCTCGAGGACCGTCACGACCGGCGCTCGGACTTCGCTCCTCCCTCGCGTGGCCCCCGTTCGAGTCCCCGGGGCAGAGGGTGCCGCCGAACCGACGGGCATCTGGGCGGACCTGAGCGAACGCGTCGACCCCGAGAAGTTCCGTCCGAAGCTGGCGGAGGGGTGCGAGGTCAAGTTCTTCCGCCTGCGGTGGGGTGACGACTACGCGATGCTCGCGGACCCGGGCCACACGGCCCACTACAAGCTCGAGGTCTGGGAAGGACGCCTGGTCGAGAGCCTGGACGGCACCCGAACCGTCAGCGAGGTGGTCGTCGACCACCTCACCGGGTCCGGGGACTTCGACGCCGGCGCGATCGTCTCGCTGATCGTGTCGCTTCGCGAGGTCGGGATCTTCGAGGGCTGGACCGTCAACGTCACCGCCCTGCTCGAGGAGCGGGTCGACACCGCCACCTCGGGCCGCAGACGCCTGCGTGAGTTCATGAAGACGCTCCGCATCCAATGGACCGGGGCGGACGCGCTGGTGCGCCGGCTCTACGACGGGGGCGTGCGACTCTGCTACCAGCCGAGCGCCGTCGTGATCGGGCTCGTGGTCTCCCTTGGAGGACTGATCGCGTTCCTTTCGGCCGTGCTCTCGGGGCGGCACCACATCGTGATCGGCAACGCGACCGTGCAGACCTTCGTCATGATGGGGCTCGGCCTGATCCTCACCGCCGCGCACGAGCTCGGGCATGCGTCCACCCTCGTCCACTTCCGTCGGAAGGTGCTGGGGGCAGGCTTCCTGCTGTACTACGGCACGCCCGCCTTCTTCATCGACACGTCCGACGGACAGATGCTCGAGCGGGGCCCTCGCATGCTCCAGGCGATCGCGGGCCCCTTCGCCGAGTCGGTGTTGGCCGGATGCTCGTCCCTGCTCCTGTTCGTGTTCCCGACGGGACCGTTCTCCGACTTCCTCTACAAGTTCTCGGTCCTGAACTACTACGTCATCTTCTTGAACCTGATCCCCTTGCTCGAGCTCGACGGGTACTGGGTCCTGGCCGACGGCATCGAGGTCCCGGACCTGCGGCCGCGTTCCATCGCCTTCATCCGCAAGGACATGTGGCACAAGCTCTTCCGACGCGAGCGGTTCAGCCTCCAGGAAGTGGCTCTCGGCGCGTACGGGATCCTCGGCATCGTGTTCACGATCCTCACCTCCTTGACGGGGCTCCTGCTGTGGAAGCACGTGTTCGGCGGGCTCGTGATCGAGCTGTGGGACAGCGGGCCGGCGAGCAGGGTGCTGATGGTGGTGCTCGTTGCGTTCTTCGCCGGTCCCATCCTGCGAGGCCTCGTCGCCCTCGTTCGGACGATCGTCCGGCGCGTGCGCGCGGTGTGGCAGCGGATCCGGTTCCGGTTCGAGACGTCGTGGCGCGTGGAGGCGGCGGAGATGATCGACGCGCTCCCCGGGTTCGAGGAGCTCCCGGTGGACGTGCTGAACGACCTCGCCGGGCGCATCCGACTCCGGCAACTCAGCCGCGACGAGGCCGTGTTCCGCCAGGGTGATGTCCCCGACGCCTTCTACGTCGTTCGGTCGGGCACCGTCGCCGTCGAGGACCAGGATCCCGATACGGGCGACACGCGGACGATCCGGACCTTGTCGCGGGGCGATGCCTTCGGCGAGGTGGGCCTGCTGAACGCGGCGCCCCGTCAGGCGACGGTGCGCGCCGTCGGTGCGCCGGCCGAGCTGTACCGCGTCGACAAGAACGCCTTCGACCGCCTCCTCGCCGACGTGATGCGCGCCCCCAGGTTCGCTCCGACGATGCAGGCATACGCCGAGCTCCGCGAGCTCGCCCCCTTCCGGCGGCTGACGTCCACCGACCTGGGCACGCTCCTGGAGCACGGGGAGTGGGTCGTCGCTCCCGCCGGGGACGTGCTCGTCCGGCAGGGAGACGTGGGGGACGCCTTCTACGTGGTCGCCTCCGGGAGGGCGGAGGTGGTCCAGGACGGCGCGTCGCTGGCCGATCTCGGCCCCGGCGAGTTCTTCGGCGAGATCGCGTTGTTGGAGGACGTTCCGCGCACCGCGTCGGTCGTGGCGAAGACGCCGCTGCGGGTGTTCCGGCTCGATCGCGACGGCTTCGACGGACTCGTGGCAGGTGCGTTCAAGACGGGTACGCTCCGGACCGCGGCGAACCGGGAATGGGAGCACTGACGAGGAGCGGCGGATGGACTGTTGGCACTGCAGGAAGACCGCGGTCGGCGCGTGCCGGTTCTGCGGACGCGGGATCTGCGCGGACCACGTGCAGACGCAGCCGTTCATCTTCAGCCTCTACCGAGCGAGCGAGAACACCAGGGCGCTGGTGATCGAGGACGCCCTGTTCTGCGGCGCCTGCTCCCCACGGCCCGATCCGGTGGATCTGCCCGAGTTGGACGTGTGACGGATGTCACAACCTCGCGTGACCGGCGTCACAGAGGGGGCGTGACCGAGAGCACAGGCGATCCGTGACGGTCGCTACGCGCCTGCGACGTCGCCCGCGTCATGATGTGCGCGACGGAAGGACCGAGGGGTCCGGGAGAACAGGAGGGTCAGCGATGGCGGAGAAGAAGATCCAGCCGAAGGCCCCGGAGAAGGCCGAGCCGGCCGCCGGTGCTCGCGAGGCGAGCAAGCGCGACAACCTGAGCAAGCAGAAGCGGGCCGGGCTCAGCAAGCAGAAGCGGGCCGGGCTCAGCGCCGGTAGGCGCCCCGGCGTCTGATCCGCGACGAGCAGGACCTCCGAAGAGCCCGGGCCGCGCGCCCGGGCTCTTCCGTATCCCCCTTCCCGTCGGGATCGGGTGTTGCTAGGCTCCGCCGGTGGCCAGAGCGGACGGGCGTGGCGATGCGGCGCTCGAGGACGCGATGCGTCGGAGCCCGATCCTCCACGGCGTTGCGAGCAAGGACGTCCGAGCGCTGGCAGCCGCCGGCATGACGCACCGTTTCCGCAGGGGCACCTACATCTGCCACCAGGGTGATCCCTCACCGGACGTCTTCTTCCTCGTCGAGGGGAAGGTCGAGATCAGCTCCGTGTCGCCTACGGGCGCACGCATCCTGCACGCGACCGTCGACACCCCGCAGTTCCTCGGTGAGCTCGGGGTCTTGGGGGACCTGCCCCGCAGCGCCGACCTCGTCACCCTCGACGACGCCGACGTGTGGGCGATCGACGGCGAGGGGTTCGTCGGGTTCGTGACCACGCATCCCGCGGCCTCACGCGAACTGCTCGCGGCGCTCGCGCGCCAGATCCGCGAGCACGAGGCCTTCGCCGACGACCTGCTGTTCCTGGATCTGAAGGGCCGGGTCGCCAAGCGCCTCCTGCAGATGGGGACCGCCTCGCTCGCCGAACTCCCGGCCAACGGCACCGTGATCCCCGAGGTCACGCACGCGGACCTCGCGAGCCTGTGTGGCGGGAGCCGCGAGAACGTGTCGCGCATCCTGTCGGACTTCCAACGGCGCGGGCTCGTCCAGCGCGACGGGCATCGGTACGTGCTGAAGAAGGTCGCGCCGCTCGCGAAGCTCGCCGACCTCTAGGACCCCTGGAGCTCCTCGGGCGCCGTCAGGCCGGGCACGTCGCGGACCACGATCTGCTTCGCCCCGACGTCGACCCCCACGAGCAGGTCCTTCAGCGCCGGGACGAGCGTCTCCCTGCCGGCCTCGTCCACCGCCACCCACAGGTCGTTCGCGGGGTTGAACACCACCTCGGTCACGACGCCGAGGTCGCGGCCGGTCTCGGTCGTGACGCGACAGCCCTCGATCTGGTGCGGCCACCACTCGCCCTCGGCGAGCGGCGGGAGCGCCGAACGAGGCACCGAGAGCTCGACCCCGCGCAAGGCCTCGGCGGCCGTGCGGTCCGCCACCCCCGTGAACGTCACGAGCAGACGCCTCCCGTGGGGACGCACGGCCTCGACCGTGAGGACGCGGCCCTCGGGGGTGGTGAGGACCGCGCCGACGGTCCACCGGTCGGGGTTGTCGGAGCGGTTCTCGACGGCGACCTCGCCGCGGACGCCGTGAGCCCTCGTGACGACGCCGACGACGACCGTCGGCTCGTCCACCTCAGTCCTCGAAGTCGACCCGCGCGGCGAGGTGCTGACGGCCGGCGGCCGCGCGCACGACCGTGCGGATCGCCTTGGCGGTCTTGCCGCCGCGGCCGATCACCTTGCCGAGCTCCCCTTCGGCGACCCGGACCTGGAACACGGGGCCGCGGTCGTCGTAGGACTCGGACACGACGACGGCGTCGGG
This sequence comes from Planctomycetaceae bacterium, assembly GCA_050257835.1. Taxonomy (GTDB): domain Bacteria; phylum Actinomycetota; class UBA4738; order UBA4738; family HRBIN12; genus AC-51. The sequence goes on along the minus strand of JBLMXP010000256.1, from coordinate 7,165 downwards.
CTCGTCGACGAGCTCGCGGCACAGGAACTCGACGAGCTCCTTCACGGTCAGGCCTCGGCCGGCTCCTCGGCGGGCGCCGCCTTCGGCTCCTCTGCGAGAGCGGGAGCAGGAGCAGGCGCCGCCGCGGCCTTCGCGCCCTCGGCGGCCCTGGCCTGAGCCTTCTTCGACAGCTTCGGCTTCTCGGCCTTGTCGCCGCGCTCGGGCGCCTGCAGGTGGCGCTGTTTGAGCACGCTCGGGCGCTCCTTCGCGAAGGCGTCCCAGATCCCGGTCTTGCGGAACAGGTTGAGGACCTGGCTCGAGGGCTGGGCGCCGACGCGGAGCCAGTGCAGCGCGCGCTCCTCGTCGATCTCGATCAACGACGGGTCGCTGAGCGGGTGGTACTTCCCGATGATCTCGATGAAGCGGCCGTCGCGCGGCGCGCGCTGGTCGGCCACCACGACGCGGTAGAAGGGACGCTTGTTCGCGCCCATCCGCCGCAGCCGGATCCTCGTCGCCATGTCCTCGTCCTCTTCTCGTTCTTCGTCCTCGGGGCTATCGCTTGGGGAGCTTCGCGGGGGTCTTCATCCCGGGCATCCGCTTGCCGCCCATCATCGTCCGCATCATCTTCCGCGCGCCCTCGAAGTCCTTGAGCAACGCGTTGACGTCCGCGGTCGTGGCCCCCGAACCGTTGGCGATCCGGAGGCGGCGGGACCCGGAGATGATAGCGGGTTGACGCCGCTCCGCGGGGGTCATCGACAGGATGATGGCTTCGGCGCGAGCCAGCTCGCCCTCGTCGACCGCGTTCGCGAGGTCCTTCATCGCGTTCTTGCCTCCGGGCATGCCCGGCATCATCTTCAGCAGATCCTGCAGCGGGCCCATCTTGCGCATCTCGCGCAACTGGGTCAGGAAGTCCTCCAGGTTGAACTGGCCGGAGAGCAGCTGCTCGGCCGCGGCCGCCGCCGCCTCCTGGTCCACCTTGTCCTGGGCCTTCTCGATCAACGTGAGGACGTCGCCCATCCCGAGGATCCGACCGGCCATGCGGTCGGGGTAGAAGGCCTCGAGGTCGTCGAGCTTCTCACCCGTGCCGGCGAAGAAGATCGGCCGGCCGGTGACGTGGGTCATCGAGAGCGCGGCCCCGCCACGGGCGTCGCCGTCGAGCTTCGTGAGGACGAACCCGGTCGTGTCGACCTCGCGCATGAACGCGCGCGCCTGGACGACCGCGTCCTGACCGGTCATCGCGTCGCAGGCCATCAAGACGTGGTGGGGCTTCGTGACGTCCTTGATCTTCCGCGCCTGCTTCATCATCTCGGGGTCCACGTGCAGGCGCCCGGCCGTGTCGATGATCACCACGTCGGCGCCGGTGCGCTGGGCCTCCTTGAGGGCGTTCCTCGCGACCTTCACGGGGTCGCGGCCCTCGGAGAACACCGGCACCCCGATCTCACGTCCCAAGGTGCGGAGCTGCTCGACCGCCGCGGGTCGCTCGAGGTCGGCGGCCACGAGCAGCGGACGCCTGCCCTTGCCCTTCAGCTGCTTGGCGAGCTTCGCGCAGGCCGTCGTCTTCCCCGAGCCCTGCACCCCGGCCATCATCACGACCGCGGGGTTCGCCCCCGGCAGCGTGAACGGCACGTGCTCGCCTCCGAGGGTCACCGTGAGCTCCTCGTCCATCACCTTCACGACCTGCTGGGCGGGCGTGAGGCTCTTCATGACCTCCTCGGAGAGCGCCCGTTCCCGCACGCGCGAGAGCAGGTCGTCGACCACCTCGACCGCGACGTCGGCCTCGAGCAGGGCCGTGCGCACGTCGGCGAGCGCGTTGTCCACCTGCTTGGGGTGGAGCTTGCCGCGCTGGCGGAGCTTCTTGAAGACGCCATCCAGGCGTTCGGTCAGCGTGTCGAACATGAAGGGTGGGTGCGCTGCGTCGGTCGGCGCGGTGCGCCGCCTAGTGTATCGGCCGGGGATGGACGGCATGCGGAACGACCGGGGACTCGAGGACGCGCGGCGGCTGGAGCTGCAGCTGGTCACGCTGCGCTGGCTCGTCGCGGCGTTCGGCGCCGTCCAGGTCGGCTTCGCGATCCGGGACCACGCGCGCGACCCGTCGTTCGTGCTGCCCCTAGGCGCCGCCCTGGTCGTGGGCGTGGCCCTCGGGAACCTGCTGATCGCCGCCTCCGCGCGCGGCGCCGCGGACGCGCGCCGGATGCGCTGGGTCGGGGTGGTCGCGTTCGCGCTCGACGCCGTGGTCCTGATCGGCCTGATCTGGATCACGACGGACGGTCGCGCCGACCCGGTCTGGGTCGTCGGCTACCTGCTCCCGCTCGAGGGCGCGGCGCGGTGGGGCGTCCGGGGCGCGACGGTCGGCGCCCTGCTGTTCCTCGCCGGGCAGGTGGCCCTGGAATGGGACCTGTCGGTCCGCAGACCCAACGCGGCCGCGGGCGCCCAGGTCCTGGCGTTCCGGGTCGGGATGGCCTTCGTGGTCGGGGTGGTGCTCGGCTCGTTCGTGGAATCGCTGCGCCGCCAGGCGAGCGTGGCCGACGAGCGCGCGCTCGAAGCCGAGGCCTCGGCGACGCGCGCCGCCGAGGCCGCGGAACGCGAGCGTCAGGCGCGCGGAGAGGTGGCGGCCTTCCACGCCGCCGTCCTCACCGACCCCGGCGCCGAGGGGGTCGAGCGATCGGTGCAGTCGACGGCCGACGCGATCGCGCGCGAGCTCGGCTGCGAGTCGTTCGCGATCTTGGTCCTGGAGCACGGCCTGGTGGGCGAGCCGGCGTTCGTGGCCCAGGGCGTGCACGGCGACCCCGGCTACCTGCACGGAGAGCGTCTGTCCCCTGCCTCCGACCCCGTGGCCGCGGCCGCGATGGAGGACGCCCCCGTGCTGGCGCCGCCCGACCTCGTGGCCCAGATGCGCGTGCGGGGTCGGGTGGTCGGCGCGCTGCACGAACGCTCCGAGACCCGTCCCCCCGACGAGGAGCGCCTGACCCTGCTGTCCCGTCTGGCCGACCAGGTGGGCCTGGTGCTGGAGTCGACGCGGATGCGCGCGGACCAGGAGGAGACCGTCCGGCGCCTCCAGGAGCTCGACGAGATGAAGACGGACTTCGTGGCGATCACGAGCCACGAGCTTCGGACCCCCCTCGCGGGGATCCGCGGGTTCGTCGAGATGCTCCGCCGCCGCGCCGACGAGCTGAGCGACGCCGAGCGCGAGGAGTTCCTCGACATCGTCCTGGCGCAGACCGACCGCCTCGTCCACCTCGTCGACGACCTGCTCGTCGTCTCCCGGGTGGAGGCCGGCAAGCTGGTGCTGGAGCCGGAGGAGACCGAGCTCGGGCCCTTCGTCGCGCGCGTCATCCTCGGCCTCGGCGAGGAGTCCGACCGGGTGCGGATCGTCCCGGCCGCCGACGCTCCCGAGCGGATGCTGGTCGACCCCCGCCGGCTCGCGCAGGTCCTCACGAACCTCGTGCACAACGCCGTCAAGTTCTCCCCGGCGGGCACCGAGGTCGTGGTGCGCTGGGGCGCCGAGGCGGAGGGCACCGTGACGTTCTCGGTGACCGATCGGGGCCCGGGGATCGAGGCGGAGGAGCTCTCGCGGATCTTCGACCGGTTCCACCAGACCGAGCGCTCGATCAGCCACTCCGAGGGCTTCGGACTCGGGCTGTACATCACGAAGCTCCTCACCGAGGCGATGGGCGGATGGATCGACGTCCGCTCCGAGGTCGGCGACGGCACGACCTTCTCGGTGACGCTGCCGGGGACGCGCCCCTCCACCCAGCCTGCCGGCTCGGCCCAGACGAGCGCTTGAGGTCAGCCGGGCCCGTCGCCGAGCACCCGCTCGACGGTGCGCAGGAGCCCGATCGGGCTGAACGGTTTCGTGAAGTACTCGTCGGCGCCCATGCGTAGCGCGGCCTCGCGCCCCTCCTCGCCGGTGGCGGTCACCACGATCACGCGGACGCCGCTCGTGGCCGGGTCGGCCTTGACCGCGGCGAGCACGTCGGCCCCGCTCGCTCCGGGGATGTTGAGGTCGAGGAAGACGAGGTCGGGAGGATCGGCACGGATCGCCTCGATCGCCGTGCGGCCGTCGGCGGCCTCCTCGATCGCGAATCCCTCCCCTTCCAGCACGAGGCGCATCGCCTGTCGCATCGTGGGGTGGTCCTCGACGATCAGGATCCGTCCCTGCACGGGGCCTCCTCAGCCGGAGAGCAGTCGGTCGGCGAAGGACCCCGGCTCGAAGGGGTACAGGTCGTCGGGGCGTTCGCCCACCCCGACGTAGCGGACCGGGACCCCGAGCTCCTCACGGACCGCGAGGACGACCCCGCCCTTGGCGGAACCATCGGTCTTCGTGAGGACGACGCCGGTGACGTCGACCGCCTCGGTGAACGCGCGCGCTTGCGCGATCCCGTTCTGGCCGGTCTGCGCGTCGAGCACCAGGAGGGTCTCGCTCACCTCGGCCCCCGCCTTCTCGATCACCCGCTTGACCTTCCTCAGCTCCTCCATCAGAGGCTGCTTGGTGTGCAGGCGGCCGGCCGTGTCGACGAGCAGCACGTCGGCGCCGCGAGCGGTCGCGGACTTCACCGCGTCGAACGCGACCGCCCCCGGGTCGGCGCCGCGATCTTGCGACACGAGGTGCGCCCCCGCCCGCTGAGCCCAGACCTCCAGCTGCTCGCCGGCGGCCGCGCGGAAGGTGTCGGAGGCGGCCATGCTCACCCGCTTGCCCTCGCGGGTGAGCGAGGCGCCGAGCTTGCCGATCGTCGTGGTCTTGCCCGAGCCGTTGACGCCGACCACCAGCACCACGTGCAGGCCCTCGCCGCCCAGGTGCAGGGGCTCGTCGTCCCCCAAGATCGCCAGGACCTCCTCGCGCAGGAGCGCGGCGGGATCGGCGCCGTCGGCGTAGCGGTCACGGACCCGCGCGACCAGGTCGGAGGCTCCGCGCGGCCCGACGTCGGCCTTGAGCAGGAGCGTCTCGAGCTCGCGCCAGACGTCGGCGCCCGACCTGCCGAACAGCGCCCGGACCTTCGCGCCGAGACCCTCGCCCCGGAAGCCGCCGGGCGAGCCGGCCTCGCGAGCGGGCGCCGCGGTCGTGAGGCCGTCGCGCGGCGCGGGGGCGGCCGGCGCCGAGGGCGTGCGGCCGCGGCGCGCGAGCACCACCCCGGCGAGGACGCCGAGCACGACGAGGACGACCAGGCCGAGCAGGAGGGGTTCCATCAGGTGAACGAGGCTAGCCGACCGGCTCGTCCTGCGGCACCTGGAGCAGCGGCTCGTCGTCGGCCGAGGACTGCGGCGCGAACGCCTCCACGGCGGCCTCGCGCTGCGCCTCGAGCCGCGCCTCCTCCTCGGCGCGCTCCTGCGCCTCGAGCCGTTGGGCGACCACCTTCGTGGTGCCGTCCTTGTTGAGCGAGATGCCGTACATCATCCCGGCGATCTCCATCGTGCGCTTCTGGTGCGTGACGATCAGGACCTGGCTCTGCGCCGCGAACCCCTCGACCAGTCGCAGGAACCGGTGCAGGTTCACGTCGTCCAGCGCCGGCTCGACCTCGTCCATCAGGTAGAAGGGCGAGGGCCGCGCCGTGAAGATCGCGAACAGGAAGGCCATCGCGGTGAGCGAGCGCTCGCCTCCGGAGAGCAGCGAGATCCGCCGCACGCGCTTGCGGCCCGGGCTCGCCTCGATCTCGATCCCCGACGCGAGCGGGTTGGCCGGGTCGGTGAGGATCAGCCGGCCCTCGCCGCCGGGGAACAGCTCGCCGATCAGCCGCTCGAACTCGAGCGCGACGTCGCGGTAGGCGGTGGTGAACGCCTCGGTGATCTCGCGGTCGACCTGCGCGATCACCTCGAGCAGGTCGCGTCGGGCCCGCCTCACGTCGTCGAGCTCGCGCTGCATGAAGTCGTGGCGCTCCTGCAGCGCCTCGAACTCCCCCGCGGCGAGCAGGTTCACCCGACCGAGCAGCGCGAGCCGCCGCTGGACGAGCTCCTGGCGCTTCTCGAGCGACTCGACCGTGTCGTCGTCGGTGAGGCTCCCGAGCAGGTCCTGCGGGTCGGCCCCGAAGCCCTCGCGCAGGAGCCGCTCGGCCTCGCGGATCCGCCGCTCGATGTCGCCGCGGAGGCGATCCTCCTCCTCGTAGCGCTGCCGCAGGGTGTCCAGGAGCGTCGAGGCCTCGCGCCAGGCGCGGTTGACGGCCGCCTCGGCCTCGGCAGCCTCGCGCTCGGCGGCAGCGGCGGTCTCGCGGGCCTCGTTGGCCTGCGCGAACGCCGCCTCCGCAGCCTGCACGGCGGCCTCGGCGTCGACGCGGCCGGCCTCGGCCGCCTCGAGCTCGGCGCGCAGCTGCACCGGGTCGTGGGTCGCCAGCTCGTCGCGCTCGGTCCGCAGCTGATGCAACCGCTGGTCGTGCTGGTGGCGGGCCTGCCGGAGCGTCTCGACCGCCACGCGCGCCTGGATCGGGGCCTGGGCGAGCGGCGGCAGCTCGGGGAGCTCCTCGGCCGACACGGGGCCGATCGCGGCGAGCCGGTCGCGCCAGGTGGCCGTGCTCTCGTCGATCCCCGCGAGGCGCTGGGCGAGGAGCTCCTCCTCCTTGCGCGAGCCGGCGAGCTCCCGCTCGCACGCCACGATCCGCTCGGCCGCGGCCGTGATGTCGGCGTCGGCCGCCTCGATCTGCTCTTGGAGGAACGCCACCTCACTCGCGATCTCGGCGACGCGGTCGGCGCGCGGGCGCAGCTGCTGCTCGGTGGCCGACAGGTCGTGGGCGAGCACCTGGAGCTCCGCGCGGATCTCGCGCAGGCGGACGTCGGCCTCCTTCGCGGTATGGATCACGGCGGGGCCGATCAGGACGCCCTCGGCGGTGACGAACGACGCCCCGCGGTGCGCGGCCTGCTTCGTCACGGCCTCCTGCACCGAGCTCGCGAGGTAGACGTCGCGAAGGACCGTGCTGACGATCCCGCGCGCGGCGGGGTCGGCGTCGACCGCCGCCAGGAGCGTGCGCTCACCGGGGAGTCCGAGCGGGACGGGGCCGCCGGCCGCGATCGCGAGGATCGCGCCGTCGCCACGCGGAGCGTCCTCGAGCGCGCGGTCCGGGTCCTCGTAGACCACGGCGTCGGCGAGCGGACCGAGCGCGGCGACGAGCGCGCGCTCGAGCCCCGCCTCGATCCGCACCAGGTCCTTCAGCAGTCCGATCGCGCGGCCCCGGTGGCCGGCCAGGAACCGCGACCCCGGCGT
>JBLMXP010000255.1:0-13532 GCA_050257835.1 Planctomycetaceae bacterium | reverse complement strand
CCCTCGGCGTGACCGCCGACTCCTACATCGTGTTCTTCGAACGGCTGAAGGACGAGCTGCGCGGCGGTAAGGCGGCGCGCACGGCGATCCAGCCGGCGTTCAAGCGGGCGTTCCGCACGATCGTGGCCGCCGACATCGTCACCGGGATCGCGGCCGGCGTCCTGTACCTCACGGCCGTCAGCTCGGTCCGCGGGTTCGCGCTCACCCTGGGCGTCGCGACGCTGCTGGACCTGTTCGTCGTCTACTTCTTCAAGCGGCCGACCGTGTTCCTGATCGCGCGGAACCAGCGGCTGGTGGAGATGCACGGGTTCGGACTCACCTCGGCGACCGCCGGGGACCACGTGGCCGCCGACACCACCGGGGAGCTGCCGGCGTGACCTACCGCGAGTTCATGGACGTCTACCGGGGCTACCGGATCCCGCATTTCCAGCTGATCGAGCATCGCAACCGGTGGTTCATCTTCTCGGGAACCCTGATCGTGCTCTCGCTGATCGGGCTGTTCGGGGTGGGGCTCAAGTACTCGATCGAGTTCAAGGGCGGGGCGCAGATCAGCTACCCCCTTCGCTCGACGGCGACGGTCGACCAGGTCTCGGCGACCCTGGAGAACGCGGGGCTCGTCGACTCCCAGGTGCAGATCGTGAGCGGCGACACCGTGTCGATCCGCACGAAGTCGCTCACGACGCTCGGGGACCCGCAGAAGCAGCAGCAGCTCCTGAGCGACCTCGCCAAGCAGGCCGGGGTCTCCCCGCAGGACGTGAACGTCCAGGACATCGGCCCCACCTGGGGCGCGGAGATCTCGAAGAAGGCGATCCGCGGCCTGGTGGTGGTGCTGCTCGCGATCGGCGTCTACATCGCGTTCCGGTTCGAGTGGCAGATGGCGGCCGGCGCGATGATCGCGCTCGTCCACGACGTGGTGATCACCGCGGGGGTCTACGCGCTCACCAGGCGCGAGGTGACCCCCGAAACGGTGATCGCGATCCTCACGATCCTCGGGTTCTCCCTCTACGACACCGTGGTGATCTACGACAAGATCAAGGAGAACACGGAATCGCCCGCGCTCGTCGCGAAGCTCGGCTACGTCGGGGTCGTCGACCGCTCGTTGAACCAGACGATCATGCGGTCGGTCAACACGTCGCTCGTCGTGCTGATCCCGATCCTGTCGCTGCTGCTGTTCGGCGGCAAGACGCTGAAGGACTTCGCGTTCGCGATGTTCGTCGGGGTGGCGATCGGCGCCTACTCGTCGATCTTCATCGCGTCGCCGATCCTCGCGATCTTCGAGGGCGGGAGCGCCGTGCGCCAGCCCGTGCGCGGGCGGCCGACGCCGCGGGTCCCCGCCGGCAGCGGGGGCGCCGCGCCCGCCCTGGCCGCCGACGCCGCCGCGACGAGCGCCACGGCCAAGCAGGGGAGCCCGCGACCTCGCCCGAAGTCGAAGAAACGGCCGCCCGCCAAACGCAAGCGGAGGTAGCGACGTGCAGATCGAGCAGATCGCCGGGTTGATCCGCGACGTCCCGGACTTCCCGGAGCCGGGCGTCGTCTTCAAGGACATCACGCCGGTGCTCGCCGACCCGATCGCGTTCTCCACGATCGTCGACCTGATCGTCGTGCACTTCGGACGGGGCAACGTCGACAAGGTGGTCGGGATCGAGGCGCGCGGGTTCATCCTGGCGGCGCCGGTCGCCTACCACTTCGGCGCCGGCCTCGTGCCGGTGCGCAAGCAGGGCAAGCTCCCGCACGAGACCCTCGGCGAGGAGTACGCGCTCGAGTACGGGACCGCCACGCTCGAGATCCACAAGGACGCGGTCGCCCAGGGCGAGCGGGTCCTCGTCGTGGACGACGTCCTCGCGACCGGGGGGACGGCCAACGCCGCCGCCTCGCTCGTGGGGCGGATCGGCGGGCAGGTGATGGGCATCGCCTGCCTGATCGAGCTCGACTTCCTCCACGGACGGGACAAGGTCAAGGACCACGACCTGTTCACGCTGATCCACTACTGAGCCCGCCCGCCGCGCGGCGCCGCTCGACGGTTCCGCGCGGGGCCGCGCGTAGACTGGCTGGCACGCCGTGGACAGCCAAGAAGACGTACGGGTCGATGCACCGGCGCCCCCGCAGCCACCACAGCGGCGCGGCGGACGCCTTCCACGGCCGCGCCTGCGTCGCGGCGAGCCCGAGCAGCCCTCCCGGCTGACGCCGCTGCTCAAGAAGGTCAAGACCTACAACCCGAAGGCCGACCTGCGCGGGCTCGAGCAGGCCTACCGGATCGCGGAGGTGGCCCACGAGGGCCAGACGCGGTTGTCGGGGGAGCCCTTCATCGAGCACCCCTTGGCCGTCGCCATGGTCCTGGCCGACCTGCACCTGGACACCACCACGCTGCAGGGAGCGCTGCTGCACGACACGGTCGAGGACACCGAGGTCACGCTGGAGGCGATCGAGGAGGAGTTCGGCGACGACGTGGCCCGGATCGTCGACGGGCTCACCAAGCTCGACAAGCTCCAGTTCCAGACGCGCGAGCTCGCGCAGGCGGAGAACGTCCGCAAGATGATCGTGGCGATGGCGGGGGACATCCGCGTCCTGCTGATCAAGCTCGCGGACCGCCTGCACAACATGCGCACGCTCACCGCGCTGTCGCCGGCAAAGCAGCGGCGGATCGCCACCGAGACCCTGGAGATCTACGCGCCGCTCGCGAACCGCCTCGGCGTGCAGGAGGTGAAGTGGGAGCTCGAGGATCTCGCCTTCAAGACCCTGCACCCGGGCCCCTACAAGGAGATCGCCCGGCTCGTGGAGGTTCGCAGGGACGAACGGACCCGGCTGATCGAGGAGCTGACCACGACGCTGCGGCAGAAGCTGAAGGAGCTCGGCATCAAGGCCGACGTCGAGGGCCGCCCGAAGCACCTGTACTCGATCTACGAGAAGATGGTGATCCGCGGCAAGGAGTTCGAGGACATCTACGACCTCGTCGGGATCCGGATCCTCGTCGAGTCCCTGCGCGACACCTACGCGGCGCTCGGCGCCGTCCACGCCTTGTGGAAGCCGATCCCCGGTCGGTTCAAGGACTACATCGCGATGCCCAAGGCCAACATGTACCAGTCGTTGCACACGACGGTCGTGGGACCGGCCGGCAAGCCGCTCGAGATCCAGATCCGCACGCGCGACATGCACCGCACCGCGCAGTTCGGCATCGCGGCGCACTGGCGCTACAAGGAGGGGTCGGGCAAGGCCCGCGAGGGCGATCTCGCCTGGCTCGGCCAGATGCTCGACTGGCTGAAGGACATGGCCGACCCCCGCGAGTTCATGGAGGGGCTGAAGATCGACCTGTCCGGCGGGAGGGTGTTCGTCTTCACCCCCAAGGGCGACGTGGTGAACCTCCCGCTGGGCGCGACGCCGGTCGACTTCGCCTACGCGATCCACACGGAGGTTGGGCACCGCACGATCGGGGCCAAGGTCAACGGCAAGCTCGTGCCGCTCGACTACGAGCTGCGCACCGGCGACTCTGTGGACATCCTCACCTCGCGCGCCCAGGGCGAGGGTCCGAGCCAGGACTGGCTCCAGTTCGTCCAGACGCCGCGGGCGCGCAACAAGATCCGCCAGTGGTTCGCGCGGGGACGCCGCGAGGACGCGCTCGACGAGGGCAAGGACCTGCTCCAGCGGCAGATGCGCCGACAGAACGTCCCGTTCAAGCGCCTGGCCACCGACGACGCGTTGCAGCAGGTCGCCGAGGACCTGAAGCTCGGGGACCTCGACTCGCTCTACGTCGCGGTGGGCGAGGGCCACGTCTCCCCGCAGTCGGTGGTGGCCAGGCTCTCCCGGCTGATCTCGGGCACGCCCGACGAGGACGTCACCGAGGTGCCGCTCGCCCGCCCCGTCCGGCTCGGGCAGCCGTCGGAGGCCTCCAAGGGCGTGATGGTGCGGGGGTTGCCGGACGTCTGGGTGAAGCTCGGCCGCTGCTGCACGCCCGTGCCGGGCGACGAGATCGTCGGGTTCGTCACCCGAGGCCAGGGCGTGAGCGTGCACCGCGCGGACTGCCCGAACGTGAAGACCCTGCGCCGGGAGCCCGAGCGCATGATCGAGGTCTCGTGGTCGGAGGGCAAGCCGACCTCGTTCGTCGTGGCGATCCAGGTCGAGGCCCTGGATCGCACGCGTCTGCTGTCGGAGATCGCCACGGTCCTGTCGGACCATCACGTGAACATCCTGGCCGCCAACTCCACGACGGGACGTGATCGGATCACGCGGCTGCGGTTCACCTTCGAGCTCGCCGACATCGCGCACCTGTCCTCGATCCTGGCGGCCGTCAAGCGCGTGGAGAGCGTCTACGACGCCTACCGCGTCGTGCCGAGCTGAACCCGAGATGCGGATCGTCCTGCAGCGGGTGGCGCGCGCGAGCGTCGCCGTGGACGGCGAGGTCGTCGACGCGATCGGCCCCGGCTACGCGCTGCTGGTGGGGGTCGGACACGACGACACCGACGCCGAGGCCGAGCGTCTGGCCGACAAGGTCGTGGGGCTGCGGATCTTCCGCGACGAGGCCGGCAAGACGAACCTCGACCTGGCCGCGGTGGGTGGGGAGGCGCTCGTGATCTCGCAGTTCACGCTGTACGCGGACACCCGCAAGGGCCGGCGCCCGTCGTTCGTGGGCGCGGCCGACCCCTCGGAGGCGGCGCGGCTCGTCGAGCGGTTCGCCGCGGCGCTCGAGGCTCGCGGCGTGCGCGTCGGCCGCGGCGTCTTCGGCGCGGAGATGGCGGTCGACCTCGTGAACGAGGGCCCGTTCACCCTCGTGCTCGACACGGCCGGCTGATCGCCCGACGGCGCCCCGGGGCGCGCCCGATACCATGACCTCCCCATGTACCTCGACGTGTTCGACCGCAACCCCTACGGGACGAACTGCTGGCTGCTCGCCGCCGACGGCGCCGACGAGGCCGTCGTGGTCGACCCCGGCTTCGAGCCGGCGACGGTCCGCGCCCGGCTCGAGGCCGCCGGCAAGGGACTGGCCGCGGTGCTGCTGACGCACGCCCACGTGGACCACGCGGGACGGGCGGGGACGTTCGCCGGGCCCGAGGTGCCCGTGTACGTCCACCCCGACGACGCCCTGGCCTTCCGCGACCCGGAGGCCTGGAACCCCGGGTGGGCGCAGCGGCTCGACGCCGTGGCCGACCTGCGGACCTTCGTCGACGGCGACGTCGTGCGCCTGGGGGGCCTCGCGATTGACGTGCTGCACACGCCCGGGCACACGCCGGGCCACTGCTGCTTGCGCGTGGACGAGGACGTCCTGGTCTTCTCCGGCGATCTCGTGTTCGCCGGAGCGATCGGCCGCTACGACTTCGCGAACTCCGACGCCGCCGCGATGCAGGCGAGCCTGCGCCGGTTCCTGTCGCTCCCCGACGACCTGCGCACCCTCCCCGGCCACGGCCCGGAGACCACCGTGGGGCGCGAGCGAGCCACGAACCCGTTCCTCGTGGGGATCGGCTGATGGAGCTCGCGCCGCCTCGTGGGACGCAGGACCTGCTGCCCCCGCGCGCCGACGCGATGCTCGGCCTGTACGAGGCCGCCCACGAGACGGCGCGCCTCTACGGGTTCCGCTACGTCGAGACGCCGACGTTCGAGGCGACCGAGCTCTACGCCCGGACCTCGGGCGAGACCTCCGACGTGGTCACGAAGGAGATGTACACGTTCCAGGACAAGGGCGGGCGCTCGGTGACGCTGCGTCCGGAGATGACGCCCGCGGTCGTGCGCGCGGCGCTCACGAACGCGCACGCGCTCCCGAGCCCGTTCAAGGGCTACTACGTCTCGACCCAGTTCCGCCACGGACGCCCGCAGGCCGGGCGGATGCGGGAGTTCCGTCAGTTCGGGATCGAGACCCTCGGCGTCGAGGCGCCCGGCGCCGACGTGGAGGTGATCTCGCTGGGGGAGCGGTTCGTCCGGGCCCGCGGGCTCCGCGACTACGAGCTGGTGTTGAACTCGATCGGCGACGCCGCGTGCCGGCCCGCCTACCGCGAGGAGCTGGTCGCGTACTTCGCGCCGTTCCGCGACGACCTCGACGCCGACTGCCGCGACCGTCTGGAGCGCAACCCGCTGCGGGTCTTCGACTGCAAGGTCGACGGCGACAAGGACTTCGTCCTGGCCGCACCGACGATCGCCCAGCGCCTCTGCGAGCCCTGCGCCGCGCACTTCGCCGAGGTCCGCGCGGGCCTGGACGAGGAGGGGATCGCGTACCGCCTGGACCCGCGGCTCGTGCGCGGCCTCGATTACTACACGCGCACCACGTTCGAATGGATCTCGGCGGTGCTCGCGGCGAACAAGGCGGGCACGATCAACGCCGGCGGCCGCTACGACGGCCTCGCGCAGACGCTCGGCGGCCCGCCGACCCCCGGCGTCGGGTTCGCGATGGGCCTGGACCGGGTGCTGCTCGCGATGGAGGGCGAGGGCGTGCCCCTGCCGGGCACGCGGACACCGGCGTGCGCGGTGGTCGCGATCGGCGCCGCGACCCAGGCAGAGGGCCGGCGCCTGGTGCGCGCGCTCCGCGACGCGGGCGTGCCCAGCATCGGCCCCTACGAGGAGCGGCCGCTCAAGGCCCAGCTCAGGGCCGCCGACCGCGCGGGCGTTGCCTACGCGGCGATCGTGGGCGAGCGCGAGCTGGCCGAGGGCACGGTGACGCTCCGCCGCCTCGCCGACGGCGAGCAGCAGGTCGTCGCGGTCGCCGACGTGGTTCGATGGGTGCGCGCGGCGGGCGAGGGGCCGCCCGCGACCGACCAGACCGACCAGACCGACCCGACCGACCCGACGGAGACCGTCCGATGACGACCAGGCCCGAGCTGCGCACCGCGATGCGCTCCGACCTGTGCGGCGACCTGCGGGCCTCCGACGCAGGACGCGAGGTGGCGCTCTGCGGGTGGGTGGCGCACCGCCGCGACCACGGCGGCGTCACCTTCATCGACCTGCGCGACCGCGAGGGCGTCGTGCAGGTCGTGTTCCATCCCCAGGATGCCCCCGACGCCCACGCCGCCGCGCAGGAGCTGCGCTCGGAGTGGGTCGTGCGGGTCACCGGCGCGGTGCGGCTGCGTCCGCAGGGGATGGCGAACCTGAACCTCGGCACGGGCGACGTCGAGGTCGTGGCCGACGCCCTCGAGGTGCTCGGCCGCGCCGAGACCCCGCCGTTCGTGATCGAGGACCGGATCGAGGCCGACGAGCTCCTGCGCCTCGAGTACCGCTACCTCGACCTTCGCCGCCCCGAGATGACGAAGGCCCTTCGCCTGCGCCACCAGGTCAACCACCTGATGCGCGAGCACATGGACGCGCTCGGGTTCGTGGAGGTCGAGACGCCGATCCTCACGCGCTCGACCCCGGAGGGCGCGCGCGACTTCCTCGTCCCGTCGCGGCTGCAGCCGGGGCACTTCTACGCGCTGCCGCAGTCGCCCCAGCAGCTCAAGCAGCTCCTGATGGTGGCCGGCCAGGACCGCTACTACCAGCTCGTGCGATGCCTGCGCGACGAGAACCCCCGTGCCGACCGCGGCTTCGAGTTCACCCAGCTCGACGTCGAGATGTCCTTCGTCGACGAGGACGACATCGTCGCGGTGATCGAGCCGCTCTACGCGCGCATCATCCGCGAGACCCAGGGCGTGGAGGTGCCGGTCCCGTTCCCGAGGATGACCTACGACGAGATGATGCGCCGCTTCGGCTCGGACAAGCCCGACCTGCGCTACGGCATGGAGCTCGCCACGCTCACCGACCTGTTCGAGGGCTCGGCGTTCAACGCGTTCGCGAAGGTGGCGGCCGACGGCGGCACGATCAAGGGCCTCGCCGCCCCGGGCGGCGCGGCGCTCAGTCGCAAGGAGCTCGACAAGCTCGTCGAGGACACGAAGGGCCGCGGCGCGGCCGGGCTCGTGTGGCTGGTGGTCGAAGGAGGCGGCGTCCGCTCGCCGGTGGAGAAGTTCCTCTCCGCCGAGGAGATCGCCGGGGTCCTCGAGCGGACCGGCGCCGGGGAAGGCGACCTCGTGTGCGTCGTCGCCGACCGCGCCGACCGCGCGAACGTGGCGCTGGACGGGCTCCGACGCGACCTGGCCGCGCGCCTGGACCTGGTCCCCGAAGGGGTCTGGTCGTTCTGCTGGTACGTCGAGCCGCCGTTGTTCGAGTGGAGCGACGACGAGGACAAGTGGGTCTCGAACCACCACCCGTTCACCGCGCCGCTCACCGAGGACCTCGACCCGGCGACCGCGAAGGCCCGCGCCTACGACCTCACGCTGAACGGCTTCGAGATCGGCGGCGGCAGCATCCGGATCCACCGCCCGGAGCTCCAGGAGCGCGTGTTCGAGGTGCTCGGGCTCACCCACGAGCAGATCCAGGAGCAGTTCGGGCACCTCCTGCGCGCCTTCCGCTTCGGCGCGCCGCCGCACGGCGGGATCGCGATGGGGGTGGACCGCCTCGTGATGCTGCTCGCGGGCAAGGACTCGCTCCGCGACGTCACCGCGTTCCCGAAGGCGCAATCGGGCGCGGACCCGCTCACGGGCGCGCCGGCCGTCGTCGACGCGGCGCAGCTCGCGGAGCTGTCGATCGCCGTGCTGGCACCGAAGGAGTGACGGACATGCTGACCCCTGAGGACCTCGCCCTGCTCCGTGGACGCAACTACGCGCACTTCGTCACGATCAACGCCGACGGGACCCCGCAGTCGACCCCGCTGTGGATCGACGCCGACGACGACGGGCACGTCCTGGTCAACACCGCCGCCGGGCGCGTGAAGGACCGCAACGTCCGCCGCGACCCTCGGGTCGCGGTGAGCGTGTTCGCGCAGGACGATCCCTACCGCTGGCTCTCGGTCAACGGGACCGTCGTCGCGATCGAGGAGGGGCCCGAGGCGCTCGCGCACATCGGCGCCCTCGCCCGCCGCTACGACGACCGGGAGTGGGTCCCCGTCGAGGGACAGGTGCGCGTCCTCTACCGGATCCGGCCCGACCGCGTCCTGCGGAGCGACTGAGCCGTGAGCGAGCAGCCGCTCGCCGCGCGGATGCGTCCCAACACGCCCGAGGCCTTCGTCGGGCAGCGGCACCTGGTGGGGCCGGGGCGCGTGCTGTCGAAGCTGATCGCCGGCGGGAACCTGCCGTCGCTGATCCTGTGGGGCCCCGCCGGCACCGGCAAGACGACGCTCGCCCACCTGCTCGCCGACGCGGTCGGGGCGCAGCTGGTCACGCTGTCGGCCGTGAACAGCGGCGTCGCCGACGCGCGCAAGGGGATGGGGGGCGCGCGCGGCGGCCTGTTCAAGACGGTGCTGTTCGTCGACGAGGTCCACCGCTGGTCCAAGGCGCAGCAGGACGTGCTGCTGCCCGCGGTCGAAGACGGCACCGTGACGCTGATCGGCGCCACCACCGAGAACCCGTACTTCTCGCTGAACACGCCGCTGCTGTCCCGCTGCCTGCTGCTGCGTCTCGAGGCCCTCTCCGCCGAGGACCTCGCCGGGCTGGTCCGCGCGGCGCTGGCCGACGAGGAGCGCGGCCTCGGCGCCTTGCGACTCGCGATCGACGACGACGCCCTCGAGCACCTCGTGACGATCGCGGGGGGCGACGCGCGGATGGCGCTCACCGGCCTGGAGGCCGCGGCGCTGGCGGCCGAGTCGGCGGGCGAGGACCGGATCACGCTGGAGCTGGCCGCCGACGCAGTGCAGCGCAAGGCCGTCGTGTACGACCGGCAGGGCGACGCCCACTACGACGTGATCAGCGCGTTCATCAAGTCGATCCGCGGCTCCGATCCCGACGCGGCGCTGTTCTGGCTGGCGCGGATGCTCGAGGCCGGGGAGGACCCCCGGTTCATCGCGCGGCGGCTGATCGTGCACGCCTCCGAGGACGTCGGGCTCGCCGACCCGATGGCGCTGCTCCAGGCCGTGGCGGCCGCGCACGCGGTCGAGCACGTCGGGCTCCCCGAGGCGCGGCTGAACCTCGCGCAGGCCACGATCTACCTGGCTCGCGCCCCCAAGTCCAACAGCGTCTACGCGGCGATCTCAGCGGCCCTGGAGGACGCCGCGAGCGCCGACCCGGTGCCGGCGCACCTGCGGGACTCCTCCTACCCGGGCGCGGCCAAGCTCGGGCACGGCAAGGGCTACCGCTACCCGCACGAGGCGCCGGGTCACTGGGTCGAGCAGGCCTACCGCCCGGTCCGCTTCGAGGGCGCCCGCTACTACGAGGCCTCGGGGATGGGGGAGGAGGGCCGGGACTGGGAGCCCGGCGCCGGCCCCTCCCGGGACGAGGGCGCGACCCGGTAGGCTACGACACGTCCGGCGCCCGGCCGGACGACGTTGCGATCGACGACCACGGAGGGGATCGGATGACCGTACTCGCGCTGCGGGGCAGCGACACCGCCCTGATCATCATCGCCGCCGGCTGGTTCGTGCTCGTGGGGTTCCTCTCCTACGTGCTCTTGAATACCTACAACGTGCTGACCAGCACGAAGCTCGTGATCGACGCGATGCGCGAGGAGACCGTGCCCCTGCTGCGCGAGGTGAAGACCTCCGTCGAGAAGATGAACCGCGAGATCGACCGGGTCGACACCACGCTCGAGTCGGTGGGTGTCATGGTCGGGCGCGCCGAGAAGCTGTCGGGTCTGATCGAGGAAGCCGCCGCGAGCCCGCTCGTGAAGGTGATCAGCTTCGGGGCGGGCCTGCGTAAGGGCGTCTCGAAGGCGAGGAAGAAGGGGCCCTCCTAGGTGCGTCGCGGGTTCTGGGTCGCGCTGGGCCTGGGGGCCGGGGCCACCGGCGCGATCGTCGCGAGCCGCTGGACGCGCAGGCAGGTCGAGCGCGCGAAGCCGCAGACGATCGCCCGCGAGGCCAAGGGCGGCCTGCTCGACCTGTCGAAGCTCGTGTCCGAGTCGATCCAAGAGGGCAAGCGCGCGATGGACGAGCGCGAGCGCGAGCTCCGAGCGCAGCACGACGTCCCGCGCCACGGCGCCGCCTGAGCCGGTCGCCGCGCACCCGCCGGTACACTCGCCGCGATGGAAGGCAGCCGGATCCGCGAGACGTTCCTGCGCTTCTTCGAGGAGCGTGGGCACACGCGCGTGCGCTCGGCGTCGCTGATCGCGACGCCCGAGTCGGGGCTGTTGCTCACCGGCGCGGGGATGGAGCAGTTCATCCCATATTTCCTCGGCCAGGTCGAGCCCCCGTTCCGTCGCGCGACCAGCGTCCAGAAGTGCTTCCGCGCCAACGACATCGAGAACGTCGGCCGCACCGACCGCCATCTCACGCTGTTCGAGATGCTCGGCAACTTCTCCTTCGGGGACTACTTCAAGGCCGAGTCGTGCGCCTGGGGCCTCGAGCTCGTCACCGAGGGCTACGGGGTCGACCCCGCCCGGCTGTGGGTGACCGTCTACCAGGACGACGACGAGACGATCGGGATCTGGCGAGACCTCGGGATCCCGCTCGAGCGGATCGTCCGCCGCGGCAAGGCCGACAACTACTGGTGGACCCACGCGGCCGGCCCGGCCGGCCCGTGCAGCGAGATCTTCGTCGACCGCGGCCCCGCCTACGGTCCCGAGGGTGGTCCCGAGGTCGACGAGGACCGGTTCTGCGAGATCTGGAACCACGTGTTCACGCAGGACCAGGTCGACGAGCACGCCGAGCGGATCGCCGAGTTGCCCGCGAAGAACATCGACACCGGCTCGAGCGTCGAGCGGGTGGCGATGGTCCTGCAGGACAGGGGAAGCGTGTTCGAGACCGACCTGTTCGCGCCGATCCTGGACCGCGTGCAGTCCCTGTGCGGCAAGCACTACGGCGCGGACGAACGCCACGACGTGTCGATCCGGATCGTCGGCGAGCACGCGCGCGCCGTGACGTTCCTCGTGGCCGACGGCGTCCAGCCCTCGAACGAGGGCCGCGGCTACCTCCTTCGCCGGATGCTCCGCCGCGTCGTCTCCAACGCCCGCCAACTGGGCGTCACCGGAGAGATCTTCGCGCCCCTCGTCGAGGTGGTGGTCGAGGGGTTCGGCGAGGCCTACCCGGAGCTGCGCGAGAACCGCGCGTTCGTGGAGCAGGTCCTGTCCTCGGAGGAGGAGCGGTTCAGCGCAACCCTGCGCCAGGGGATGCAGCTGTTCGACGAGGCGCGGTCTCGCGCGCAGGCGGGGGTCGTCCGCGGCGACGACGCGTTCAAGCTGTCGGACACGTTCGGGTTCCCGCTCGAGCTGACGGTCGAGCTCGCCGCCGACGCCGGGCTCACGGTCGACGAGGAGAGGTTCCGCGCGCTGCTGCAGGAGCAGCGCGAACGCGCGCGCAAGGCGGCGAAGAAGGTCGCGGTCGGGATCGACGCCGGCGCGGTGCCCGCCGCGGAGTTCGTCGGCTACCAGCAGCCGGAGGCCGAGTCGCCGGTCCTGCTGCTGCTCGATCCCGACAACACCTCGCTCGAGGCGGTCGAGGAGGGCCAGGAGGTCCGCGTCTTCCTCGCTCGCACGCCCTTCTACCCGGAGGGCGGCGGCCAGGTCGGGGACCACGGGCAGATCCGCACGAACACCGGCACGATCCGCGTCACCGACACGCAGAAGGCGGGCGAGCACGCGATCATGCACGTCGGCGTGGTGGAGTCGGGCGAGGTCCGCGCCGGGCAGGACGCGATCGCGGAGATCGACCGCCTCCGCCGCGAGGCGACCGCGCGCGCCCACACCTCGACCCACGTCGTGCACTGGACGCTGAAGCACCTCCTCGGAGAGCACGCGCGGCAGGCCGGCTCACTCGTGGAGCCCGGGCGGCTCCGGTTCGACTTCCCGCACCCGAGCGCCGTGCCGGTCGAGCAGCTCGAGGAGGCCGAGCTGGAGGCGAACCGGCGCCTCGCGGCCGACGAGGCCGTGAAGATCTTCGAGACCACGATGGACGAGGCGAAGTCGCTCGGCGCGGTGGCGCTGTTCGGCGAGAAGTACGGCGACGTCGTGCGGGTGGTCGAGATCGGCGACTACTCCCGCGAGCTCTGCGGCGGCACGCACGTCCATCGCACCGGCAACGTCGCGGTGATCAGGATCGTCCGCGAGGGCTCGATCGCGGCCGGGATGCGCCGCGTCGAGGCGCTCGTGGGGCCCGACGCCCTGCGGGAGATCAACGCGGAGCGGGCCCTGCTCCGCGGCTTGGTGGACGCGCTCGAGACGAACGACCCGCGCGCGGCGCTCGAGCGGGCGCGCAAGGTGGTCGAGGAGAACAAGCGGCTGCGGAGCGAGCTCGGCAAGCTGCGCGCGGGCGACCGCGACGCGGTGATCGCGTCGCTCGCCGCCGGCGCCGAGGACGTCGACGGCGTCGCGCTCGTCGTGGCCGTGGTGCCCGGGGAGGACCCGGCGGGCCTGCGCGAGCTCGCGCAGAAGGTCCGCGACCGTCTCCAGGGCCGCCCCGCGGCGGTCGTGGTCGGCAACGGCGAGGGCGGCAAGGCGATGCTGGTCGCGGCGACCACCCAGCCGGCGGTCGCCCTCGGCGTGAGGGCCCCGGCCCTGCTCGAGACGGCCCGCCAGGCGATCCAGTAGTACTTCGGCTTGTAGTCGACCTCGTCGACCCAGCACTGCACCACCGTGCGCCACCAGGCCTCGTCGAGGTGGATGGC
>JBLMXP010000254.1:0-8424 GCA_050257835.1 Planctomycetaceae bacterium | reverse complement strand
GCCGACGGCCGGTACTTCGCGGTGAACTGCGGCGCCGGCATCGACGCCGCCGCGATGCGCCGCCTGGAGCGCCGTTCCCCCGACACGAAGCAGAAGTTCGACCGGGCGGCGTTCCGCGCGGTCGCGCGCGAGCTGATGGTGGGCTACGCGGGCAAGGCGCCCGACCTCGAGGTCCGCGTGAACGACAGCGACCCGCTCCCGTCGCTGAGCGTGATGGTCGGGCGTACGGACCCCTACACGTTCTACAAGGAGCACGGTCTGCGGATGACCCCGGGCGCCTCGCTGCAGAGCGGGTTGGACGTCCTGTCGATCCGGGCCCTGAACCGGCGCAACGTCCCGCGGATCGCATGGCAGGTGTTCGGCTCGGCCCGCCACGTGCAGGGCCGCGACATCGACTACGTCCACGACGCCCAGCACGTGCTCGTGACCTCGCCCGAGCCGTTCCCGGTCCAGGTCGACGGCGATGGTCTCGGCGATCACCGGCGCCTTGAGGTCGAGCTGGCGCCCGAGGCCCTCTGGGTCGTCGCCTAGTCTCCTTCTCGTATCCTGGCCAGCGCAAACCCTCGAGAAAGGTTCCGTGGCATGTCCGAGCAGCACCCGATCCCCCCGCACGGCGGCACCCTCGTCAGCCTGCTGGCCGACGGCGCCGCCGCCGAGGCCCTCGCCGCCGAGGCCGCCAACCTCCCGAAGGTCGTCCCGAACGAGCGCGAGCTGTCCGACCTCGAGATGCTCGCCGTCGGCGCGCTCAGCCCGCTCACCGGGTTCCAGGGCCAGGCCGACTACCACAGCGTCCTGGAGACGATGCACCTCGCGAACGGTCTGGCCTGGGCGATCCCGGTCGTGCTGTCGCTGTCGGAAGACGATGTCCACAAGGTCGGCGGCGCCGACGCGATCGCGCTCTCGCCGGCCGAGGCAGAGGCGCCGCTCGCGGTGCTCCGCGTCACCGAGCACTTCACCCGCGACAAGCACAAGGAGGCGCTCTCCGTCTACCGCACCGACGACCTCGAGCACCCGGGTGTCAAGGCCCTCAACGAGGCGGGGGACCACTGCGTCGCCGGCACCCTAGAGGTGATCGCGCTCCCGGCCCACGAGGACTTCGTCGACTACCGACGCACGCCGGCCCAGACGCGCCAGGCATTCCGCGAGCGCGGCTGGGAGACCGTGGTCGGGTTCCAGACCCGCAACCCGATCCATCGCGCCCACGAGTACATCCAGAAGTGCGCGCTCGAGATCGTCGACGGGCTGCTCGTGCACCCGCTGATGGGCGCCACCAAGGCCGACGACGTCCCGCCCGATGTCCGGATGCGCTGCTACGAGGCGCTGTTCAGCGGCTACTACCCCCAGGACCGCTCGATGATCTCGGTGTTCCCGGCGGCGATGCGCTACGCGGGGCCCCGAGAGGCGATCTGGCACGCGATCGCGCGCAAGAACTACGGGTGCACGCACTTCATCGTCGGGCGCGACCACGCCGGCGTCGGCTCCTACTACGGCACCTACGACGCCCAGCAGATCTTCGAGGAGTTCGACCCCTCCGAGCTGGGGATCCAGCCGCTCAAGTTCGAGCACTCGTTCTTCTGCCTGAAGTGCGAGGGGATGGGCTCGCCCAAGACCTGCCCGCACGAGGACGACGATCGCGTGATCCTGTCCGGCACGAAGGTGCGCGAGATGCTCCGCAACGGAGAGCGCCCGCCGATCGAGTTCTCACGGCCCGAGGTCGCCGACATCTTGATCGCGGCGATGCAGGGCGGGCAGGCCTGATCGTCCGCCGCGACGCGCGGCGGACGCCTCCGCCGTGCGGTGTAGCATCCGCCCCGTGAGCGACCAGCGGCACAACCGGCGGATCGATCGGATCTTGGAGCCCGCGTTCGTCCAGGGCCTCGACGCGCTCCCGATCGAGGAGCTGCGGGGTCGCCGCGACGACTGCGTGGCCGAGCGCGAGTACCTCTCGCTGCTGCGGCGGCTGCTCCAGGGCCGCGCCGAGATCCTCAAGGCGGAGTCCGAAGCACGCGTGAGCGGCGCCGAGCAGGCGCCGCTCGTGGAGCGGCTGACGGCGATCTTGGCCGACGAGGAGCACCCCACCACGTCGCGGGGCGAGGCGGTGCGGGTGGTCGTGCCCGAGGAGGAGATGCTGCTGGCGCGCCGCCGGGTGGAGCGTCTGGCCGCCGACGCCGACCTGTCGGACCCCTCCGCTCTCGACGACGATGCCCTCGCGACCGCGATCGAGGCGCTCGTGACCGAGGAGGAGGGGGTCTCGGCCACGCGTCGGCAGGTGCTGGACGTGCTGGACGCCGTGCAGGACGAGCTGAAGCGCCGCTACAAGGACGATCCCACCCTCGCCCTTCGCTGAGTCCCCCGGCCGGGGGAGCGCGACGCGTCGGAGCGGGTGCCGTGGAAATCCCGCCCCGGGCTGATGGCGTTGTCCTCCTTAGGGGCGGAGGATGCCCGAGGCACCGCATCGGTGTCGTGACCGCTACCCGGGGAAGGTCGAGCCATGACGGACAACGAGCGCACCGGCGCCAGGCGCGCCGACGATCGCGAGTTGGAGCAGCAGCTGGTGGTGTTCGCGCGCGAGGTCGGCGAGCTGTACACGGCCGAGCGCGTGCGCACGCGCGAGCTCGAGCGGGCCCTGGACGACCTGCGCGAGACCTACCTGGCCACGATGCGCTCGCTCGCGACGGTCGTGGAGGCCAAGGACGTCGGCACCCGGGGGCACCTGGATCGGACCGAGCGCTACGGACTGACGCTCGCGCGCCGGATCGATCCCGAGCTCGCCGCCCGGCCCGAGGTCGCGTACGGCTTCTTCCTGCACGACATCGGGAAGGTGGGCGTGCCCGAGCAGGTCCTGCGCAAACCCGAGCCGCTGGACCCCCAGGAGTGGGCCTTGATGCGCGAGCACCCCGCGGTCGGCGCGAGGATCGTGGAGCCGATCCGGTTCCTCGGCGATGCCGTCGAGATCGTCCGCTGCCACCACGAGCGGTGGGACGGCGGGGGCTACCCGCTCGGGCTCCGGGGTCCCGAGATCCCGCTCGCGGCGAGGATCTTCGCGGTCGCCGACTCCTTCGACGCGATGACGAGCGACCGCCCGTACCGCGCGGCGATGCCCGTGTACCCCGCGCTGGACCAGATCGCCGCCGGCGCCGGCGCCCAGTTCGACCCCGTGGTGGTCGAGGCGTTCCTCGAGCTCGCGAACGACGACGAGGATCCGCTCGGGCTCGCCCACATGCTCGTCCACGACCGCGCCGGCTGAGCGCGGGGCCGCTAGGCTCCCGCGCACCATGCCCTCGGCCGCACCCCTCGTCCGCGTCGTCCGCTCCGGGTTCGAGGAGTCGGTGCACCTGGGTCACGTCGCCGTGTGCGACGCCTCCGGGCGCCTGCTCGCCTCGGCGGGCGACCCCGACCGACCGGTGTTCGTCCGCTCGTGCACGAAGCCGGTCCAGGGCGCGGTCTCGCTCGCGGCGATCGGAGCAGACGAGCGCCTCCCGGAGGACCTCGTCGCGATCGCGTGCGCGTCGCACCAGGGCGAGCCGGTGCATGTGCGCGCGGTCCGCCGGCTGCTCCGGCGCGCCGGTCTCGGCGAGGAGGCGCTGCGAACGCCGCCGGCCCGCCCCGGCGACCCCGCGAGCGCGCTCCGCGTGCGCGCGCCGGCGTCCGTGTATCACAACTGCTCCGGCAAGCACGCGGCGATGCTGCTCGCGAGCGCCCGCGCGGGCTGGGCGCTCGAGTCCTACCGGTCCCGGGGGCATCCGCTGCAGCGCCGCGTGCTCGCGGCCGTCCGCACGCTGAGCGGCGTGCGCGACGTGGCGGTCGGGGTCGACGGGTGCGGCGTGCCGGTGCACGGCCTGCCGCTGCGCGCCGTCGCGACGATGTACGCGCGCCTGTCGGATCCGGCGCGCCAGGGCGACCTCGCGCCCTTCCTCGAGCGCGTGCTCGCGGGGATGCGCGCGCACCCCTACCTCGTGGGCGGCCGCGATCGCGACGACACCGCGATCATGCAGGCGGTCGCCGGGATCGTCGCGAAGGAGGGCGCGGAGGCGTTGGACTGCGCGGTCGCGCCGCAGGCGGGGATCGGGGTCGCGGTGAAGGTCGCCGACGGGGGCTACCGCGCGGCCGGGCCGGCGCTGGTGCGGGTCCTGGACCTGCTCGGGATGGTCGATCCCGCGGCCAGCCGGGCGCTGCGGGCCGTGGCGGCGCCCCCGGTGCTGGGTGGGGGCGAGCCGGTCGGGCGCCTCGAGGCGGTCGTGGACCTGGCGCGCGGCTGAACCGTAGGCGCCGAACGCCCGTACCATCGAGGTCATGAGCGGTGGCGTGCCTCGCGTGGCGGTCCTGTCCGTCCACACCTCGCCGGTCGACCAGCCGGGCTCGGGTGACTCGGGCGGCATGAACGTGTACATCCGGGCGGTCGCCGAGCGCCTGGCGGGCGCCGGCGTCGAGGTCGACCTGTTCACGCGCTGCCGCGGCGGGGCCGACCACGAGACCCGCGAGCTCGCCCCCGGCGCCCGGGTGATCAGCATCAAGGCCGGGCCGTGCGCCCCGGTCCCCAAGGAGGACCTTCCGCGGTTCCTGCCGGAGTTCCTCGGTGGGGTGATCCGCCAGTCCAAGGCGGAGGGCCGCGCCTACGACGTGGTGCACAGCCACTACTGGCTCTCCGGTTGGGTCGGCCGCGCCGCCAAGGAGCTGTGGCGCACCCCGCTCGTCGCCTCGTTCCACACGCTCGGCAAGGTGAAGAACTACTCGCTCGCGCGCGGCGAGACGCCCGAGCCGCCGGTGCGCCTGGACGGCGAACGCCGAGTGATCGCCGAGGCGGACCGGATCCTCGCCCCGACGCCCTCGGAGGCCGGCCAGCTGGTCGGCCTGTACCGGGCGGACCCGGCGCACATCCGGATCGTGCCGCCCGGGGTTGACCACACGTTGTTCACCCCCCGCGACCGTGTGGCCGCCCAGCGGAGGCTGCACCTCACCGGGCTCCGCCTCGCCCTGTACGTGGGGCGGCTGCAGCCCCACAAGGGCCCCGACGTCGCGGTGCGCACGCTCGCGGAGATGGTCGCGCGCGACCCGGAGGCCTGCCGCCACCTGCAGCTCGCGGTGGTCGGGGGGCCGAGCGGCGGCGACGGGGGGGAGGTGGCGCGGCTGATGGAGCTCGCGACCGCTCTGGACGTGGCCGACCGGGTGATGCTGTTCCCGCCGCAGCACCAGACGCGCCTGGCCGACTTCTACGCCGCGGCCGACGTGGTGCTCGTGCCCTCGCGCTCGGAGTCCTTCGGACTCGTGGCGCTCGAGGCGGGCGCGTGCGGCGCGCCGGTGGTCGCCTCGGCCGTCGGCGGCCTGCGCTACGTCGTGGACGACGGGCGCACCGGGTTCCTGGTCGACGGGCACGACCCGGCAGATCACGCGGAGCAGGCGTTGCGGATCCTGCGGGAGCCGAACCTGCAGACGGCCCTGGCCGGCGAGGCCGCGCGCCAGGCGCTCCGGTTCACGTGGGACGTCACCGCACGCGAGGTCCTCGGGGTCTACGAGGAGCTCGTCGGCGGCACGTCGCGCACACCCTGACCTGCGCGGATGCTCCGGATGCCGGCGTCCATCGTTTTGTCACTCTTTGTCGCGAGCCCTTGACCTGCACATTCATACGCTGACCTGCGGAAACGCCGGCTTGACCGGCCCTGGGTCCGCCGATACATTCCGCATCGCTCCGAGCGGTCCGAGTGGCCGAGACGGAGAGACCGGACGAAGCGCCCGGCCCCGAAGCGAGGCGGCAACGCCGAGCGGAGCGGGACCCGGAGCCGGACCGAAGGTGGCAACGCCGGAGGTTCGGGGATGGGGGGCGCCACGGGGAACCAGTCCGGCCGGGAGGCCGCAAGGTCACACGGCCGACAGGAACCCCGACCACCGGAGGAGGTCGCGAGACCCGATCCGGAGGTCCCGCCGGGACGCGCCGCGAGGCGCGAACCCCGGCAGGCACGTCGCTCGGTGGGAGCGCGGGGACGGCCGCGAGGCCGGAGCCGCGAGCCCGGGAGCGCGGATCGGCGGCGACGTCGGGACGCGAGCCGAGCCGAGCGGCGACGGCGGGGGGACGCCGCGAGGCGACCCGCCGCCGGGTCCGGAACCTCTCCGACCCGCAGCGAGGGTCGCCCGGAGCACTTGAGCCCGAGGGGCTGACGGAGGCCGACCGCTTCGGCGGATGGCAACCGGAGGTCTCTCGGGCTCAACTATGTCCCGGGGTCGGTGCGCTACCGTCTGCTCCGTGAAGGGTCGGACCCGCCGGGCGGCCGAGGCCGAAGATCGTCGCGACCGGATCGTGTCGGCCGCGATGCGCCATTTCGCCGAGCACGGCTACCGCGGCGCCCGCGTGGAGGACATCGCGCAGGACGTCGGCGTCGCCAAGGGCACGGTCTTCCTGGACTTCGGCTCGAAGGAAGGGCTGTTCCTCGCGGCGTACGAGCGCGCGGTCCAGATGCTGCCGGCCTGGCTCGACGCGCCGCCGGAGGTCGTCGAAGGCGGGTTCTGGGTCACCCTGGACTTCTGGCTGCAGCGCACCGAGCAGTTCGTCAACGACGATCCCGTCCCCAACCGGATCGCGATGATCGGTCGCTACGACACCGGCCTGGGGCTGCGCCGGCCGATCGACCGGTTCATGCGGAGCGAGGACCCCTATGGCACGCTCGAGTTCGTGGAGTTCGGTGTGCGCCGCGGCGAGGTTCGCGACGACTGCGACCCCGAGATGCTCGCCTCGATGCTCGACTGGCTCGCCGAGCGGTTCCAAGACGCCCTCGTGTCCGAGGACCTCGACCCCGGCCTGATCCATCGCCAGCCCGAGCGCCGCGGGATGCGGATCAAGGAGTTCGTCGAGATCCTGCGCTCGGGGATCGCCCAGCCCGACGGCGCCGGGGACTGAGCGGGATGGACCTGACGACCGACGTCTTCCGCCCCGCGGTGATCCGGGTCGCGCACGATCCGCGCGTGCGGGCCCTGGTCACCGGCACGACGCCGGGGCGCGCCGTCGCCTCGCGGTTCGTCGCCGGGGACACGCTGGCCGGCGCGATGCAGGCCGCCGCGATGCTCGACCGCGAGCAGATCGCCACGATGCTCGATCACCTCGGCGAGAACGTCGGCACGCCGGCGCAGGCCGAGGCCGCGCGCGATGACTACCTCGCCGCGCTGAAGGCCTTACGCGACGCGCCGACGCTGGACGGCGCCGTCTCGGTGAAGCTCACCCAGCTCGGGCTGGACCTCTCCGAGGACCTGTGTCGCGAGCACCTCGACGCGATCCTCCGAGCGGCCGACGCGCAGGCGACCCTCGTGATGATCGACATGGAGGGCCACGGCTACGTCGATCGGACGCTCGAGGTGTTCCGGGCCACGCACGCCGAGCATCCGCGGGTGGGGGTGTGCCTGCAGTCCTACCTGCGCCGCAGCGACGCCGACGTGTTCGCCCTGCCGCAGGGGTGCCGGATCCGGCTGGTCAAGGGCGCCTACCTCGAGCCGCCGGGGGTCGTCTACACGGACAAGCGCGAGGTGGACGCGAGCTACGCGCGGCTGTTCGCGACGCTGCTGGCGCGCGGTCACGCGGTGGACGCCGCGACCCAGGACCCGCGCCTGCTCGAGGGCGTGCGCACCCGTACCGACGCGCGGGAGGCCTGGGGCCGGGTCGAGCTCCAGATGCTGTACGGTATCCGCCGCGACCTGCAGGTTCGCTACGCGTCGCAGGGCTATCCGGTGCGCGTCTACGTGCCCTACGGCACCGAGTGGTACCCGTACCTCACGCGGCGGATGGCCGAGCGGCCGGCGAACGTGTGGTTCTTCCTGTCGAACCTGGTGAGGGTGTGATGAGTCGCAAGGTGGCCTTCCTCGGCGGAGGCAAGATGGCCGAGGCCCTGCTCTCGGGGCTGATCCGCTCCGGCGGTCGGAGCCCCGAGGAGATCATGGTCACGTGCCGCCGCGACGAGCGGGCGCGAGAGCTGGCCGGCAAGTACGGCGTGACGGCGACGCTCGACAACGCCGAGGCGGTGCGATGGGCCGACGTCGTGGTGCTGATGGCCAAGCCCCAGGACATGGAGACGTTGATCGAGCAGATCCGCGAGGCCGTCACGACCGAGGACCTCGTCGTGAGCTTCGCTGCGGGGATCCGGACCTCGTTCGTGGAGAAGCACCTGCCCGACGACGTGCCCGTGGTTCGCGTGATGTCCAACGTGCCGGTCATGGTCGACGAGGCGATGTCGGTGATCGCGGCGGGCCGCCACGCCGACGAGTCGCACCTGGCCGTGGCCGAGGAGCTGCTGGGCTACGTGGGGAAGGTGCTGCGGCTGAACGAGAAGCACCTGGACGCGGTGACCGCGACGAGCGGCAGCGGACCGGCGTACTTCTTCCTGCTCGCCGAGGCGATGATCGAGGCGTGCATCCTGCTCGGCCTGTCCCGCGACGTCGCGACCG
>JBLMXP010000253.1:0-4702 GCA_050257835.1 Planctomycetaceae bacterium | reverse complement strand
TGTCAGCGTCGTCTCCCTCGTCGGCCGCTGCGGGATCGGTTGGGCCGGATCGTCGATCGCGCCGAGAGGTCGCGGTCGACGGCCTTCGCGCGCTCCGCCGCGCTCGAGTGCTCACCGGGTGTCGCCGGCTTGGGCGTCGGGATGTGGACCGGGAACCGCGGCGTGTGGTTGCGCGCGAACTCCGGGTACCACCCGAACAGCGGGAACATCCCGCCCCAGCCGATCAACAGGAACTGCTGGACGATCTGGATCACGGTGGACGCGATCCAGTAGAGGAACAGGCCGGCGGGCAGGAAGCCGCCGTACATGATCGAGATCAGCGGCAGGAAGTACGCCATCTGCCGCTGGACCTTGACGTTCTGGTCGTCGGCCGTCCGCGGGTCGTGCGGCGGCACCGTCATCCGCGATGCCACCAGCTGGACCAGGGACGAGAGGACGGCGAGGATGCTGATCCCGAAGCCGGCCAGCTTGAGGCCGGTCGTGTCGGGTTCCGGGATGCCCCAGTTGATGCCGAACTCGATCGGGTGGAGGCAGGCGTTCGTGACGTGGTGGGTCACGGGGTCGAACGCCGGCGCCGTCGCGCACGAGATCCCGGGGAACAGGTTGACCCCGAAGACGTGCCACATGGCGCTCGGGTCGAAGTTGGTGAGGCCCTGGCTGAACACCGAGTACATCGGGATCAGGAGGCCCATCGTCAGGAGCGTCGGCAGGCAGCCGCCGGCCGGGTTGATCCCCCGCTGCTTGTAGAACTCCTGGACGGCCGTCTGGGCCTTCATCCGGTCGCCCTTGTACTTGCGCTGGAGCTCCTTGATCTCGGGCTGCAGGAGCTGCATCTGGCGGCTCGACACGAGCTGCCGGCGGTACAGCGGGATGACGAGGACCCGGAGCAGGATCGTCAGCAGCAGGATCGCGAGCAGGATGCTGCCGGTGAGCTCACGGAAGAACACCAGGACGACGAACAGCGTCTGGAAGATCGGGTTGAACAGCCAGGCGAGCAGGTCGACCGGGTTCGAGCCGAGGCTGGCGGGGTGGAGAGGCGCCTGGCTCGGGGTGGGGGTCACGCCGGGTGAGCCGCCCGGCTGCGTGGCCGGGGCGCAGGCGGCGACCAGCAGGGCGATCCCGCCCAGCAACAGGACGGGCGCCAGCGTGACGAGGAGTCTCTTGAGGCGGGTCACGCGGATTGCTCTCTCGTTCCTCAGCGAACCGGGTCGTAGCCGCCCGGGTTCCACGGGTGGCAGCGCGCGATGCGCCGGGCACCCATCCAGCTGCCGCGCAGCAGGCCGTACTTCTGGATGGCCTGCTCCGTGTAGCGCGAGCACGAGGGTTCGAACCGGCAGCCGGAGGGCAGCCAGGCGAACACGATCCGGTAGAGGCGGATGAATGCCACTCCCGCCGTGACCCCGATGCGTCTCACGACTCCGATCGACCTCCGAGCACGCCTCCCGAGTGGAGGACCCGGCGTAATGCGCCGACCAATGCGTCGTGGTCGGCCTCGACGATCGCAGGCCGGGCGATGATGAGGACGTCCCAGCCGGGCTGGAACGAGGGCGCCATCACCCTGAGCGCCTCGCGGATCCGGCGCCGGACCCGGTTCCGGATCACGGCCCCCCCCAGCCGCTTGCCGGTCGCCAGACCGAACCGGGTCTGATCCAGGTCCGTCCGAACGAACCGACCGGTGAGCAGCGGATGCGTCTTCCCGACGCCTCCCTCCGCAAGCCGGGCGAAGTCCGCCGGGCGTGAGAGCATGACGAGTCGCAGCGAGTTGTGACTGCGCCCGCCGGTCAGACCGTGAGCTGCTTCCGGCCCTTCGCGCGCCGCGTTGCGAGCACGCGCCGGCCGCCCGTCGTCTTCATGCGAGCGCGGAACCCGTGTTCCTTGGCGCGATGCCGCTTCTTGGGCTGAAACGTCGGCTTGCCCATCGGGACTGTCCGTGATCCTCTCCATCCGGCCCTGGGACCCGGAAGCTCCGACCCCTAGAGGCACGCAAACGCGCCGAGCGCCCGTGAGCGCGGCGGCGCGTATTCGTCGCAGCCGATGATATGGCCCTGTTCGAACGGGTGTCAAACGCGCGACGGCCCCGGGCGGGGCGGCTGACGTGCCCCGATCAGCGGGGCCGCCGGGGGCGGCGGGCACTTCCGCCGCTCCTTCGTGATACTCCATGGGAGTATGCGCGAATCGCCTTGCGAGGGGGCCGAGGAGCGGTGTATTGTTCCCGAGCCTCAGGCGCCGGGACGTCGCAAGGCGGACCTCCGAGGGTTCGTCCATCGCCCCGTACGGCGGCTCCGGCAGGATCGTCACACGGGATCCGGATCGCGTCTCCTCGAACGGGCTCCGCGGTTGGCCCTACCCATCGAAGCCTCATAGCAGCCCAGGACACGATCGCAGGTTATGGACGCGAAGCAGGTCTGGCGCGCAGCGCTCGGCGAGCTCCAGGTTTCCCTCTCGCCCGCGAACTTCGAGACCTGGCTGCGCGACACCCACCTCGTCGACGTGGACGACCAGCGGTTCCGGATCGCGGTTCCCAACGGGTTCGCCAAGGACTGGCTGGAGACCCGCTACCGTTCCCTGATCTCGCAGACGCTCGCGCGCGTGGTCGGCTACAGCGTCCAGGTGGAGTTCGTCGTCGCAGCGGGCGGCGAGGCGCGAACGCAGGCCGCCGAGACCGCCACCCAGTCCGTCCGCGTGGAACCCACGCGGGTCGGCGCCCCCGAGGGCGCCGCGGCCGGCGCGACGAACCTCAATCCGCGCTACACGTTCGCCAACTTCATCGTCGGCTCGGCCAACCGGCTCGCCCACGCGGCGTCGCTGTCGGTCGCCGAGCGGCCGGGGCACGCGTACAACCCGCTGTTCCTGTACGGCGGGGTCGGCCTGGGCAAGACCCATCTGATGCACGCGATCGGGAACAGCGTGGTCGCCAAGTTCCCCCGCAAGCGGGTGGTCTACGCGACGAGCGAGAAGTTCACCAACGAGTTCATCACCTCGATCCAGCAGGGCAAGATCGACGAGTTCCGCGCCCGCTACCGGCGGATCGACCTGCTCCTCATCGATGACATCCAGTTCATCGCGGACAAGGAGCGCACGCAGGAAGAGTTCTTCCACACCTTCAACGCGATTCACGAGGACGGCAAGCAGATCGTCCTGTCGTCGGATCGTCCGCCGAAGGCGATCCTCACGCTCGAGGAACGGCTGCGCTCCCGCTTCGAGTGGGGCCTCATCGCGGACCTGACGGCGCCCGATCTCGAGACCCGCATCGCGATCCTGCGCGCGAAGGCGGAGGAGCAGGGCACGCCGATCACCTCGGACGTCATCGAGTTCATCGCCCGCAAGGTCGTATCCAACATCCGGGAGCTCGAGGGCGCGCTCAACCGCATCGTGGCCTATGCGTCGATGGGCGCGATGCCGATCTCCATCGAGCTCGCCCAGGCGGTCCTGTCCAACGTGCTCTACAACCCCAAGAAGCGCCAGGTCACGCCGGAGCGGATCGCCAAGGCGGTCGCCGACTACTACGGCGTGGGCATGGACGCCCTGCGCGGCCAGAAGCGCGAGAAGAGCATCGTCGTGCCCCGGCAGATCGCGATGTTCCTGATGCGCGAGGAGACGGACGTCTCACTGCTCCGGATCGGCGCGGAGCTCGGCGGACGGGATCACTCGACCGTCCTCCACGCGTGCGACAAGATCAACCGCGAGATCCAGGTCAACGACGAGATGCGCCGCGAGGTCGCGGCCGTCCGGGAGCTGATCTACTCCGACTGATCCGTCGCCGCGCGCATGTCGGGACGCGCAGCAAGCCGCGGTCCCGCGACGAGCGCCGGGCACCCGATCGGGCCTGCGGCCCGGCCCTTCGGGGCGCGCCTTCCCCTTCTGCCGTGCGTGGGTCCGGCCGGCCGTGTGGATGGATCCCCTGAAACCCGTGGACAAGGGGTCCTGCGTGTGGATCGCTCCGCGGACAGCCCGGGCGGGGTACGTGGACCTCCCGGGGTCCTTGCCGTCGACCCGGGGCGATCCGGTGCCAGGGGGACGAGCTGTCCACCGGACATCCCCGGTCCATCCCCGGTACCGGGCCCTCGATCCACGCTCGGCAGCCCGGCGGCCCACCGTCGCGCAGCGCACGGCGGTGCGGCACGATCCCCACCGTCCACGGCATGATGACGGTGATGACGGGGTGAGAAGATAGGACGATCATTCCACCCAACGACCCGAAACCCGCGGCGCGGGATCCGTCCGCCGTCATGCCGGGAGACCGGCCGGACCCCTGGCGCCGTCCCGCCTCGTGTTGAGCTTGGAGACCACCGCCCGTGAAACTCTCGGTCATGCAGGAGAACCTTGCGCGCGGCCTCTCGGTCGTGTCGCGCGCCGTCTCCAGCCGAAGCACCCTGCCCGTGCTCGCGAACGTCCTGCTGCGAACCGAGGATGCAGGCCTGAAGCTCACGGCGACCAACCTCGAGATCGGCATCACGTACTGGGTGCCGGGCAAGATCGAGACCGACGGGGCCACCACCGTGCCTGCCCGCCTCCTGACCGACCTGGTCGGCTCGCTCCCCGCCTCCGAGCGGGTGGATCTCGAGCTCCAGGGTGCCGACACCCTGCACCGTCGCTGCGGCCGGTTCGCAACCCACGTCAAGGGCATCGACGCCGACGAGTTCCCGACCCTCCCGACAGCCGGCGAGCGGCCGACCACGCGCGTGAGCCAGCGCGTGCTGCG
>JBLMXP010000252.1:0-16427 GCA_050257835.1 Planctomycetaceae bacterium | reverse complement strand
CGAGCGTCACGATCACGCGCGGCTGGATCAACGACACCTGCTCGACGAGCCACGGCGTGCACGCCTCGATCTCGCCAGGGAGCGGGTCACGGTTGCCCGGGGGCCTGCACTTGAGGACGTTCGCGATGTAGACCTGCTCGCGGGCAAGGCCGATCTCGCCGAGCATCCGGGTGAGCAGCTGGCCCGCGGCGCCGACGAACGGCTCGCCCTGGCGGTCCTCGTGGAAGCCCGGCGCCTCGCCGATGAACATGAGGTCGGCCTGCGGATCCCCCACCCCGAACACGACCTGCGTACGGGTGGCGGCGAGGCCGCACCGTGTGCAGCCGGCGGCCTCGCGCGCGACCTCCGCGAGCGGCCGGCTCACGCCGCCCCCTTGCGCCGCCGCGGCGGGCGGTCCAGCCCGAAGACCGCGCGCGCGAACGCCGCCACGGCCTCGTTCACGGCGTCGGGCCGCTCGAGCATCGGGATGTGCCCGGCGCCCTCGATCAGCGTGAGCCTCCCGTCGGGCAGCGCCGCGGCGAGCTCCACCGCGGCCGCCGGCGGGGTCACGCGGTCGTGCTCGCCGACCAGGACCAGCGCGGGCACACGGATCCGCGGGACCGCGTGGCGCAGGTCCATCTCCATCAGGTCGGGCAGCGCGTCGGTCCACACCTCCGAGGCGGTGCGCTGCGCGAGCGACACGACGTGGTCCACGACGCGCGAGGGCGCGTCCGGCCCGAACTGCGTCACCCGCGCGACGACCCCGCTCACGTCGATCGGGCTCGCCATCAGCGCCTTGCGGAGCCGGTTCACCCGCTCGGCTGCGGTCGACAGGTTGCCCAGGCGCGGGCGCAGCAGCTCCGTCACCGACCCCATCGCGCCCTTCAGCAGGTCCGAGGAGGCCGCCCCCATCAGGACGACCCCGGCGATCGGACCCTCGAACAGCTCGGGGCGCTGCTCCGCGAGCGCGAGGATCGCCATCGCGCCCATCGAGTGCCCCACCAGGATCGCCGGCCGCTCCCCGGCCACCGCGCCGAGCACCGCCCCCAGGTCGCGGCCCATCGCGCGGAGCGTGAGGTCCCCGCCGGCGGCACGCCCGCTCGCCCCGTGGGAGCGGTGATCGAACGCCGCCACGCGCAGGTCCCCGACGAGCGCCGGCCACGTGTCGCACCACACCGACATGTCGAGGCTGAAGCCGTGGGACAGCAGGACGAGCGGCGCCTCCGGCGGTCCGGCCCCGCGAACGGCGAGCTCGGTGCCGTCGAAGGAGGAGACCGTGCCCAGGTCGTCGGGCGGGACCGCGCCGATCGGCTCGCCGGCCCCCTGGTGCCAGCGGCGCGCCACGGTGCGCCCGACGACCCCCGCGGTGACGACGCCGGCGGCGATCCCGGCGGACAGGAACGCGGTCCGTCGCTTCATCCGACGTGCTCCCGGGGCACGCGCTCGCCGATCCTGGTCACGATCTCGTAGGCGATCGTGCCCGCGAGGCCGGCGAGCTCCCACGCGTCGATCGTCTCGCCGCCCTGCTCCCCCAGCAGCACGACGTCGTCGCCGGTCTGGATCGCGAGGTCCCCGCAGTCGACCAGCAGCTGGTCCATCGTGACGTTGCCGCCGACCCGGCAGCGCCGCCCGCGGATCAGCACGTCCGCGCGGCTCGAGAGCGCGCGCGGGTAGCCGTCGGCGTAGCCCACGGGCACGGTCGCCACCCACGCGTCGGTCGCCAGCTCGTAGCGGCGGCCGTAGGAGAGGCGCTCGCCCGCCGGCAGCCGCTTGGCCATCGTCACCTTCGAGCGCCACGAGAGCGCCGGCCGAAGGCCCCGCTCGGCGCCCACCCCCGGAGCCGGCGCGATCCCGTACAGCGCGATGCCCGGCCTGACCAGGTCGAGGTCGGCCTCGGGGTGGCGCAGGACGCCGCCGCTGTTCGCGGCGTGGAGGTAGGCAGGCCGCAGGCCGACCGCCTCGGCGGCCTCGACCACCGCACGGAACCGCGCGAGCTGATGCTCACTGAAGGCGCGATCGTCCTCGCTCGAGGCCAGGTGCGTCCACAGGCCCTCGACCGAGAGCCCCGCCCCGGCCACGCTTCGCAGGAACGCCGGCACCGCCTCCGGCGGCCAGACACCGACGCGGTGCATCCCCGTGTCGACCTTCACGTGCACCGCCCGTCCCGCCTCCGGCGCGGCGGCGGCGAGTCGCCGCAGGCCCTGGTCCGTGTAGACCGTGGGCGTGAGGTCCGCGGCCCAGACCGCCGCCTCCGAGCCCGGCGGCGGCTCGGACAGCACCAGGATCCGGGCGTCCAGGCCGGCATCCCGCAACGCCCGGCCCTCCTCCACGAGGGCGACCCCGAGCCAGGTCGCCCCGGCCTCGATCGCCGCGGTCGCGACCGCCGTGTCGCCGTGCCCGTACGCGTTCGCCTTCACCACGGCCATCAGCTCGGCGCCCTCGGGGCGGAGCGCCTCGGCGTTGCGGCGGATCGCGCCGAGGTCCACCTCGACCCAGGTCGGACGCAGGCGCTCCCTCACGCCTGCGCCTCCACGGCCGCGACGGCGGCGGGGAGCGCCTCGGCGACGTCGCCGGCGAGCGTCCCCTCGCCCACGGCGCCGCCCGCGAGGATCCCGGCGAGCCCGTGCACGTACGCGCCGGCCCAGGCCGCGTCGTACGCGCTCATCCCGCGGGCGAGCAGGCCGCCGATCGTGCCGGTGAGGACGTCGCCCGTTCCCGCGGTAGCCAGGAACGCGGAGCCGGTGGGGTTGATCCGCGCGGTCCCGTCGGGCGCGGCGATCACCGTGCGGCTGCCCTTCACGAGCGCGACGGCGCGGGCGCGGGCGGCGAGGTCGCGCGCAGCACCGAGGCGGTCGGCCGCGCCCGCGCCGGGCCCGAGCAGGCGCGCGAGCTCGCCCAGATGCGGGGTCAGCACCGCGTCGGCCGAGCGCGCCGCGAGGGCGTCGGGCTCGCCCGCGAACGCGTTCAGCCCGTCGGCGTCGAGCACGAGCGGCGCCGGGCTCTCGGCCACCAGCTCGCGGACGAACCGCCGCGTCTCGGGCGCGGTGGTGAGGCCGGGGCCGAGGGCGAGCGCGTCGGCGTCCTCGAGCCGCTCCAGGACCGTCTCGAGCGCGGCGGGCGCGACCGTGCCGGCCTCGGTCTCGGGCAGCGGCACGAACACCGTCTCGACCAGCCCCGCCTGGACCACCGGCAGGATCGAGGCGGGCACGCACACGAAGACGTAGCCGGCGCCGACCCGCCCGGCGGCGTGCCCGATCAGGCGGGCCGCGCCGGTCATCGTCCGCGAGCCCGCCACCACCACGAGCGTGCCGGAGGCCTTCTTGTGGGCGTCGGCCGCGCGCGCCGGCAGCGCCGCAGCGACGTCGGCCGGTTCGCTCACCCCCGTCGTCGAGGGGACGAGGTCCTCGGGGAAGCCGATGTCGACCACCCGCACGTCGCCGGCGAGCTCGGCGCCCGGCATCAGCAGCGCCCCGGTCTTCGCCGCGCCGAAGGTCACCGTCAGCTCGGCGCGGACCGCGACCCCCTCGACGGCGCCGGTGGTGCCGTCCACCCCGCTCGGGATGTCGACGGCCACGACCGGCGCGCCCCCTTCGTTCAAGGCCGCGATGGCGTCGGCGACGTCGTCTTCGGGGACGCCCCGGAACCCCGTGCCGAACACCGCGTCGATCGCCACGTCGGCCCGCCGCAGCTCCCGGCGGAGCGTCGCGGGGTCGAACCGGCCCAGGCGCGCGCCGGTCTCGGCGACGAGCCGCGCGTGCTGGGTGCTCGCCGGCTCGCGGAGTTCGTCGGGGTCCTCGAGCGGCACGACGAGCACGCGGGCGCCCCACGCGTCGAGGTGGCGGGCCGCGACGAACCCGTCGCCGCCGTTGTTGCCCTTGCCCACGACCACGACCGCCCGCCGCCCGTAGGTCCCGCCGAGGAGGTCGACCGCCGCGCGCGCGACCGCGCGACCGGCACGTTCCATCAAGGCCTCGGCCCCGACGCCGCGCGCCTGGGTCGCCCGGTCGAGCGCGACCGCCTCCCGAGGGGTCAGCACCGGCTTCACGCGTCGCTCACCGCCACGGCGAACGCCACGGCGTTCGTCTTCTCGTGGGTGAAGGTGACGAGCACGCGGGTGATCCCGAGCCCGGAGGCGCGGCGCTTCGCGTTGCCGGTGAGCGCGATCGCCGGCGCCCCGCTCGGGTGGCGGGTCACGCTGATGTCCTGCCAGCGCTTGCCTCGGTACCCGCCGAGCGCCTTGATCACCGCCTCGCGGGCGGCGAACCGGCCCGCGTAGGACTCGGCCGGGCGGGCCTTCGTGTCGCAGTACGCGATCTCCTCGGGGGTGAACACGCGCTCGCGCATCGTCGGGTGCCGGGCGAGCGCCCGCTCCATCCGCGCGATCTCGCAGATGTCGACGCCGAGCCCGACGATCTCCACGGTGCGAAGGCTAGCGAACCGGGCCCTCCCACGGCTCGCCCTCGGCCGCCTTCGCCGGCTCGGCATGGGGCTCGGCGGGCTCCCCGTCCTCCCCCGGTCCCGGCACGGCCGCCTGCTCGGCGCGGCGCCGGCCCACGACGAACGAGACGCCGATCAGCGCGACCCCGCCGAGCAGGCCGAGCAAGGCCACCTGCCACAGCGGCATCCCGGAGGACGGCGAGGCCGACGGGAGCGCCGACGGCGAGGCGGCCGGCGTCGGCGTGAACGGCGCCGGCGAGGCCGGCGCGCCCCCGACCCGCTCGAGCTCGGCGACGCTCAGGTAGGAGCACGCCGAGCTCGTGAGGGTCCCGTCGGCCGCGGCCGAGGCGACCACCGCCACCGGCGTCCCGCTCGGGTACAGCAGCCCGCACGAGCTGCCCCCGCCCGGACCGATCGCGGCCACGACGTCGACGCGGGCGGGCACGCGGCCTCGGTAGACCTTCGAGACCGCGAACGTCTGGACCGTCGAGGTGCCGCTCGCCGGCACCTCGCGCACCACGGTCCCGACGAACGCGGCGTCGGCATCGCGCACGACCTGGCGCGGGGTCCGCGCGGCGCACGAGCACGCGGCGCACGGACCGGCGGTCGTGACGATCCCGGCGCTCGCGAGCCCGAGGACGAGCGCGGCGCGCAGCCACCACGCGGGCGAGCGACCCCTCACGGGCCCGACGCTACTCGACGGTCACGGACTTCGCGAGGTTGCGCGGCTGGTCGACGTCGCAGCCGCGCAACCGCGCCACGTGGTACGCGAGCAGCTGCAGCGGCGGCGTCACGACCACCGGGGACAGCAGCTCGGGCGTCTCGGGGACCTCCAGGACGTGGTCGGCGAGCCGGGCGGCGTCCACGTCGCCCTCGGTCACCACCGCGATCACCGAGGCCCCGCGCGCCTTCACCTCCTGGATGTTCGAGAGCATCTTCGGGTAGACGTGGCAGCGCGTGGCGACGGCCACCACCGGCACGCCCTCCTCGATCAGCGCGATCGGCCCGTGCTTCAGCTCGCCGGCGGGGTAGCCCTCGGCGTGCACGTAGGAGATCTCCTTCAGCTTGAGCGCGCCCTCGAGCGCCGCCGGGTAGCCGGTGTGGCGGCCGATGAACAGCACGTCGGGCCGCTCCGCGATCGCCCCGGCGATCGCGCGGGCGCGGTCCTCGAGCGCGATCGCCCGCTCGACCTTGCCGGGCAGCTCGTCGAGGTCCGCGAGCACCGCCGCGATCTCCTCGGGGAACTTCGTCCCGCGCACCTGCGCGAGGTAGAGCGCCACCAGCTCCTGCGCCACCATCTGCGTGGCGAACGTCTTGGTGGCCGCGACGCCGATCTCGGGACCGGCGTGGGTGTAGAAGACGCCGT
The DNA here is from genome assembly GCA_050257835.1 of Planctomycetaceae bacterium. Lineage (GTDB taxonomy): Bacteria > Actinomycetota > UBA4738 > UBA4738 > HRBIN12 > AC-51. The sequence goes on along the minus strand of JBLMXP010000252.1, from coordinate 10,645 downwards.
CGGCCTCGCGCGCGAGCGAGGACCCGACCGTGTTCGTGATCGCGATCACCTGCGAGCCCTGCCGGCTCGCGTGCCGCGCCGCCTCGAGCGTGTCGATCGTCTCCCCCGACTGCGAGACCGCGAGCGTCAGCGTGTCGGGGCCGAGGACGGGGTCGCGGTAGCGGAACTCGCTCGCGATCTCGACCTCCACCGACAGGCGGGTCCAGTGCTCGATCGCGTACTTCGCGACCAGGCCCGAATGGAACGCCGTGCCGCACGCCACCACGAAGACCTTCGAGACCTCGCGGAGCACGTCGTCGGGGATCCGCAGCTCGTCGAGCGAGAGGCGCCCGCCGGCGGTGCGGCCCGCGAGCGTGTCGCGGATCGCCGCCGGCTGCTCGTCGATCTCCTTGCGCATGAAGGCGTCGTAGCCGCCCTTCTGCGCCTGCGAGACGTCCCAGTCCACGACGACCGGCTCGACGAGCACCGGGCGGCCCTCGAAGTCCGTGACGTGCGCGCCCTCGGGCGTGAGCTCGACGATCTGTCCCTCGGCGACGGGCAGCACCGTGCTGGTGCGGTCGAGGACGGCCGGGATGTCGGAAGCCAGGAGCGTCTCGCCCTGCCCGAGCCCCACCACGAGCGGCGAGGACACCTTCACCCCGACGAGGGTGGTCGGCTCGTCGGCCCAGCACACGACCAGGGCGTAGGCGCCCTCGAGGTCGCGGACCGTCGCGCGGACGGCCTCGGCCAGGCGCGCGCCGTCACCGGCCGCGGCCAGGCGCTCCTCGATCAGGTGGGCGACGACCTCGGTGTCGGTCTCCGACGCGAAGGCGTGGCCCTGCTTCTCGAGCCGGGCGCGCAGGTCGTGGTGGTTCTCGACGATCCCGTTGTGGATCACCGCGAGGCGGCCGGTGCAGTCGGCGTGCGGGTGCGCGTTGCCGTCGGTGGGGGCGCCGTGGGTGGCCCAGCGCGTGTGGCCCATCCCCGTGGTGCCGGGTGGGGCGGGCTCGCCGGCGAGCGCGGCCTCCAGCTCGCCGAGCTTGCCGGCGCGTTTGCGGACCGTGAGCCCGCCGTCGAGCACGGCGACGCCCGCGGAGTCGTACCCCCGGTACTCGAGACGGCGCAGGCCCTCCAGGACGATCGGGAGCGCCTCGTCCGGCCCGACGTAGCCCACGATGCCGCACACGAGGCCACGAGCCTAACAGCGGGTTCCCCCAGGAGGGACCGGCCGAAGGTCGGTACTCGCTCAGCCGAGCGCGGCTCGCACGACCTCGGCGATCGCTTCCGCGTGCTTGGCGGCCTCGTCCTGGGTCTCGGCCTCGACCATCACGCGCACGAGCGGCTCGGTCCCGGAGGAGCGGACCAGGACGCGGCCGCGCTCGCCGAGAGCGGCCTCGGCCTCCTCGATCGCCGAGGCGACCGTCTGCGCCTCGGCCAGCCCGTCGCGGTCGCGGACGCGCACGTTCCGCAGCACCTGCGGGAACCGGCGCATCACCGAGGCCAGCTCCCCGACCGACACGCCTCGCCGGGCCGCGAGGGACAGGAACCGCACGGCGGTGAGCAGACCGTCGCCGGTGGTGGCCTGCTCACGGAAGATCACGTGGCCGCTCTGCTCCCCGCCGAGCACGAGCCCGCGCCGCTCCATCTCCTCCAAGACGTAGCGGTCGCCGACCTTGGCCTGGATCACCTCGATCCCGGCCTCGCGCATCGCGAGGAGCAGCCCGAGGTTCGACATCACCGTGGCGACGAGCGCGTTCCCCACGAGCGACCCCGCCTCGCGCATCGCGGTGGCGCAGGCGGCCAGGACGTGGTCGCCGTCGAGCACGTTGCCCTCGGCATCGGCGAACAGCGCACGGTCGGCGTCCCCGTCGTGGCAGACCCCGGCGTCGAACCCGAGCCGCACCACCTCGGCCGCCACGACCTCGGGGTGCAGCGCGCCGCACCCGTCGTTGATGTTCAGGCCGTCGGGCTCCGCGTGGATCGCGTGCACCTCGGCGCCCAAGCGCGCGAGGAGCTCGGGCGCGAGCGCGGAGGCCGCGCCGTTGGCGCAGTCCACGACCACCCGCATCCCGTCCAGGCGCACCTCCGCGGCCGACTCGAGGTGCCGGAGGTAGCGCTCGCGGCCCTCGGCGACCGGCCGGATCGCCCCGTGCGCCCGGACCGGCAGCGTCTCTGGCGCCTGTGCGAGCGCCGCCTCGATCTCGTCCTCCTGCTCATCGGGGAGCTTCATCCCGTTCGCGGCGAAGAACTTGATCCCGTTGTCGGGCGCCGGGTTGTGCGACGCGCTGATCACCACCCCGCTGGAGGCCCCGAGGTCCACCGTCATGTACGCGATCGCGGGCGTGGGCTCGACCCCGGCGAGGATCACGTCGCCGCCGCCCTCGCGGATCCCCTCGGTGAGCGCGTCCTCGAGCCACTCCCCCGAGGCGCGCGGATCGCGCCCCACCACGAACGTCGGGCGGCCCTGCCCGTGGCGTCCGAGCACCACCACCGCCGCCCGTCCCAGGCCGTACGCGAGCTCGCGCGTGAGGTCCACGCCGGCCTGCCCGCGCACGCCGTCGGTGCCGAAGAGCCGTGCCACGCCGCGCACCATACCGGAGCGCGGGCGACGCGCCGAGGGCCGGGGGGCCCTTGGGCTCCGCGCCCCGATATCCTGAGCCTCCGTGCCCGCCGACCAGCAGATCGAACCCGAGGATCCTCGCCACCCCCGGCCGATCAGCCGGCGGCGGTTCCTGGAACGCTCGGCGATGGCGGTCGCGGGCGGCGTGCTGTTCTCCTGCACCGGCGGCAGCGTGATCCCGCGGGTGAGCCCCTCGAGCAGCCCGGCGATGCGGCTGGACACCCGCTGGCCGATCAAGCGGGTGATCTACCTCATGCTCGAGAACCGGAGCTTCGACAACCTCTTCGGCCGTTTCCCCGGCGTCGAGGGGACCAGGGTCGGCAACATGCTCGGCCGGGAGAAGCCGCTGCTGCGATGCCCGGACTGGCTCCCCGGCGACCTGCCGCACGACCGGAACTCGGCGCTGGCCGAGTACGCCGAGGGACGCCTCGACAACTTCGGCATCGCGACCTACGGCGATCCGTGGGCGTACACGCAGTTCGCCGGGCCCGAGATCCCCGCCTACTGGCACTGGGCCCGCGAATACGCGATCAGCGACCACTTCTTCGCGTCGGCGCTCGGCCCGTCGCTCCCGAACCACTTCTTCTTCATCGCCGGTCAGTCCGCTGGAGTGGTCGACAACCCCGAGAACATCGGCAGCCCGCCCTACGAGGCGACGGCCGGCAAGCCCGGCGGCGGACGCTTCAAGAGCTGGGGCTGCGACGCCGTCCCCCAGGGCGACGCCGAGGTCTACGTCGTCACGCTCGACGACCACGGGAACGAGACGCGACACGGACCGTGCTTCGGCTTCGACACCGTGGGCCAGCAGCTCACGCGCCGGGGCATCGACTGGCGCTACTACGCCCCGCTCCCCGGCTACCTCGGCTACTTCTGGAACGCCTACAACGCCGTCGACGACGTGTTCCACACCGACCTGTGGCACGAGCACGCCCAGCACAGCATCGACGACCTCGTGGGGGACATCGAGGCGGGGGACCTCCCGCCGGTCACGTGGGCGGTTCCCCACTTCCAGCTGTCGGACCACCCGCCGTCCTCCTCGGCGTTCACGCACAACTGGGTGATGGACGTGGTGAACGCGCTGATGAAGAGCGACCTGTGGGAGCACACGGTCCTGTTCCTCACCTGGGACGAGTGGGGCGGCTTCTACGACCACGTCCCGCCGCCGCAGGTCGACGAGGTCGGGCTCGGCTTCCGCGTGCCCCTGCTCACGATCAGCCCCTACACGCGCCGGGGCCTGATCGACGACGAGGTCGGCGAGTTCTCGACGCCGCTGCGGTTCATCGCGGACAACTGGGGCCTGCCGTACCTGACCCCCCGGATCGCGAAGACCCACAACATGGAGCACCTGTTCGACTTCCACGCGGCCCCTCGAGCGCCCTCGCCCGCCACGAAGCGCGCGGAGACGTTCGGGAACCCGTACTCGTTCCCGGCCAACTTCCCCGACTGGCCGGCGGGCACCGTGCCGGTGACGAACCCGTTCGGGTAGCCCGCCTACGAGTCGACGGCGAGGACCTCTTCGAGCTGCTCGGGCGTGAGGACCTGGCCCGACAGCACGACGCGGCCGTCGACCACCAGCGTCGGGGTCGTCATCACGCCGAGGGCGACCATCTGCAGGAGGTCGTGCACCTCCTCCACCGTGGCGTCGACGCCCATCCGGTCCACCGCCGTCCTCGCGTTGTCCGCGAGCGTCGCGCAGCGGGCGCAGCCCGGTCCGAACACGCGGATCTGCATCGTCATCTCGGGTTCCTCCTCATCCCAGGACCGCGTTGAACAGGTAGCCCACCGACACGATGCCGGCCGCGACCACACCCACGAACGCGGCGATCAACGGCGGCTTCAGCACGCGCCGCAGCAGGATCATCTCCGGGAGCGACAGCGCGACCACCGACATCATGAACGCGAGCAGGGTGCCCATCTCCAGGCCCTTCTGGTGCAGGACCTCGACCAGGGGCATCACGCCTGCCGCGTTGGAGTAGAGCGGGATGCCGATCAGGACCGCCGCCGGCACCGCGAACGGGTTGCCCGACCCCGCGAAGCGCAGGAAGAAGCTCGTCGGCACCCATCCGTGGATCAGGGCGCCCAGGCCGATCCCGATCAACAGGTACGGGAGCACCTTGCGCACGATCGCGACGACCTCCGCACGTCCGAGCTCCACACGGTCGCGCCACGTGAGCGGCGTCCCGGCGCTCACCGCGGCGCTCACCTTCGTCTCGAACACGAACGGCTCGACCCAGCGCTCCACGTGCGCGCGTCCGAGCACGAGCCCCGCGGCAACGGCGATCGTGAGCCCGGCGATCACGTAGAGGAGCGCGATCTTCCAGCCGAACAGCGTGAACAGCATCCCGAGGGCGATCTCGTTCACGAGGGGGCTCGCGATCAGGAACGAGAGCGTCACGCCGATCGGGACGCCCGCCGCCACGAAGCCCATGAAGGCCGGCACCGCGCTGCACGAGCAGAACGGCGTGGCGACGCCGAGGCCCGCCGCGGCGACGTTCGCGAACCCTTCCCGCTTGCCGCCCAGCAGCGCCCGCGTCCGCTCCAGGCTCATGAACGAGCGCAGCACCGTCACCACGAAGATGATCCCCGACAGGAGCAGGAGGATCTTCGTCGTGTCGTAGACGAAGAAGCGAACCGTCTCCCCGAGGCGGCCCTGCGGGGCCAGGCCGCCGACCCTGAAGACCACCCAGTCCCAGAAGGGCCCGTTCACGCGGTAGAGGAACCACCACAGGATGCCCGCCCCGAGCACCGCCGCGAGCAGGGGGAGGTCGAAGGAGGACCGGCGTTCGGCGGCCTTGACGCTCACGGCCCCATCACCGCCTCGAACGACGCGAGGTCGGCCCGGAGGGCCTCGAACCCCTCCGGCACGATCCGGTACTCGATCCGACGCCCGTTCCGCCGGCCCGTCACCAGCCCCGCTTCCCGCAGGATCCGCATGTGGTAGGAGAGCAGGTTGGGAGCCATCCGCAACTCGTCCTGCATCTCGCACAGGCAGCGGGTGTCCCGCCGCAACCGCTCCAGGATCGCCAGGCGGGCCGGGTCCCCCAGGGCGGCGTAGCGCCGCGCCCGCTCCGCCGTCCGTTCAAGGATCGTTGAAGGGTTCATGGCCCGAGTCTCGGCCGGCCGGCGCCGTCAGACGGGGGCCGGACGGACCCCTCCATGCGGGCCCTCGGCCCGGCGTCTCCTCAACGGCCTCAGCTCGGTGCTCGGCGACCGGCCGAGGCGGGGCCGGCCGAGAGGTGGACGGGAACGCCGGCGACCGGCGCGTCAGTTCGACGCTGCGAGCGCCCGCCGAAGCTGGACGACCGAAGGCGCGCCCTCGAACCCGTCCTCGGTGAGCTACACGCGGCAGGACAGGCCCACGGGGGCGTCCTCGGGGCTGAACGGATCCTCGGCATCGATGAGGATCGTCGGTGAGCCACGGCCCGGCTGCGATCGTCGGAGGGGGCGACCCCGGGTCAGCGCGGCCTCAGCTCACGGGCGTCCGTCGTCGAGCAGCTCGTCGAGCAGCTCCAGCACGCGCCGCTCGATCTCGTCGCGGATCGGCTCGATCCGCTCGAGGGGGAGCCCGGCGGGATCGGGGAGATCCCAGTCGAGGTAGCGCTTGCCGGGGAAGATCGGGCACGCGTCGCCGCACCCCATCGTGATCACCACGTCGGAGGCCTCGACGGCGCCCGTCGTGAGTGGCTTCGGGTACTCACGCGAGACGTCGATCCCGACCTCGGCCATCGCGCGAACCACCTCCGGGTTGATCTCCTCGGCCGGGGCGCTCCCCGCGGAGCGGACGATCACCCGGTTCCCGGCGTGCTTGGCGAGCAGCCCGGCGGCCATCTGCGAACGCCCCGCGTTGTGGACGCAGACGAACAACACCTCCGGCGGACGCTCGCGCATCCGTCCATCATCCGATACCACGGTCACGTCACCCACCCTCGGCGGTCGAGGCGTCCTGCGTCGTACCACCGGGCGAACAGCCGTTGAACGTGCCCCCACCGCGACGGGGCGAGACGCTGTCGCTCCGGCGTGCGACGATGCATCCATGGGCGGACTCGTGCGGATCTGGGCGGGCGGCGACGCGTTCGAGGGCGAGCTGCTCCGCGGCCGCCTCGAGGTCGAGGGGATCGAGGCCCTCCTCAAGGGCGAGGGGGAGGGCCCCTATCGCGCCGGCCCCGTGTACCTGTTCGTGCCGGCCGAGGACGAGACCAAGGCGCGGGCGGGCTTGGACGCGGTCGCCTCGGGCGCGTACGCGGTCACGGACGACGACGGGGACGGCGCGACGACCGAGGAGACCGCGGGAGCCGAGGACCTCGCGTGAGGATGCTCAGCGCTTGGAGTACTGCGGCGCCTTGCGGGCCTTCTTCAGGCCGTACTTGCGCCGCTCCTTCTCGCGCGCGTCGCGCGTGAGGTAGCCCTCGGCCTTGAGCTGGCCGCGGAGCTCGGGCTCGAGCTCGATCAGGGCGCGCGCCACGCCGAGGCGGACCGCGCCGGCCTGACCGGCGACGCCGCCGCCGCGGATCGTGACCGAGATGTCGTAGTCCTTCTCGCGGCCGATCAGCCGCAGCGGCGACTGGGCGATCATGCGGTGCACCCGCGTCGGGAAGTAGTCGTCGATCGGACGGCCGTTGACGACGAAGCCGCCGTCGCCGGGGACGATCCGCACGCGAGCCACCGCTTCCTTGCGGCGTCCGGTGGACAGGTTCGCGGGGGTCACGGCCACGCTGGGTTCACTCCTCTGTCGTCTCGTCGGCCGCTTCCTTGGCGGACGGCTTCTTCGCGGTGGGCTTCTTCGCGGCGGGCGCCTTGGCGGCGGTCTTCTTCGCCGGGCTCTTCGCGGCCGGCTTGGCCGCGGTCTTCTTCGCGGCGGTGGGCTTCTTCGCGGCGGTGGGCTTCTTCGCGGCGGTGGGCTTCGGTGCTGCGGGCTTCTTCGCGGCGGTCTTGGCGGCGGCCGGCTTGCGCGCGGCGGGCTTGCGGGCGGGCGTCGTCGTGGGCGCGGCCTCGGCGGCCTCAACCTCCGCCGGGCGGGTGCGTGGGCGCGGAGCCGGCAGCCCTTCCCACGCGGGGTGCTCGCCGAGGGCGAGCGGCGTGGGGCGCTGCGCGGCGTGCGGGTGCTCGGGCCCGGCCACGACGTGGAGCTTCTTGATCATCTGGCGGCCCAGGCGGTTCTTCGGGAGCATCCCGCGCACGGCCTTCTCGACCGCGGCCACCGGCCGGGTGGCGAGCAGCTCGCCGTAGGCGGTGCCGCGGATCCCGCCGGGGTAGCCGGAGTGGCGGTAGGCGACCTTGTCCCTGGCCTTGTTGCCCGTCAGCTCGACCTTGTCGGCGTTGATCACGATCACGTGGTCGCCGGTGTCCATGTGCGGTGCGAACATCGGCTTGTGCTTGCCGCGCAACAGCGTCGCGACCTCGGTGGCGACGCGGCCCAGCACGTGGCCGCCGGCGTCGACGACGTACCAGCGGCGTTCGATGTGGTCAGGCTTCGGAGAGTAGGTCTTCATCACAGGAACGTCGGCGCGGACGCGCCGACCCGGTCGCTAAGGCTACCTGCGGGGATGCCGCACCGTCAAAGTACGGTCTCCGGCGGAGCGCATCAGGACGGTCGCCGGGCGCGGATCAGCGCGCCGTGCATCCCGTCGGCCACCGCGTGGGTGGGCTCGATCGTGACCTCGACGAAGCCCGCGTCCTCCAGCCCGCGCCGGTACTCCTCGAAGGAGAGCGCGCCCGCGATGCAGCCCGCCAGCGAGCCGCGCTCGGCCCGTTCCTCGGCGCTCAGCGCGTCGTCGGCCACGATGTCGGACACGCCGATCCGCCCGCCGGGCGTGAGCACGCGCGCCATCTCGGCGAAGACCGCCGGCTTGTCCGCCGACAGGTTGATCACGCAGTTCGAGATGACCACGTCGACGCTGCGATCGGGCAGCGGGATCGCCTCGATATAGCCGCGGAGGAACTCCACGTTGGCAGCGCCGGCCTTCGACGCGTTCTCGCGCGCGAGCGTGAGCATCTCCTCCGTCATGTCCAGGCCGTAGGCCGTGCCGGTGGGGCCGACCCGCCTCGCGCTCAGGAGCACGTCGATCCCTCCGCCGCTGCCGAGGTCCAAGACGGTCTCGCCCTCGCGGAGGTCGGCGACCATGAACGGGTTGCCGCACCCGAGGCTCGCCAGGACCGCGGCGTCGGGCAGGCCCGCGACGTCCTCCCCGTACAGCGCGGCGCCGAAGACCTCCGACCCGACGTCGAGGGCGTCCTCCCCGCAGCAGGGGTCGGGCCCGTCGCAGCACCCGCCGCCTGCGCCCAGGACGACGAGCGCCGCCTTCGCGTAGTGGTCCCGTACCTCCTCGCGTGTCTCGTCGCTCATCTCGGCTCCTTCCCGTCGAACCGCAGGACCTCCCCGAGCCGGCGGGCCGCCTCGCGGTTCAGGCTCCAGTACACCCAGACGCCGCGCCTGTCCCGGTCGAGGATCCCCGCGTCGTGCAGCTTCTTCAGGTGGAAGCTGACCGTTGGCTGCGTGAGCCCGAGCGGCCCCTCGAGGTCGCAGCCGCAGACCGCTTCCGACGACGTCGCGAGCAGGTTCACGATCCGGACCCGCGCTGGGTCGGCGAGCGCCTTGAAGAGCGTCGCGGTGGCCGCGGCCTCCTCGTCGGAGAGGTCGGGCGACGCGATCGGCGCGCAGCAGGCCACCGCCTGCTCCGTCTCCACCACCTCGAGCGTTCGACGCATGGCCATATATTGACAGATGTCGATATCATTGCCAACGTATCGACGATGTTCGATACAGAACAGGTTCGACACGAGCAGGGAAGGAGGTGCGCGCGATGCGGAGGCTCGGAGACGACGACCCGTTCTGCTGCCCGCCCGGCTGCTGCTGAGCGACCCGCCGCTAGGGGCGCAGGGACCGGCCGGCCCTTCGCTCCTCGCGGCGGCGCCCGTACACCACGCGCTCTAGCGTGAGCCCTTGCGGCGGCGCCACCGGTGCCGCCCTGGAGCGATCCCGCGCCGCGAGCGCCGACGCCACGACCTCCGGCGCGATCCTGCCCTCCCCGACCACGACGAGCGTGCCCACGATCGAGCGCACCATCTGGTGCAGGAACGCGTTGGCGCGCAACGAGAACACGACGCGCTCCCCGTCCCGCGACACCGTCAGCCGCTGCAGGTCGCGCACGGTCGAGCGATCCGCCCCCGGGTGGCGGCAGAACGTCGTGAAGTCGTGCTCCCCCACCAGGGCGCGAGCCCCCGCGCGCATCGCCGGCACGGACATCGCCCCCGGCCGGTGCCACACGAACCGCGCGATGAACGGGTCGGGCACCGCGGCGGTGTCCACGACGTAGCGGTACTCGCGCGCCGACGCCGAGAACCGGGCGTCGAACCCCTCGGGCGCGGAGGCCGCGTGCCGCACCACGACCTCCGGGGCGAGCCGGCCGTTCACGGCCGCCTGGAGCCGCTCCGGCGCGACCCGGGACGACGTCGCGAACGACACGACCTGGCCCCGAGCGTGCACGCCCGCGTCGGTCCGCCCCGCGACCGAGAGCCGTACCTCCTCACGCAGGACCCCGCCGAGCGCTTCCCCGAGCGCACCCTCGATCGTCCGCACCGAGGGGTCGCGCTGTCGCGCCCAGCCGTGGAACGCGGTGCCGTCGTAGGCGACGAGCAGGCGGATCGTCCTCATGGACCGGGAGTATGGCGCCGGGAGCGCGGCGGTAGGCTCGGACGGTGCTGCGGGTGTCCAGCTGATGACGGGCGTCGAGCACGACCCAGCGCACGACGTCTACGGGGCGCTGGGCTTCGAACGCTCGGCCCAGGCGTTCAAGCGCTACCTGTGAACGGCCAGGGGGCCGGGCCGAAGGCCCGGCCCCCTGGAACGCGGCGCGAAGCCGGCGGGGCTAGATCCCCTTCTCGACCAGCTCGATCCTCGCCATCGGGGCACCGTCGCCCTTGCGCGGGCCGAGCTTCAGGATCCGGGTGTAGCCGCCGTCGCGCTCGGCGAAGCGGGGCCCGATCTCGTGGAACAGCCGCGCGACCACGTCGCGGTCGGGGATGTCCTTGAGGACCTCGCGACGCGCC
>JBLMXP010000251.1:0-5832 GCA_050257835.1 Planctomycetaceae bacterium | reverse complement strand
GGGTCGTGCAGGTGCGCGTGGACGGCCGCCGCGACCTCGGGCCCGACGCCGGGCGTCGCCGCGAGCTCCTCCACCGTGGCGGCGCGCAGGCGCGTCAGCGACCCGAACCGCTTCAGCAGCGCCTTCTTGCGGGTGGGACCGACGCCGGGCACGTCGTCGAGCGGCGAGCGGAGCGCGCGCTTCTCGCGCTTCTGCCGGTGGTAGGTCACGGCGAAACGGTGCGCCTCGTCGCGGACGTGCTGCAGGACGAACAGCGCCTCCGAGCCGCGGGGGATCAGCAGCGGGTCGGGCGCCTCGGGGAAGTAGACCTCCTCCAGCCGTTTGGCGAGCCCGACGTGCGGGATCGACAGCCCGAGCTCGGCCAGGACCTTCGAGGCTTGGGCGAGCTGGCCGCGGCCGCCGTCGACCACGACGAGCGACGGCGGGTAGGAGAACCGGCGCTTGCGCTCCCCCGGCTCCTCGCCTTGCTCCTTCAGCAGGCGCGTGAACCGGCGGCGGAGCATCTCCTCCATCGACGCGAAGTCGTCCTGGCCCGCGACCCCCTTGATCTCGAACCGGCGGTAGTCCGAGCGCTTGGGCAGCCCGTCCTCGAACACCACCATCGAGCCGACCTTGTCGGTCGGGCCCAGGTTCGAGATGTCGTAGCACTCGATCCGCAGCGGCGCCTGCTCGAGCCCGAGCCGCTCGGCGAGCTCGGCGAGCGCGCGCGAGCGGGCGCCGAAGTCCGACGCGCGGCGGAGCTTGTGCCGGTGGAACGCCTCCGCCGCGTTGCGGCTCACGACCTCCAGCAGCTTGCGCTTCGCCCCGCGCTCGGGAACCTGGATCCGCACCCTCGTGCCCCGGCGTCCCTCGAGCCAGGCCTGCAGGACGTCGTGGTCGTCGGGCTCCGCCGGGACGAGGACGCGCGGCGGCACCTCCGGACGCTCCATGTAGAGCTGCTCGAGGAACGAGCCGACGAGCTGCGCGCGGTCGAGGTCCTCGACCCGGTCCACGACCCACCCCTTGCGGCCGAGGACGCGGCCCCCGCGCACGAAGAAGACCTGGAACGCGGCCTCGAGGTCGTCCTCGGCGAGCGCCACGACGTCGAGGTCCTCCGGCTGGCCGAGCACCATCTCCTGGGTCTCGAGCGCGCGCCGCGCCGCGAACAGCTGGTCGCGGAGCTTGGCCGCCTGCTCGAACTCCTCACGGGTCGCCGTCTCGCGCATCTCGCGCTCGAGCCGTTGCAGGACCGGGCGGGCGTTGCCGCCGAGGAACTCGGCCATCGCCTCGACGTGGGCCCGGTAGGTCTCCTCGGTGGCGCCCGTCGCAGAGGGCACGCACGGTCCGGCGCACCGTCCGATGTCGTAGTAGAGGCACGGCCGCCCGGCGCGCGCCCGCTGGTCGAAGAACGCGTTCGAGCAGGTGCGGACCGGGAACACGCGGGTGAGGGCGTCCAGGGTGTCGCGGATCGCCCAGGCGTGCCCGTACGGGCCGAAGTAGCGAACGCCCTTGCGCTTCGCGCCGCGCAGGACCTGCGCGCGCGGCCACCGCTCCCCCACCGTGAGTGCGAGGTACGGGTAGGACTTGTCGTCCCGGTAGCGGATGTTGAACCGCGGCCGGTGCGTCTGGATCAGGTTGTACTCGAGCATCAGCGCGTCGACCTCGGTGGAGGCGACGATCCACTCGACGCTCGCGGCCGCCTCGGTCATCGCCTGCGTCCGGGGATGCAGCGGCTTGCCCCAGTAGGAGGCAAGGCGCTTGCGGAGCGACATCGCCTTGCCCGCGTAGATCACGCGGCCGTCGGGGTCGCGGAACAGGTACGCGCCCGGCTCGTCGGGGATCGTGGAGGGGTCCGGGCGGGGGGCGGTCACGAGAGCGATGCTAGCGCGGCCCCGCGACAGGACCGGGAGGGCTGGTTACTTGGCCCCCGCGACCACCGCGAGCGTCCCGAACATCGTGGTGGGGTGGATGTCGCAGTGGAAGTAGTACGTGCCCGGCTTGAGCGCGTCGACCTTGATCGCGTCCTTGGCCGGTCCGGTGATCACGTTCCCGCGGAACAGGACGGTGGTGGCCGACGAGTCGGTGAACCCGGCGACGTTGTGCGGCACCCCCGCGTCCTGGTTGTCGAAGTTGACCGTGAACGGCTTGTTCGCGGGCGCGACGAGGCAGTTCGTGTCGAACGCGATGCCTTTCGCCACGATGTCGAGCGAGATCTTGCCGTCGGCGCCGCAACTGGCGTTGCCCGCCGGTGCGACCGAGATCGTCGGCGCGGGGCTCGGGTTGGCGAGCAGCACTTCGCTCGGGTTCGCGAGCGCGCCGAGGTTCAGGTTCTCCTCCGACGGGTCGTACCAAGCCAGGTAGACCACGCCCTTGCCGGCCGCGATCGCGGGACCTGTCCCCTTCAGCGGGCCCTGCGTGTCCACCGGCGTGAAGGTCGCGCCGTCGCCCGAGGCGAGCTGGACTCCCTTGTCCTGCCAGGTGACGTAGATCGTGCCCTGGTCGTCGACGGCGACACCGGTCGTCGGGGCGTCCAGCCCGGAGGTCGTCTGCGGGTCGAACGAGGAGGAGACTTCGCCGGCCTTCCAGGCCGAACCGTCGAAGGTCGCCTCGTGCACCGAGCCGGTCCCCGTGTAGTAGGACGCGTACGCCTTGTCGCCCGAGGCGGTCAGGGCGAGTCCGGCCCCGCTCGCACCGGCCTCGACCGTGGAGGTCGACCACGTCCGGCCGCTCAGGGTTGCCGCCATCACGGCATCGGCCTTCGGGTCGCCGAAGACGACCACGGGCGTCGAGCCGACGAACCCGATCCCGGTCGGCAGCGGCTGCGAACAGCCGTTGCACGTGCCGGCGGTGGCGGCGTCGACGACCGACCAGCCGTTGCCCTTCGGCGTGGCGACCTTGATGCTGATCCCGGTGGTCCCGTTGACGCCGAAGGCGATCCAGGGGTTGCCGGCGGCGTCGAGCGCGATCCCGGGGCGCCCGATCGGGCCGGCCTGGTTCACCGTGACGCCGTAGTTGTAGACCTCGCTCACGGTGGAGGTACCGCCCACCGTGGTCTTCGCGTACATGACCCCGGTGGGGCCGGCCCACGCGACGTGGAGCGACCCGTCGGAGGCGAGGGCCACCGCGGTGCCGTTCACGTTCTGCGGGGTGAGGTCGAGGTTCGTGCCGGCCGTCTTCGGCATGTCGGGGCCGAACGGCACGCCGATCCCGGTGGGCGTCTGGTCGGGGTGGGACTGCTGGACCGCGCCGTGGGTCACCATGCCCTTCGCGTCCATGCTGCTCAGCTGGACGGCGGGCAGGAACGGCGAGCCGATCGGACGCGACGGCGGCACCTGCCCCTTGGGGACCACGGCCGGGAACCCGAAGTACGAGACGAACGCGGTGGCGTCGGGGTTGACCGCCACCGAGGCTCCCTGCCCGACGTCGTCGAGGGTGTCCATGACCGCGGTGATGAACCGGGTGGAGGAGCCGAAGTCGACGGCGCCGGTCGGCAGCGCACCGCAAGCGGAGGTCACGAGCGCGGCGGAGGCAGCCAGGATCAGCAGTCGCTTGGACACGTCGGCGCGGATAGTACCAACGGACGTCAACGCGATGCCTCAGCCCGAGGCGGTCGCGCCGGCCAGCAGCGGAAGGCTCCCGAGGACCTCCGCGAGGAAACGGCCGGTATGCGAGGCAGGGTCGGCCGCGATCTGCTCCGGCGTGCCGGCGGCCACCACCGCGCCGCCCGCGTCGCCGCCTTCCGGGCCCAGGTCGATGACCCAGTCCGCGGTCTTGATCACGTCGAGGTTGTGCTCGATCACGAGCACGGTGTTGCCCTGGTCGACGAGGCGCTGGAGGACCTGGAGCAGCTTGCGGATGTCCTCGAAGTGCAGGCCGGTGGTGGGCTCGTCCAGGACGTAGAGCGTGTTGCCGGTGGCGCGCTTGTGCAGCTCGGACGCGAGCTTGATCCGCTGGGCCTCGCCGCCGGAGAGGGTCGGGGCGGGCTGGCCGAGCTTGATGTAGCCCAGCCCGACGTCGGAGAGCGTCTGCATGTGCCGCTTGATCGGGGGGATGTTCGCGAAGAACTCCAGGGCCTCGTCCACGCTCATCTCGAGCACCTCGGCGATCGTGCGCCCCTTGTACTTCACCTCGAGCGTCTCCCGGTTGTAGCGCCTGCCCTTGCACACCTCGCAGGTGACGTAGACGTCGGGCAGGAAGTGCATCTCGATCTTGATCTGGCCGTCGCCGGCGCAGTTCTCGCATCGTCCGCCGCGGACGTTGAACGAGAAGCGTCCCGGCTGGAAGCCCCGGATCTTCGCCTCCGGCACCTGGGCGTAGAGCTTGCGCACGTGGTCGAACACGCCCGTGTAGGTGGCGGGGTTGGACCGAGGCGTGCGGCCGATCGGCGACTGGTCGATGTCGATCACCTTGTCGACCTGCTCCCACCCGACGAGGCGCTTGTGCTTGCCCGGCAGCAGGCGCGACCGGTACACCTTCTGCATCAGCGCCCGAAGCAGGACGTCCTGCACGAGCGTCGACTTGCCCGACCCGCTCACCCCGGTCACCGACACCATCAGCCCCAGGGGCAGGTCGACCGTGACGTTCTTCAGGTTGTGCTCGCGCGCCCCCTCGAGGCGGAGCCGACGTCCGGTGGGCGCGCGCCGATGCGACGGCACCGGGATCGTCCGCCGCCCGGACAGGAAGGCGCCTGTCATCGAGGCGTCGCACTCGAGCAGGCCCTTGAGGTCGCCGGCGTAGACGACCTCGCCGCCGTGCTCCCCCGCGGCCGGCCCGATGTCGACGATGTGGTCGGCCTCCAAGATCGTGGCCTCGTCGTGCTCGACCACGATCAGCGTGTTGCCGAGGTCGCGCAGGCGCACGAGCGTGTCGATCAGGCGTTTGTTGTCGCGCTGGTGCAGCCCGATCGACGGCTCGTCGAGGATGTAGAGCACCCCGACGAGCCCGCTGCCGATCTGGGTGGCCAGACGGATCCGCTGCGCCTCACCCCCGGCGAGCGTGCCCGCGGCGCGGCCCAGCGTGAGGTAGTCGAGGCCGACGTCCATCAAGAATCCCAGGCGCGAGCGGATCTCCTTCACGAGCCGCTCGGCGATCATCTCCTCGCGCTCGGACAGGTGCATGTCGGCCACGAACGCGAGCGTGTCGCGGATCGAGAGCGACGTGATCTCCGCGATGTTCCTGCCGTCGATCGTGACCGCGAGGGTCTCCGGACGCAGGCGGGCGCCCTTGCACGCGCGGCACGGGATCTCGCGCATGAACTGCTCGAGCTTCTCGCGGGCGGCGTCGGAGTCCGTCTCGGCGTGGCGACGCTCGATGTTCGGGATCGCGCCCTCGAACGTGGTCCAGTAGGCGCGCTGTCGCCCGTAGCGGTTCTTGTACTTCACGTAGATCGACGCGTCGGAGCCGAACAGCAGGACGTCGCGAGCCTTCTTCGGCAGGCGCTTCCACGGCGTGTCCAGGTCGAACCCGTGCGCCTCCGCCACCGCCTCGAGGACGCGGTTCCAGTACTCGAGGGTGGCGCTGGCCCACGGCGCGAGCGCGCCATCGTGGATCGTGAGGTCGGGGTCGGGCACGATCAGCTCGGCGTCGACCTCCAGGCGCGTCCCGAGCCCGTCGCAGGTCTGGCAGGCGCCGTAGGGCGAGTTGAACGAGAAGTTCCGCGGGTTGAGCTCGTCGAACGAGAGTCCGCAGTAGGTGCACGCGAGGTTCTGCGAGAAGGTCTGGACCTCCTCGTGGCCCTCGTGGGTGAGGACCGCGATCGCCGCGATGCCCTCGGCCAGGTCGAGCGCGGTCTCGACCGAGTCGGCGACGCGTCGGCGGATGTCGGACCTGGCGACCAGCCTGTCGACCACGACC
>JBLMXP010000250.1:0-21762 GCA_050257835.1 Planctomycetaceae bacterium | reverse complement strand
TCGCACGGTACGCGTCCTTGCGCTCCTCCGGCATCCTCGACCACAGCCGCGGATCGACCTCCATGAAGAAGGCGTCGACGGCCGCCTGTGGGGACGGCGCCGCCTCCAACGCCGGACGGAGCCGAGCGACGAACCCCGCTCCCCCGTCGTCAGCGAGCGGGATCATCGCAGGCTCGGACAGGACGGCGCCCCGGAGGTCTCCCGGATATCGGCGCGTGACGTCCACGCCGATCCGCGCGCCGCCGCTCGACCCCACCAGCAGCGCCGGCGCCAGGTCCAACGCCCGGATCAGCGCCACGGCATCGTCGGCATGGGCCTCGACCGTCCGCACGCCGTCTCCGAAGGGACTCCGCGTATGCCCGCGGCGGTCGTACGCCACGCATCGGAACCGATCGCTCAGGCGAGCTTGCTGGTCCGACCACGCATCGGCGTCGCCGGCCATGCCGTGCACGAACAGGATCGACGGTCCCGACCCTGATGCGCGGACGAACAACTCGGTGCCCTCGACCGGCACCATCCGTTCCTGCGAGCCTTCCACCTGGACCCTCCTTGCTCTGCACGGTCGTGGGCGCGGCGTCGCGGCCTCAGCCCACAGACCTCCCTCCGGCGAAGGTGGCGCCCACCTGCCGCCAGTACCCGGCGATCGGCTCGACCGGCGCGAGCGACGCGAGTTCGTCACCGGGCGCGTCGTGCAGCGTGAGCGTGAAGTCGCCCCGGTACACGGGCCCGAGCTCGAGGTCGACCGAGCGCATCGTCACGAGCTCCTCGAACGCGTCGCCCTCGCCGTCGATCGCGGGGACCCAGCGCGAGTGCAGCATGGGAAGTGCGTTCACGAACCCGCCCGTCTCGCTCGGGCCTGTGATCGTGAATCGGGCGTCGACGAGGCGTCGGTCGTTGGCCGCGAGCGTCGCCCCGAACGTGCCGCCGGGCTCGAGCCGTGGGCCGGCCCGACCCACCGTCACCGGCCGGGTGAGCCAGATCGACCCGAGCTTCTTCGGGTAGCCCTGGTACCAGCCGCGCGCCAGGGCGAAGTCCTTGTCGACCCAGATCAGGATGCACCGCGAGTAGGTCTGGCCGCCGTGGCGGCACCGCACCACGACGAACGCCTCCTTGTACTGGGAGCGCACAGGGTCGAGCAGCTCGGCGCCGTCGTCGCCGCAGGACTGCCAGTCCGCGAAGATCATCGCGACGGCGTCGGGCTCCTCCTCGGCCGGCGCCACGCCTTCGGGCAGCCACCGCGCCACGGCCCCGGCCGCCGCTCGATACTCCAGGGTGAGGACGTCGCCCGAGTAGTGCCACGGCGGGGCCGACACGATCGAGGCCTCGCCCAGCGGCGAGCGCGGCGGCAGCGACCCTCGGAGCTCCGGCACCGGCCTATCCTACGGGCCGTGGAACGCCGCCGGATCGTGCTCGAGGGGCTCGCGACGGACGTGGTCCGTGACGGGGAGGATCTCGTCGCAGCCGACGGGCGCCGCGTGCGCGCCGACGAGGCCCGGCACCTGCCGCCGGTCGTGCCGACGAAGATCGTGTGCGTCCATCTGAACTACGAGAGCCGCCGGGCCGAGTTCGGCGCGACGCTCGCCGACGCGCCCACCTACTTCCACAAGCCGGTGAGCGCGCTGAACGCCCACGGCGGAGAGGTCGTTCGCCCACCGCGCTGCCGGTTCCTGAACTACGAGGGCGAGATCGCGATCGTGATCGGCGAGCGCTGCCGCCATGTCGCGCCCGCAGACGCCGCCCACTTCATCGCCGGGTACACGGTGGCCAACGACTTCGGGCTGCACGACTTCCGCGACACCGACGCCGGCTCGATGCTCCGGGTCAAGGGGTCCGACACCCTGTGCCCGCTCGGACCGGGCCTCGTGGAGGACTGGGACTTCCACGCGAAGCGGATCGAGACCCGCGTGAACGGCGCGACGGTCCAGTCCGGGTCCACCGACGAGATGCGCTGGGACATGCACTACCTGGTCGCCGACGTCGCGCGGACGATCACGCTCGAGCCCGGCGACGTCCTGCTCTCGGGCACGCCGGCGAACTCGCGGCCGGTCGAGCCCGGCGACGTCGTCGAGGTCGAGGTCGAAGGGCTCGGCGTGCTGCGCAACACGATCGTCGAGGGCGACGTGCCGATCCGGGAGGACGTCGGCGCGCAGCCGACCGCTTCCGAGGAGGTCGTGTCGACCGCCCTCGGCGGGGACTGGGAGTTCCGGGGTATCCGCGCCCCTCGGCGCGGCTGACCGGCCCTACATCGAGGGCGCCGGCAGCTCCTCCAGCTCCTCACGGAACGCCGCCTCACGACGGTCCGCCGCCATCTTGCGGCCGAACATCAGGGCGGCGATCCCGATCGCCACCAGCGCGAACAGCAGGAACCCGCGCTTCATCCGTGCCTCCCTTCCCTCGGCTCGGGCCTCGGGCCCGTTCGCTCCGAGCCTAGCCCAGCCTCGCCGAACGCGCCGGGGGCCGCTCGGCCCGGCCGGCGTGAGACCCGTCTGCACGGTTCGGCTCGGAGGGATATCCTCGCGCCCGACGCGGTTCGTTCGGGTACGAAGGGGTACGCACATGGACGTCCGGGACAAGCGCCTGCGGCTGCTGTGGTCCGACATCCACGGCATCGAGCGCGGCAAGTACCTCTACGGCGACTGGCTGAGCAAGGGCCGGGCGAACTTCTGCCTGGCGACCTATCCGCTGACGTTCGACCGCGAGATCCTGCAGATCCCGGGGCTCGCCTTCGACGTGGGCCTGCCCGACCTCGAGGCGCTCCTGGACCCCAACTCGATCCGTCCGGGATGGGAGCCCGACACGGTGGTGGGGATCGGCGAGACCTTCCACCGTCGGGAGCCGGTCGCCGTCGACCCTCGCCACGCCCTGCAGCGCGCGGTCGAGCCCTGGCGCGCCAGAGGCCTGGAGCCGCAGGTCGCCTTCGAGTTCGAGTTCTACCTGCTGCGTCCCGACGATCAAGGCGGTTGGCAGCCGCTCGCCACGCCGGCCTCGCGCGTCTACGGCACCGGGATGGCCGTGGACCCCGACGGCGTCGTGAACGAGATCGTCGACACCGCGGCCGCGTGCGAGCTCGACATCGAGGCGTGGTGCACGGAGTTCGACGACTCGCAGTTCGAGATCAACATCCGCTACCGCGAGGCGGTGCCCGCGGCCGACGACGCGTTCCTGTTCCGCGTGCTCGCGCACGAGATCGCCCAGCGCCGGGGGCATCGCGCCACGTTCATCGGTCGGCCGTTCGGCGACCGCGGCGGCTCGGGGCTGCACGTCAACATCAGCTTCCGCGACGCGAACGGTCAGAACGCCCTGTACGACCCGAGCGACCCCGACGGCCTGTCGGACCTCGCGCGGCGCTGCATGGCGGGGATGCTCGCGCACCACGACGGCACCGCCGCGATCTGCGCGCCCACCGTGAACGCCTACAAGCGGCTGCTCCCGGACATGATGAACGGCTACTGGGCGAACTGGGGCCACGACGACCGGACCGTCGCGATCCGGATCTCGCCCGACCGCGGCGCCTCGACCCGCCTCGAGAACCGCGTCCCCGACGGCGCCTGCAACCCCTACCTCGCCGCGGCCGTGCTGTTGCACGCGTGCCGGTTCGGGCTGGAGGACGAGCTCGCGCTCGCCGCGCCTCAGCCGGTCGGGCAAGACGTCGTCGCCGACGTGCACGTGCCCGAGAACCTCGCTGCGGCGCTCGACGCCTTCCGCCAGGACGCGAAGATCTGCGAGGCGCTCGGCGCGCCGCTCGTGGAGGCGTTCTGCGAGCTGAAGCAGGCCGAGTGGAAGCGCTACCTCGACGCGGTGTCCGACCCGGCGACCACCGACCCCACCGCCTGGGAGCTCGACTTCTACACGCCATTCTTCTGAGAGCGGAGGCACGACGGATGACGACGGCGCTGGACGGGATCGACCTGGTCGACCCGGACAACTACGTCCGGGAGGTGCCCTTCGCGTGGTTCGACCGGCTCCGCACCGAGCATCCGGTCGTGTGGCACCCGGAGCCGCCACCGAACCACGGCTTCTGGTCGGTGCTGCGCTACGACGACCTCGTCGAGGTGCACATGGACTGGTCGACGTTCTCCTCCCAGACCGGCGCCGTCTCCCTCGAGGAGCTCGACGCCGAGCAGCTCGAGATCCGCCGCTCGATGCTCGAGACCGACCCGCCGCGCCACACGGAGCTCCGCAAGATCTGCTCGAAGCGCTTCAGCGCGCGGGCCGTCGGCGTCTTCGAGGACTGGATCCGCGAGGTCGCGCGCTCGGTGCTCGATCACAATCTCGTGGTCGACGAGCCCTTCGACTTCGTGCCCGCGATCAGCCGCGAGCTCCCGATCCGGTTCCTGTGCTCGATCTTCACGGTCCCCCAGGAAGACGCGCCGCAGCTGATCAGCTGGGGAGACCAGATGATCGCGAACCAGGACCCGGACCTGTCCGCCCTCGTCGTGGACCAGCACGACACCGAGGCCTACCGGCTGCTCCCGTTCCGCTCCCCGACCGCGCTGGAGGTCTTCGCCTACGCGGATCGCCAGCGGGACCTGCGGCTGACCGAGCCCGCCGACGACGTGATCCAGGCGCTCGTCACCGCCCAGAGCGAAGGCGTGCTGAGCGAGCAGGACTACCACAACTACTTCGGGGTCCTGATGATCGCGGGCAACGAGACGACCCGCCACACGATCTCCTCGGCGATGCTCGCCCTGTTGCAGCACCCCGAGCAACTGCGGCTGCTCCAGGAAGAGCCCGAGCGGATCCCGGTCGCCGTGGAGGAGATGCTCCGCTGGGCCACGCCGGTCATGCACTTCCGGCGGACCGCGACGCGCGACGTCGAGCTCCGCGGTCAGCCGATCCACGAGGGCGACAAGGTCGTCACGTGGTACGTCAGCGCGAACCGCGACGAGGAGGTCTTCCCCTACCCCTACCAGTTCGACGTCACGCGCCAGCCCAACGACCACGTGACGTTCGGTCCCGGCGGCCCGCACTTCTGCCTCGGCGCCCACCTGGCCCGCCTGGAGACGAAGATCCTGTTCCAGGAGCTCCTCCCCCGGATCGCGTCGATCGAACTCGCCGGTGAGCCGAAGCGGATCCGCTCGAACTTCGTCAACGGCCTGAAGTCGCTGCCCGTCACGATCCGCGCGCGGTAGCGGCGCCGTTCAGTCCTGGGTGTCGGGGAGGCCGTTCTGGATCCTGCGCAGCATGCTCGCGAGGACCTGCTGCTCCTCGGGGCTGAGCGCGTTGGCCACCCGAGCCTCCTCGGCGTTGAAGCGGGGGAAGAGCGCCTCGATCAGCGCCAACCCCTCGGGCGTGAGGCTGACGAGGACCGTGCGGCGGTCGTCGGCGTCGCCGCGGCGTCGCACGAGCCCCCGTGCCTCGAGCGTGCGGATCACGCCGGTGGCGGTCGGGCGGCTGATCCCGACCGCGTCGGCGAAGCCGTTCGCGCCGAGCTCGCCCCACACCCACAGCACCCAGAGCCCGACGAAGGAGGTCCACGACAGGCGGTCGGGGGCGAGCACGGTCGCCTCGAGGTGACGGCGGATCGCGACCGCGCTGCGGAACAGGTTCGACATCGCGCCCATCGCGGCGAAGTCCAAGGGCCGGTCGCCGAGGACCTCGAGGACCTTGCGCTCCGCGGGCAGGAGGTCCTCGCTCACGTCGCGGCCCCCGCGATCCGCTCTCCCAGCTCGCGCGCCACCTCGAGCACCGCGAGCACGTCGTCCTCGGTCGTGCGGTAGTTCACGAAGCAGGGCCGCAGCCACACGTCTTCGTCGATCAGCGCGCTCGCGAGGAAGATCCGTCCGTCGTCCTGGATCGCCCGCGCGAGCGCCTCGTTGTGCGCGTTCGGATCGGCCACCCCGGGCGGGACGTGGCGGAGCGGGACGACCGACAGCGCCGGCGTGTGGGTCAGGACCTCGAAGTCCTCGGTGAGCTGCGCGTGTCGGTACAGGAGGTCGGCCTCGCGCAGGTTGCGATCGATCGCGGCGCGGAACTGCGCCGCGCCGTGGGTGCGGAACGCGAGCCACGCCTTCAGCGCGCGGAACGGTCGTGAGTATTCGAGCGTGATGTCGGCGCCGTGCAGCTCGTGGCGCTGGTGCGGCAGGTACCCCTGTTCGTGCGCGAAGGCCCCGGCGAACGCCCCCTCGTGGCGCGTGAACACGACGCCGCAGGCCTTAGGGAGGTAGAGCCACTTGTGCCCGTCGACCGAGCAGGAGTCGGCACGCGCGAGACCCTCGAAGGTCTGCGGCCGTACGGCCGCGGCCGGGAGGCCGTACGCGCCGTCGACGTGCAGCCACACGCCGCGGGCCTCGCACACCTCGGCGATCTCCCCGAGCGGATCGACGGCGCCGGTGAGCGTCGTGCCCGCGGTCGCGACCACGGCGATCGGGATGACGCCGCCGGCGAGGTCGCGGTCGATCGCGTCGGCGAGCGCGTCCGGGCGCATCCGTCGCAGGCCGTCGATCGCGATCGCCCGTAGGTTGTCCGAGCCGATCCCGAGCAGCTCGACCGCCCGCGTGACCGAGTAGTGCGCCTCCTCCGAGCAGTAGACGGCGACGCGGAGCCCGCCCAGGCCCGAGCGACGCGCGCCCGGCACCGCGCGCTCGCGGGCGGCCACGAGCGCGGTGACGTTGCTGATCGTCCCGCCGCTCGTGAAGGCGCCCCCGGCCGCAGGGTAGCCGACGAACTCCGCGATCCATCCGACCGCCTGGTGCTCCACGACGGTCGCCGCGCGCGCCTCGACCGCGAGGTTGATGTCGTAGGTGTGCGAGAGGAAATCGCCGAGGGCGCCGACCTCCAGGCCCGACGAGCCGATGAACGCGAAGTAGCGCGGCCGCGCCTGCGCGATCGAGCGGTCGAGGATCTCGGCCGCCTCCCCGAGCGCCTGCTCGACCGGGGTCGGGCCCTGCGGCAGCGGCCCCTGGATCAGCCGGCGGAGCGCGTCCTCGAGCGGCGGCTCCTGCGGCCGGAACCGGTCGAACGACCGCCACGCCTCGGCGACCAGGTCGGCGACCCGCGCGAGCGCCTCCTCGCGCGTCGCGTCCAGGCGCAGCGGCCGTTCCGGATCCGGTTCCGCTCTGGATACGTCGATGATCAGGCTCCTAGCCGGTCACGTGCTCCGAGCGGAGGTCGGCCAGCGCTTCGGAGGCGGGCGGGCGGCCCTTCAACAGGGTCGTCACGATCGCGCCGAGGACGAGCCACACGAGCGCGACCATCCAGACCTTGTCGAACGGCGCCGCCTGCTTGTAGATGCCGCCGAACACTGCGCCTCCGGCGATCAGGACGCCGACCGTCGAGGCGACGTACACGCCGACCTTGCTCGGGTGGTCGGCCAAGCCCCTGAACGCCCCGGCCGACATCGCCAGGTAGACGACGGTGAGCGAGAACCCTCCGAACGTCGACAGCCACACGAACATGTTGAAGTAGCCGTCGAACGGCGAGTACCAGGGGCCGATCCACTCCCACAGGACGACGAACAGGCTCCATGCCGAGACGAACACGATCGCGCCGATCGGGGTGCCCCGGGTCGCCGACACCTTGGCGAAGACGCCAGGGATGCGACGGTCGCGGGCGAGCGCGAAGATCCCTCGGCTGGACGCCGTGGCCGCCCCGACGCCGACGGCCGCGATGTCGAGCAGGACCACCAGCTCGATGAGCCGTTCGATCCACGTGCTCCCGTAGGAGAACGGCGAGGCGGCGGTCGGCGCGGCGAGGATGAAGATCGGCCCGGCCACGTTCACGTCGGGGGACGTGAACGCCTTCATGTCGAACGCGAACCCGGCGACCTGCGCGTAGGAGGCGACGAGGTAGAACGCCGACACGATCAGGACCGCCGACAGCACGGCGCGCGGGATCGACCGCTTGGGCTCCGCCGTCTCCTCGGCGAGGTTCGCGGCCGTCTCGAACCCGACGAAGATCAAGACGCCGTACAGGACGCCGAACAAGATGCCGCTCCACCCTTGGTCGCTCGCGCCCGGCGTGAACGCCGACAGGTCCTGGGTCGGGGCCTTGGCGATGACGTAGATGAAGAAGAGGAGCACGACCACCGCCGACACGAGCGCGAGCGTGAGCTGCACCCGCGTCGAGATCTGGACCCCGCTCCACATCACGACGAACACGATCGCGACGAACAGGAGGTTCCACGCCCAGTACGGCAACGGCTCGACGTTGAACTCGAGGAGCAGGATGTCGTGGATCAGACCACCGATCAAGACGGCGATCGCGGAGGCAAGCACGGTCGTCGCGCCGTAGTACAGCCATCCCGCCACCGCCCCGACCCGTGGGCCGAACCCGTTCGAGACGTAGTCGTACAGCGACCCAGCCGCATGGATCCGCTTGGCGTACTGAGCGACGATCCAGCCCAGCGCGAAGATGCCGATCGCCGCCAGGATCACCGCGAACGGCGTCGCGTCGCCGGCTCCTTTGCCGGTCGCGTTGTAGCCCGCGATCAGCGGGATCAGGAACGCGGCGCTGAAGACCGGTCCCATGAACCCGACCGACTGGGCCACCACGTCGACGAGCGAGAGCTTCTTGGCTCCCAGGCGTTCGTACTCGAGCTGCTGCTCGGCCACGCGAGATCCCTCCTTCTCGGGCCGCCCTACGCGGCCGTGCCTTGGCCGGTCCACCCCTGGGCCGGCCGCTCGAACCACACGTGCACCTGTCCCGTGCCCACCGAGGCCTCGTACTCGCTGTAGAGCTCGCCCGGCGCGCGGCAGTCCCGCCCACCGAGCGCCGACGCGAGCATCAGGTAGTGGCCGAAATGGCCCTCCGGGTAGGCCTTGCGGTACTCGGGCATCCCGTCGATCACGGCGGCGTGATCTCCCGCCTCGAGCCGATCGAGCACCTCCATATCGGCCTCGTAGTAGGCCATGTCGTAGATGTTGTCCGGGGCCCGCTGGCTCTCGCGCGAACGCAGCTCCTTGAAGTTGAAGAACCGATGCGTCATGCCGCCGCTCGCGAGCAGGACCACGCGGCGGTCGCTCTGCGCGATCGCGTCGCCGATCAGCCGGCCGAACAGCAGGAAGTCCTCGGTGTCGCAGGTCTGGTTGATCGCGACGCTGATCCAGCGCGTGTCGGGGCGGCCGAGGTAGGTCCAGATGTTGACCGTGCCGTAGAAGATCGGCAGGTACGGGTCGTCGCAGGCGAGGATCCAGCAGTCCTCGCGGCCCTCGGCCTGGTGCGCGATCAGGTTCGCGAGCTCGGGGTCCCCGGCAATGTCGAAGGGGATCTGGCGCATCCCGCGCGGCAGCTCGTGACTCGTGAAGAGCCCCTGCCTGCGGTCCTGCGCGGTCACGATGTGCTCGAAGGTGGACTCCCAGTGCGTGTCGAACACGATCACGGTGTCGGGCTCGAGCCGGTCGATGCAGTCGCGTTTCATCCGCTGCAGACCCGGGACGAGCGTGATCTCCTTGCCCTCGTTCAGCTCGAGGCGGACCTCCTCCGGCAGCATGATCGTGGGCACGTGCGCCACGAGCGCCGCGCCGACCACCTCACCCATCGCGTTCCCCTTTCAGTCCCACGGAGCGGTGCAGACGTTCTTCACGTCCGCGTAGAAATCGAAGGACCAGACGCCGCCTTCACGGCCGATCCCGGAGTCGCGCGACCCGCCGAACGGGGCGTTCAGGTCGCGGACGAAGAAGCAGTTGACCCACACCGTCCCGGCGACCAGGCGCTCGGACACGCGCGCGGCGCGCTCCTCGTCTCCCGTGTACACGATGGCGGCCAACCCGTAGTCGGTGGCGTTCGCGAGCGCGACCGCCTCGTCCTCGCCCGCGAACGGCTGGACCGTCAGCACCGGCCCGAACACCTCCTGCGTGAGGATCTCCGAGCCCTCCGGCGCGTCGGCGAACAGCGTCGGGCGGTAGTAGAGGCCGCCGAGGTCCCCGTTGGGGCCCCCGCCGAAGACGACGCGGGCGCCGTCGTCCTTCGCTCGCCGCACGAACCCGTCGACGCGCTCGAAGTGCGCGCGGGTGATCTGCGGGCCGATCTCGGTCGTCTCCTCGCGGGGATCGCCTTGCACGATCGCTCCCGCGGCGGCGGCGAGCCGCTCGACGAACGCGTCGTAGACCTGCGCCTCGACGAGCAGCCGCGTGCCCGCGAGGCAGACCTGCCCGGCGTTGTCGTACTGCCCGACGGCCTGGCGGACCGCGGCCTCGAGATCGGCGTCGGCGAAGATCACGAACGGCGACTTGCCCCCGAGCTCGAGCGACATTGGGGTGAGGTTCGCGCCCGCGGCCTGCGCGACCAGCCGGCCGGTCGCGACGCTGCCCGTGAACGCGACGCGGTCGACCTTCGGATGAGCCACGAGGGCGGCGCCTGCTTCCTCCCCGATCCCCTGGACGACGTTGTAGGCGCCGTCGGGGAGGCCGGCCGCGCGGGCGATGTCCGCGAGCATCGACGCGGTGAGCGGCGCCCACTCCGGCGGCTTGAGGATCACGGCGTTGCCGGCAGCGAGCGCCGGCGCGACCCGCCAGGTGGCGAGCATCAGCGGCGCGTTCCACGGGGTGATCACGGCCGTGACCCCCGCGGGATCCCAGGACACGCGCTCGGCGAACCCCTCGTGGTCGGCGTCGGCGCTCCCCTGCAGGGTGAGCAGCCGGTCGGCGAAGAACCGGAAGTTACGCGCCACGCGCGGCATCACGGAGTTCCGCATCGATCGAAGGAGCGAGCCGTTGTCGGCGGTCTCGACCGCGGCCAGGCGCGGGACCGCCGCCTCGATCCCGTCGGCGATCGCGTGCAGGACGGCCGCGCGCCCCGCGGGCGGGGTGGCGCCCCAGGTCGCGGCGCCCTCACGGGCGGCCACCACGGCGTCCTCGACGGTCGCGGCGTCGCCCCGCGCCACTTCGGCGATCACCCGCTCGTCGATCGGACAGACGTCCTCGAAGACCGCGGCGGACCCCACGCGCTCGCCGCCGATCCAGTGATCGGTTGCGACGGTGACGCCCTCGACGACGGTCTGCCCGCTCAACGACGGTCCCCCTACGTTCGCCCGCGGTCGTTCGCGTGCGAACGGTAGGAACCGGTCCCCGGTCTGTCAAACCGGTTCCCCGGGCCGCAGAGGTGAACGCAGCGGCCGGTCGTGGTTCCATACCCGCGTGAGCACGCTCTCCCCCGGCGACCAGCCGCTGGACGTCACCCGCTTCGACGTCGAGACCGCGACGGAGCGGATCGCGCCCTACGTGCGCCGCACGCCGGTGATGGAGCTCGAGCAGGGCGCGTTCGGCGTGCCGGGCCGGCTGTCGCTCAAGCTCGAACTGCTCCAGCACACCGGGTCGTTCAAGCCGCGGGGCGCCTTCAATCGGATGCTCACCGGTGACCTCGACGACGCAGGCGTGCTCGCCGCCTCCGGCGGGAACTTCGGGCTCGCGGTCGCCTACGCGGCCCACCGTCTGGGCTACCCCGCCGAGATCTTCGTGCCGTCCACGTCCCCGACGATGAAGATCGACCGCATCCGCGCCTACGGGGCCACGGTCCACGTGATCGACGGTTACTACAACGAGGCCTACGCGGCGTGCGAGGAGCGCGCCTGGGAGTCGGGGGCGGCCTTCCTGCACCCGTACGATCAGCCGGCCGTCGTGGCCGGGCAGGGCACCCTCGCACGCGAGCTCGAGCAGCAGCAGTTGGTGCTGGACACGGTGCTCGTCGCCGTGGGCGGCGGCGGGCTGATCGGGGGCATCGCAGCCTGGTTCGCGAACGACGTGAAGGTGGTCGGCGTGGAGCCGCTCACGTGCCCCACCCTGCACGCGGCGCTCGAGGCGGGCGAACCCGTCGACGTCGAGGTCGGCGGGGTCGCGGCCGATGCGTTGGGCGCGCGGCGCGCCGGGATGATCGGCTTCGCGATCGCCCGGCGCTTCGTCGACCACGTCGTGTTGGTGCCCGACGACGCGATCGGCTACGCGCGGAGCGTCCTGTGGGACGACGTCAAGGTGCTGGCCGAGCCTGGTGCGGCGGCGCCGCTCGCGGCGCTGTTGACCGGCGGTTACGTCGCGGAGCCCGGTGAGCGCGTCGCCCTCGTGATCTGCGGCGGCAACGCGGATCCCGGCACCGTCGAGGACCCCGCCGCCGCGGCCGACGACGCCGACTGACGCGGTTCAGCGCCGGCCCGGGGGTCCGCGGCGGATCCGATCGCGGAACGCCTCGAGCTCCTCGCCGGGCCAGCCGATGCTCGTCTGCCACCAGGTCACGCCCAACGCCTCCAGCTCGTCGAGCAGGTCAACCGCTCGGGCGGGATCGTCGGGTAGGAAACCCGTGAACACGTGATCGTAAGGTGCGGTGGTCGAGGTCCGATGCGAGCGGACCTCCGCGATCACCTCGCGCATCTCTTCGACGGTAGGCACGAGCTCACCGCCCGCTGCGACCGGGATCACACCCTCGTACCGTGCGGCGCGGCGGAAGGGCGCGCGGTGCGGCCACGAACCTGCGACCCAGATCGGGATCCTGGGGCGCTGCACGGGCGGTGGGTCGAGCCGCACACCCCGCAGGTGGAAGCGAGGGCCGTCGTGGTCGACCACCTCGCCACGCAGGAGCGCGTCGACGATCTCGAGTGCCTCGTCGAGGATCGCCGCACGCTCGCGATCGTCCGTCGGTTCGCCGAATCGCGCGAAGTCCTCCTCTGCGGGACTACCCAGTCCGACGCCGAGGATCACCCGGCCGCCGGAAAGATGGTCGAGCGTCACCGCCTCGCGCACCACCTGCCAAGGGCGCCGCCTCGCGAGCGGGGTCACCATCGGTCCGATGCGCACGCGCCGGGTCCGCAGGGCGACTGCCGTCAGCACGATCCACGGGTCGGCAACGACGTTCCCTTCCCACCCGAGGAGGTGATCCCAGACGAACACACCGTCCCAGCCCGCCGTCTCTGCCTCACGCGCGATCGTCGCCGTCAGACGCGCGTCGGCGAAGGGACCGAAGTTCGGGACCGACAGCGAGAAGCGCATCCGGGCTCTCTGCGACGCCGGCGGACGATCAGCCGCCGAAGCGCGCCTCGAGCTCCGCAGTGGCCCGCGCGCGGAGGTCCGCGTACACGCGCTGGCGCTCGAGCGTCTGCAGCAGCATCAGGTGCCCCTGCGGGATGTCGTGCTCCTGGAAGAACGCGTGGACGTCGGCCACCTGCTCGGGGGTGGTCAGCGTCCGCGTCCCGACCGCGAGCGCGATCACGTTGGAGGCCGCCACCCGGTCGGTGAGCCGGTCCCAGCGATCACGCACGAACGCCCACGCCTGCCGGCCGAGGTCGCGGTTCATCACCGACCGCGCGACCAGGAACGGCGCGTCCTGGGGCCGCACGTCGGCGGTGAGCGTCGCCTCGAGCGTGCGGGTCATCAGCGCGGGATCGCGGAATCGGGCGAGCGCCGTGCGGTAGCGCAGCTGCTCCTGCGGGGTCGGCGCATCCTTCGCGCGCGCGAGGAACGCCTCGTAGTCCTCCTCGTTCCCGACCGAAGCGACGACGTCCACGGCCGCTGCGGCCACCGCCGGGTCGACGTCCTCGCCCGCGCGCGCCTGGGACTCCGCCTCGCGCGCCTGCGCCTGGGTCTCGGGATCGTCGCCGAGCACGCCCAGGGAGCGGATCAGTTCTCCGCGGAGCTCGCCGTCGAGGTCGGGCTCGCCCGCACGCCGGTCCCATCCCAGGCGGTCGAGCGAGGGACGGATCAGCTCGCGGACGAAATCACGAAGGCGGTCGCGCGCCGCCCCCTCGACGAACCGGTCGCACCACGCGAGCCCGGTGAGGATCGCCTGCCAGACCGAGAGGTCATCTTCCTCGGCGAAGCCCGCGACCAGGTCGACGAACGTCGTGATCGGCGCGTCCCCGGCCACCACGGCGGCCCAGGCGTCGTCGACGAGGCAGTGCCGCTCCGCTGGTGTGAGCTCGGTCATCGCGTGCTCGATCAGGTGCCCGCGGAGGCCCTCGTCGTAGAAGACGCGCACGAAGCTCGCGCCGTCGGCGTTGGCCACCACCATCGCGTCGGGCGCCGCGATCGGGATCGTCAGGCCGTCGGCCTCCACGAGCAGACGGTCGACGCGCTCGCCCCCGTCCCAGGCCTGGCGCACGATCAGCGGCACGGGCCAGGTGGTGTCGTCGTCGGGCCGCGACGGGAGGAACCGATGTTGGGTGAAACCGATCGTGTCGCCCTCGCGCGTGACCGTGATCGCGGGATAGCCGGGCTGGAAGATCCACGCGTCCATCACGCGGCGCACCGGCTCCCCCGTCTCCGCCTCGAGCGCCTCCCACAGGTCGTGCGTCTCGGTGTTCGCGTAGGCGAACGTGCGCAGGTACCGGCGGATGCCGTCGCGAAAGCGTTCGGGACCGAGCCACTGCTCGAGCATCCGCAGGACCGCGCCCCCCTTCTGATAGGTGAGCGTGTCGAACATCCCGCTCGCATCGTTCGGTGAGTGCACCGGGTACTCGATCGAGCGTGTGCTCTCCAGCGCGTCGACCTCGAACGCCGTCGAGCGTGCCCGGCCGAACGATTCCCACACGCGCCACTCCGGGTGCATCGCGTCGACGCAGAGGTAGGACATGAACGTGGCGAAGGCTTCGTTCAGCCAGATCCCGTTCCACCAGCGCATCGTGACGAGGTCCCCGAACCACATGTGCGCGAGCTCGTGCGCCACCGTCTCGGTGACGTCGAGCTGCTCTTCTTGGGTGGAGGTGGCCGGGTCCAGCAGCAGCAGCGTCTCCCGGTACGTCACGAGGCCGATGTTCTCCATCGCCCCTTGCGCGAAGTCCGGGATCGCGACGTTGTCGAGCTTGGACTCGGGGTAGCGGATCCCGTAGTAGTCGCCGAACCAGTCGAGGCTGAACACGGCCACCTCGGCGGCGAACCTCGCCAGATGCTCCTTGCCCGGGCGGCACACGACGCGCACGGGCACGCCGGTGGCATCGAGCGCCTCGGTCACGGCCAGGGGGCCGACGATCGCGCAGACGAGATAGGTGGACATCCGCATCGTGTCGGCGAAGCGCACCCGCACCCGGCCGTCGTCGGCCCGCTCCCGCCCAGTCTCGGGGGCGTTCGACAGCGCGGTGAGACCGTCCTTCACCACGAGCGTCATCCCGAAGGTCGCCTTCATGTCGGGCTCGTCCCAGCACGGGAAGGCCATCCGGGCGTCGGTCGCCTCGAAGTGCGTAGCGGCGATCACGCGCTCGACCCCCTCGTCGTCGGTGAAGGTGGAGCGGTACAAGCCCGTGAGCCGGTCGTTCAGGGCGCCCCCGAAGGCGAGCGAGAGCGTCCAGTCTCCGGGCTCGGCCGCCTCCGCCAGCGCCAGCGTCATGCGCTCCGTCTCGGCGTCGAACAGGATCTTGTCGACCGCGACCGAGCGATCGTGGGCGCGGAGCGTGGCCGAGGTGACCTCGAGCTCCTTCGCGTTCAGAGCGATCTCGGTCACCGCCTCGACGACGGAGATCTCGATGTCCTCCGAACCGCGGAACGTGCCGGCGTCGAGGTCGGGTTCCAGGACGATCGCGTAGTGGGACGGGAGCACCGTCCGGGGGAGCCGGTAGGTCGCCTCGGTACGGGTCATGTCGCTCCTCAGTCTCGGACGTAGGTGAGCCACGAGGCGTAGCGGGGATCCTCCCCCTTCGTGGCGGCGAAGAAGGCGTCCTGCAGCTCCTTCGTGACGGGACCGCGGCGGCCTTCGCCGACCTGGCGGTCGTCGACCTCGCGGATCGGCGTCAGCTCCGCGGCGGTGCCCGTGAAGAAGACCTCGTCGGCCAGGTACAGGTCCGTGCGCACGAGGTTGCGCTCGACGACCTCGTAGCCGCGGTCGCGCGCGATCGCGATCACCGAGGCGCGGGTGATCCCCGAGAGGGCGCCGACGCCTGTGGGCGGCGTCGAGAGCGCCCCGTCCTTCACGACGAACACGTTCTCCCCCGAGCCCTCCGCGATGAAGCCCTCGTGGTTCAGGAGGATCGCCTCGTCGTAGCCGGCCTTGAGCGACTCGACCTTCGCGAGGATCGAGACGAGGTAACCGCCGGTCGCCTTCGCCGAGCTCGGCAACGTGTTCTGGTCCGGGCGCTTCCACGAGGAGACCTTGATCCGCACGCCCTGCTCGAGCGCCTCCTCGCCGAGGTAGGCGCCCCAGGGCCACACGGCGATCGTGACGTTCACCGGCGCGTGCAGCGGGTTCACGCCCATCTCGCCGTAGCCCCGGAACGCCAGCGGCCTCACGTAGCACGAGTCCAGTCCGTTGGCGAGGATCACGTCCTTCGTGGCCCGGACGAGCTCGTCCTTCGAGTAGGGGAGCTCCATGTGGTAGATCCGGCCGGAGGCGATCAACCGGTCCAGGTGCGCGTCGAGGTGCCAGACCGCGGGCCCCTTGTCGGTCGCGTAGGCGCGGATGCCCTCGAAGACACCGCTGCCGTAGTGCAGCGCGTGGGACAGCACGTGGACCTTGGCGTCGGCCCAATCCACGAGCCGGCCGTCCATCCAGATCTTGTCGACCTCGGTGATGGGCACCCGAACCCCTCCTTGCCTGTGAAGAAGCCCCAGCACGAAGGGGCAACGCACAGGATACCGGAGGCTCCGGACCCGGGAGGAGGGGCGTCAGCCCAGGTCGTAGGCGCGCCAGGCGACCTCGTGCGGGTCCTCGGGCACCTCGGCGAGCGGACCCCACCGCTCCTCGGCCCACGCGCGGACCTCGGCCGCCGCGCGTCGGACGAGGTCCGGGTCAGCCTTCCAGGTCCACGAGTACCTGCTGTCCTCCAGCGCCCGCAGGTAGCCCTCGAGCGATCCCCGGCCCTCCTCGCGGAAGGTCGGCAGCAGGCGGACGGTCGCCCCGAGCCCGCGCATCGCGTCGTCGAGCTCCTCGGTGGCTCCCCACATCAGCCCCGCCGGGACGTGCGGGATGCCCGCGACCTCCCCGAACCGCTCCTGGATCTCGGCGCGCCGCCCGCCGTAGCCCCCGACCTGGAGCACGGCCACGCCGCCGGGCTCCACGACGCGGACCAGCTCGGCCAGCAACCGGCGCCACGCGGGCACCAGATGCAGGACCCAGCGCAGGACGGCCCCGCCGAAGACGTCGTCGGGGAACGGCAGCCGCGTGGCATCCCCGAGCACGAGCGGGAACGGGATCCGGCCGCCGGCCTTCGCGATCAGCCGGTCGAGCATCGGACGCGACAGGTCCAGGCCGGTCATCGCGATCCCCGCCTCGGCGAGGGGGAGCGCCACCTGGCCGGTTCCCACGCCCGCCTCCAGGACCCGGCCCCGTCCGCGGAGTTCGTCCGCGAGCAGGCGCGTCTGCCACGCGACCGCGTCCTCCGACAGCCCACGGGTCTCGTCGTAGTACTCGGCCGCGCGGTCGAACGGGATCGACGCACCGGTTCCCATCCGTTGCAGGGTAGCGGTAGCCTGCGCAACGTGCCGACGGCCAGCAGCGCGCGCCCGCTCACCCTCGCGGAGGCCGCCGGGCTGCCCGCTGAACGGGTGCTGGACGCGCTGGAGACCGCCGAGACCGGGCTCGCGTCCGCGGAGGCCCACGCCCGACTGGCCACCTACGGTCCGAACGCGCTGCGGTCCCATGGCGCGAGCGCCTGGCAGGTGCTACGCAACCAGGTCCGCAACCCGCTGCTCGCGTTGCTCGTCGTCGCGGCGATCGTCTCGGCCGCCACGGGGCAGGCGGCGGACGCCGGGATCATCGTCGTGATGGTGGTGCTCTCGGTCGGGCTCGGCTTCGTCAACGAGTTCCGATCCGAGCAGGCCGTCCAGCAGCTCCACGACCAGGTGCGCCACTCGGCGACCGTCGTCCGCGGCGGGACCCCCGCCACCGTCGACGTCACCACGCTCGTGCCGGGCGACGTGGTCCTGCTGTCGGTCGGCGACGTGATCCCCGCGGACCTGCGGTTGCTCGCCGTCGACGGGCTCCTCGCCGACGAGGCCGTGCTGACCGGCGAGTCGCTGCCCGCGGACAAGCGGGTGGACCCGGTGAGCGATCCGGCGAGCCCGATCGACCTGCCCTCATGCGCCTTCATGGGGACCGTCGTGAAGAACGGCACGGCGAAGGCCGTCGTCGTGCGGACAGGCTCGTCCACGGAGTTCGGGCGGATCGCCGTACAGCTCGGGGGGCGGCACCCGGAGACCTCGTTCCAGCGGGGGCTCCGGGACTTCAGCAAGCTCCTCGTGCGGATCACGGCCGTACTCGTCGCGGGGATCTTCGTCGTGAACGTCGCGACCGGTCGACCGTTGATCGACGCGGTGCTCTTCTCGCTCGCGATCGCCGTCGGGCTCACGCCGGAGCTGCTCCCGGCGATCGTGACGATCAGCCTGTCGGCCGGCGCCGAACGGATGGCGGCCCGCTCGGTGCTCGTGCGGCGGCTCGTCGCGATCGAGGACTTCGGCAACATCCAGGTGCTGTTCACCGACAAGACGGGCACGCTCACCGAAGGCCGGATCTCCTACCGCGCGTCGATGGGGCCCGACGGGACCCTCGACGACCGGCCACGGCTGCTCGGTCTCGTCTGCACCGACGTCGTGGTGGAGGGCGGCGTCCCCACCGGCGGGAGCCCGCTCGACGAGGCGCTGTGGGCGGCGCCGAACCGCCCTTCGCTGGACGGCTGGCGGCGGATCGAGGAGGCCGCGTTCGACTACGACCGGCGCCGGATGTCGGTGCTAGTGGACGGTCCCGAGGGACGGCTGATCGTGGCCAAGGGCGCTCCGGAGTCGATCCTCGACGTGTGCACGGGCGTCCCGCCCGCGGTGGTGGAGCAGCTCCTCGACCGGGAGTTCGACGCGGGGGCGCGCCTCGTCGCGGTCGCCACGCGCGACGGGACCGGGCTCGAGCGGATCGGCCCCGCGGACGAGCGCGACCTGGTGCTCGCGGGGTTCCTCGCGTTCGTGGATCCGCCGAAGGCCGACGCGGCGGCGGCGCTGACGCGCCTGGCGTCGCTCGGCATCGCGGTCAAGATCGTGACCGGCGACAACGAGCGCGTCGCCCGGAAGGTCTGCGGCGACCTCGACGTCACGGTTGGGCGAGCGCTCACCGGCGCGCAGCTCGACGGGATGCCCGACGAGGAGCTCGTCGCCGCGATCGAGCAGACCACGATCTTCGCGCGCGTCACGCCGGATCAGAAATCACGGGTGATCCGGCTCGCGCGCACACGCGGGCTCGACGTCGGCTACCTGGGCGACGGGGTGAACGACGCGGTCGCGCTGCACGACGCCGACGTCGGGATCTCGGTCGATTCGGCGACCGACGTCGCGAAAGACGCCGCCGACATCCTGCTGTTGAAGAAAGACCTCGACATCCTCGCCGACGGCGTCGTCGAGGGCCGGCGGATCTTCGCGAACACGATCAAGTACGTCCTGATGGCGACGTCGTCGAACTTCGGCAACATGTTCAGCGCCGCCGCCGCCTCGGCGTTCCTGACCTTCCTGCCGATGTTGCCGGGACAGATCCTGCTGAACAACCTGCTCTACGACACGAGCCAGACCACGATCCCCACCGACCGGGTCGACGAGGAGCAGCTGTTGCGACCCTCGCACTGGGACACCCGGTTCATCCGCCGGTTCATGACGTTCTTCGGGCCGATCTCCTCGCTGTTCGACTTCGCCACGTTCGCGGTGATGCTCGGCGCCTTCCACGCCGGCGAGTCGCTGTTCCAGACCGGATGGTTCGTGGAGTCCCTCGCGACGCAGACGCTCGTGATCTTCGTGATCCGCACGCGGCGCGTTCCGTTCTTCAAGAGCCGCCCGAGCACGACCCAGCTCGCGATGACGCTCGCCTGCGCGACGCTCGGCGTGGTGATCCCCTACGTGCCGCCGCTCGCTCGCGCGATGGGCTTCACGGCCCCGCCTCTGTCCTTCCTGCTGATCGTGGCCGGGTTCGTCGTCGCGTACCTCGCGCTCGCCGAGCTGGGCAAGTGGTGGTTCTACCGGACGCTGCGCGCGGGGCCGGTCCGCGTCGCCGCGCCGACGTCACCGCACCGGCGACACGTCCGCAAGGTGGCGTCGCGATGGATCGCGCCGTCGACCGGGCCTGCCCTTCCTGCGGTCAGTTCAGCGACGGGTCCGTCGGCATCGAGCGCAGCAGGGCGAACGATGGGCCCATCCGCCTGAGCACGTCGTCCCACAGACGTTCGGGCTCGGGATGGAACACGTCCTCGGGCAGCGCCGGCGTGACGAGCCAGGCCTCCTCCTCCAGCTCGGCCTCGAGCTGGCCGGCGCCCCAGCCCGAGTAGCCCGCGAAGACCCGGACGCGCCGGATCGGCCCCAGGTCTTCGGGGTCCGCCTCCTCGGGCAGGAACCCGATCGATCCGAACGCCACGACGCTCGCCCTGGACGGGTCCTCGAACTCGGCCACCACGACCGCGGCGTCGCGCTGGACCGGGCCTCCTTCGAACAGGAGGTCGCCGGGCCCCACGAGGTCGGCGAGCGGCGGCACCGCCTCGTCCACGCTCACGTCGAGCGGCCGGTTGAGCACGACCCCGACCGCGCCCTCCTCGTCGTGATGCCCGATCAGCACCACCGTGCGACGGAAGTTCGGGTCGAACAACGAGGCGCTTGACAGCAGCAGGTGTCCGCCGAGGAACGTGCCGTCCATGTCGACATCATCGCCGACCGCGAGCGCGGGCGTCCGCCCCGCGCGCGGAGCCGCCCGTACGGCGAGCCGTGGGGGCGTCTACGCGGTCTCCGCGCGGCCCGCGGGGACGTCCTTGTGCGGATCCCAGAAGGGCAGGGACACGACCTCGGCGCCGATCGTCGCGTCAGGCGAGGCGACCTCGAGCCTCGTGCCGGCGGCAGCCAGCGCGATCGGCACCCACGCGTAGCCCATGTTCAGCTCCAGTCGCGGCGAGTACGAGGCGCTCGTGAGACGGCCCACCTCCCGGCCGTCGTGCGCCACCGGCCAGAAGTCCTCGAGCCACATCCCGAGCGGCGGGCCGTCGAGCGCGACACCGACGAGCTTGCGCGACACGCCCTCGCGAGCGATCCGCTCGAGGGAGGCCCGGGCGATGACCTCGTTGTCGTTGTCGAGCTCCACGAGACGCTCCAGGCCGGTCACCTCGAACGGGTTGTTCGTGACGTCCATGTCGTTGCCGTAGTTGAAGATGCCCGCCTCCATCCGGCGCTGGTCGCTCGGCGCGATCGCCCGGATCTCGAACGGCGCGCCCGCGGCCATCACCCGGTCCCACAGCTCCTCGCCGCGCGAGGCGTCGCGCAGGTACAGCTCGTAGCCGACCTCCCCGCTCCAGCCCGTCCTCGACACGACCAGCGGGATCCCGTCGAGCGAGGCCTGAGCGCAGCGGTAGTACCGGAGGCCGGCGATCTCCTCGCCCAGGAGCGCCCGGATCACGTCGACCGAGCGCGGGCCCTGCAGCTGCAGCGGCGAGACGTCGGGCTCGCGGATCTGGACGTCCATCTTCGCGAACGCCTGCACCCCCAGCGCGTACAGGAGGGCGTCGGAGTCCGCGAGCGAGCACCAGAAGCGGTCCTCGTCGACCCGCAGCAGGATCGGGTCGTTCACGATCCCGCCGTCGGGGGCGCAGAGCACGACGTACTTGCACTGCCCGACCTCGAGCGCCGAGAGGTCTCGAGGGGTCAGCAACTGCACGAACCGGGCGGCGTCGGGACCGCTCACCTCGAGCTGGCGCTCGACCGCGACGTCCCAGAGCGTCACGTGCCGCAGCAGGTGCCAGTACTCCTCGACGTCGTCGTCGTACAGCGTCGGGATCAGCATGTGGTTGTACAGGTCCCAGCTCGTGCAGCCGGCCTCGACGGTCCGCCGGAAGTACGGCGACTTCTTGTACCAGGACGCGAAGTAGAACTTGAACCAGGCGTTCTCCTGCTGCGGGGTCGCTGC
>JBLMXP010000249.1:0-5469 GCA_050257835.1 Planctomycetaceae bacterium | reverse complement strand
CACCGGTGAGCGCCGCCTGCAGGGTCCCGCCGGCCGTCGGCGCGCCCGTCGCCGCGGCCGAGGACGACCCCGTCCCCGTGCTCGACGTGCTCGTCGAGCTCGAGCACGCGGCGAGCACGCTCCCGAGCGTGGATGCGCCCAGCACCGCCGCGCTGTAGGCGCCGGCCCTGCGGAAGAACTCGCGGCGCGACAGCTCGCCCCGCAGGAACCGCCCGGCGAGCTCGTCCGCCCGCCGTTCGTCGTCGTTCCTCATCTCCTACCTCCCTCCCGCACCGCTCAGCGGTGCGACCCGATCCACTCGAGGTACGTTCGGTTGAACTCCGCGGGGTGCTCCCACATGCACGCGTGCCCGCCCGGGGACGTCGCCCACTCCGCGCCGGCGATCCCCTCCTGCAGACGCCTGGAGAGCGCGACCGGTATCAAGATGTCCTGCTCGCCGGCGAGCACGAGCGTGGGGTGACCCACGATCTCGCCCAGCCGGCCGGTCGTGTCGTGGGTCTGGATCACGTGCAACTGCGAGAGGTAGGCCTCGACCGGCATCGGGAGCTCGGCCATCCCGGCCTCGAACTCCTTCAACTCCTCCTCGCGCTCCTCGAAGAACGGGACCGTGAAGGCCCACAGGGTGACGTCGCGCATGATGAACGGGACGCCGTTGACCGGTGCCATGTCGTGCCACATCGAGAACATCCGCGAGCAGAAGGGGCCGGGCGCGGCGTACGTGCACACGAACGCGGCGGTCTTGAGGTCCTCGCCGTAGTTGATCGCGTACTCCTGGGCGATCATGCCGCCCATCGACACCCCCATCATGTGGAAGTTCGTGAGCCCGAGCTGGTCGACGAGGGCCTTCGTGTCCTCGGCGAGCATCCTGCTCGTGTACGGGCCGGGCGGCGCGCTCGTCTGTCCGACCCCGCGGTTGTCGAACCGCAGCACCCGGTAGCCGGCCCCGAGGAAGTCCTCCATCTGGAAGACCCACGTCTCGAGGTCATCGGCCAGCCCGTTAACGAGCACGATCGTGTCCTCGCCGTCGCCCTCCAGCATGTAGTTGACCTCGATGCCGTTCACGGACGCGGTGGGCATCGTTCCCCTCCTTCCCTGATCAGGCCCGCTCGTCTCGGCGGGCTCGTGCGACGTGGCACGAGGCTTCGTGCCCGGCGCCGAAGACGGTGGGTTCGGGATCCTCGACCGCGCAGCGGTCGATCGCGACCGGACAGCGCGTGTGGAATCGGCACCCCGACGGCGGCGCGACGGGGCTCGGGATCTCTCCCTGCAGCGCACCGGCCTCGGTGCGCTGCGTGGGGTCGGCCTGCGGGATCGCCGCCAGCAACGCCTGCGTGTATGGGTGTTGGGGATCGTCGAACACGGAGGCGGTGGGGCCCGTCTCGACGATCCGCCCGAGGTACATCACCGCCACCCGGTGGCTGATGTGCTCGACCACGGCGAGGTCGTGGGCCACGAACACGATCGCCAGGCCGAGGTCGCGCTGGAGCTCGGCGAGCAGGTTCAGCACCTGCGCCTGCACGGAGACGTCGAGCGCGGAGACGGGTTCGTCGGCCACGATCAGCCGCGGCGCGGGCGCGAGCGCGGCGGCGATCCCGACGCGCTGGCGCTGTCCGCCCGAGAGCTGATGCGGCCGCCGATCGGCGAGGACCGGATCGAGGCCCACCCGCTCCAGCAGGTCGTGCACGCGCGCGTCGCGGTCGGTGCTCGTCCCGATCCGGTAGGCGTCGAGCGCCTCGCGGACGCTCCTGCGCACGCGCCAGCGGGGGTCGAGCGAGGAGAACGGGTCCTGGAAGACTGGCTGGACCTGTTGGCGGAACGACGCGAGCGCGCGTCCGGAGATCGTGGTGACGTCTCGGCCGTCGAACTCGATCGTGCCGGCGGTGACGTCGATCAGCCGCAGGATGCAGCGCGCGAGCGTGCTCTTGCCCGACCCGGACTCGCCGACCACCGCGAGCACCTCGCCCGGGTGGACCTCCAGATCGACGCCGTCCACCGCCTGCAACCGGGCGCCCGAGCCGAGCAGCCCCCGGTCGACCGGGAAGTGCTTCACGAGCCCGCGGACGCGAAGCAGCGGCTCGGCGGAGGTGACCGGCGCGACCGCGTCGGAGAACGACAGCTCCTGCGCGCTCACCCCGCACCACCCTTCGCCGTCTCCTCGAGGAGGCCGCCGGCACGCCGGGTCGCCTCCGACAACCAGCACGCCACGGCGTGCTCGGGCGTCTCGGCGGCGAACGGAGGGGTCCGTGCGCACACGTCCATCACGTGAGGGCATCGGGTCGCGAACCGACAGCCGGGCGGTGGGTCGACCAGGCTCGGCACCCGCCCGGCGATCACCCGCAGGGCACCGCGCTCCTGCTGCCCGGTCGGCAGGGCGGCGAGCAGCGCTTCGGTGTAGGGGTGGCGCGGATGAGCGAACAGCTCGTGCACCGGCGCCACCTCCACGAGCTGGCCCGCGTACATCACCCCGA
Organism: Planctomycetaceae bacterium; assembly: GCA_050257835.1. Lineage (GTDB taxonomy): Bacteria > Actinomycetota > UBA4738 > UBA4738 > HRBIN12 > AC-51. The sequence continues at coordinate 3,001 of JBLMXP010000249.1, read as the reverse complement.
CCCGGTCGCAGGCCTGGGCGATCACGCCGAGGTCGTGGGTGATCAGCACGACCGTGGTCCGGTGGCTCGCCCGGAGCGCCCGCAGCAGCGTCAGCACCTGGGACTGGATCGTGACGTCGAGCGCGGTCGTGGGCTCGTCGGCGAGCATCAACGCCGGTTCGTTCGCGAGCGCTGTCGCGATCACGACGCGCTGGCGCATCCCGCCCGACAGACGGTGGGGCGGGTCGGCGTAGCGGCGCGCGGCGTCGGGGATCCCGACGTCGCGCAGGAGCGCGAGACCGCGCTCGCGGGCCTCGGCTTTGCTCACGTCACGGTGCGCGAGGATCGTCTCGGCGACCTGATCCCCGACCGCGAACGCGGGGTCGAGCGAGGTCATCGGATCCTGGAAGATCATGCTGATCCGGTCGCCGCGGAGCCGGCGCAGGTCCTCCTCCGCCATCCCCACGAGGTCCCGTCCCTGGAACCGGATCGAGCCGGTGACCTCGGTGCCGCGGGGCAGGAGACCCATCGTCGCCATCGCGAGCGTCGTCTTGCCGCACCCCGATTCGCCCACCAATCCGAAGATCTCGCCCTCGCGGACCTCGAGCGAGACGTCGCTCACGGCCGAGACGCTCCCCTGCGCGGTCGGGAACCGGACGTGGACGTTCGACAGCGCCAGGACCGCCTCGCTCACGCGCTCACCCCCCGCGGGTCGAGGCGTTCGCGCAGGCCATCGCCGAAGAAGTTGAACGCGAGGACGGTGATCGCGATCGCGAGCCCCGGGAAGATCTCCACCCACGGCGCCTGCGTCAGCACGTCACGACCATCCGCGAGCATCACGCCGAGCGAGGGCGTGGGCGGCTGCGCCCCGAGCCCGAGGAACGACAAGGCCGCCTCGATCTGCAGCGCGAAGCCCATCAGGATGGTGGCCTGCACGATCGCGGGGCCGATCGCGTTCGGCATCACGTGGCGCGCGAGGATCCGCCACGAACTGGCCCCCCGCGCACGCGCGCCCTCGACGTAGGTCTGCGACGCGACCACGAGGGTGGACGCACGTGCGACGCGTGCGAGGATCGGCACGTAGATCACCGCGATCGCGAAGAGCGCGATCGACGTCCCCGGGCCGATCACCGCGATCAGCGCAACGGCGAGCAGCAGCGCGGGGAGCGCGAGCAGCATGTCGATCGGGCGTGTGATCACCGTGTCGACCCATCCACCGTGGTAGCCGGCGAGCAGGCCGAGCGGCACCCCGATCACGAACGCGAGGAGCGTGGAGCCCACCGCCACCGCGAGCGAGACCCGGAACGCGAACAGCACGCGGGAGAGCACGTCGCGACCCAGTGCGTCGGACCCGAACGGGTGCGCGAGGCTCGGGCCCGCGAGCACCTGCGCACCGTCGATCGCGTCGGGCTTGTGGGGCGCGAGGAATGGCGCGAACACCGCGATCGCGATCAGCACCGAGAGCACGATGAACCCGAACAGACCTTTGCGCGTGTCGAGGAACCCCGGCCGGAACCGGCGGGTCGCGCTCATCGGTGTCACGGCGGCCGTGCTCATGACGTCTGTCCCTCCGCGATCCGCGGGTCGAGCCACCCGACGAGGATGTCGGTGAGGAGCGTGACGAGGATGAACAGCGCCGCCACGACGAGCACCCCGCCCTGCACCACCGTGTAGTTGCGCTGCTGGATCGACGTGACGAGCATCCGCCCGACCCCCGGCAGTGCGAACAACGTCTCGATCACGATCGCGCCACCCAGCAGGACGCCGAACTGGATCCCGATCACGGTCGCGATCGTCGCCGACGCGTTGCGCAGCGCGTGCCGGTAGATGATCCGCCGCTCGCTCACGCCCTTGGCCCGCAGGAACAGCACGTACTGGGTGCCGAGGACCTCGTCCATCGAGCCCCGTGTGGTGCGCAGGATGTAGGCGGCCTCCCCGAACGCCAACGCGATCACGGGCAGCGCCATGTACCGGAGGTTCTGGGCCGGATCTTGCAGGAACGGCACGTAGCCGGACGGGGGGAGCACCTGCCAGATCCCGGCGAACAGCAGCACGAGCATGATCCCGAGCCAGAAGTCCGGGATCGAGATCCCGGCGACGACGAGACCCTCGCTGAGCGCCCGGGCGGCACCGGGCCGTGCGGCCGCGCGGACGCCGAGCGGCACCCCGACCAGCACCGCGAGGCCCATCGAGAGGATCGTCAGTTCGATCGTGACCGGCAAGCGGTGCGCGAGGAGCGTCGAGACCGGGGTGTGGCTGATGTAGTCCTGCCCGAGGTCGCCGTGCAGGGCTCCCTTGATCCACACCAGGTACTGGGTCAGGAGCGGCTGGTCCAGACCGAGATCCTTGCGGACCTGCGCCACGTTCTGCGGGGTCGCACGGAACCCGAGCATCGTCTGCGCCGGATCGCCGGGGACGAGGTGGATCATGAGGAAGACGAAGACGCTCATCACGAGCAGCACGGGGATCGCGAGCAGCAACCGTCGGAGGACGAAGCGTCCGCGCGGGCTCACCTCACGCCCTCCTCGTCGACGGCACCGACCCGCTCGCGGAGCTCGCGGAGGGTCTCTTCGGTCAGCCGGAAGTGTGCGTTCGCGATCCGCGCCGCGGCCGAGGCATCGCCCGCGATGACCGCATCGGCCAGACGCGTGTGGTCCTTCACGGCCTTGGCGCGGATCGTCTTGGAGTACGGCTCGGCGCCGAACCCGAGGCTGATCTCCCGTCTGATCTGGTCGCTCAGGCTCGCGAGGTAGGGGTTGTGCGTGGCCGCGGCGACGGCGGTGTGGAGGTCGCGGTCGGCCAGGCGCGAGGCCTCGCGATCCTGCCCCGCCTCCCGATAGCGATCCAGGGCGGCCACGATCTCCTTCGCGTCCTCGTCCGTCCGGCGTTGGGCGGCGGTCCGCGCGATCAGGCCCTCGAGGAGATGGCGCAGGTCGAAGAGGAGCTCGAGTCCTTCCCAGCCGGGCAGCAGGGTGCGACGGATCATCTCGTTCGCCTCCGGTCCCACTCCGTGCTGGACGTA
>JBLMXP010000248.1:0-8775 GCA_050257835.1 Planctomycetaceae bacterium | reverse complement strand
GGCCTCGAGCGACGCCCGAGGCCATGCACTCGTGACCCTCGACGGTCGCTACCACGTGCTGGAGCGGATCGCCGCCGGTGGGATGGGCGAGGTCTTCCTTGCCCGTGACGCCGTGCTGTCCCGCGAGGTCGCGATCAAGGTCCTGCACCGCTCGCTCGCCGGGGACCAGGCCTTCGTCGACCGGTTCCGACGCGAGGCGCGGGCCGCGGCGACCCTGAACCACCCGAACATCGTGGCCGTCTACGACTGGGGCGCGGTCGACGGCATCTACTACATGGTGATGGAGTACGTGCACGGCCGCTCCGCCCGCGACCTCCTGAACGCCAACGGCCATCTCGCGCCCGCGCAGGCCGCCGACGTCGTCCGCCAGACGCTCCTCGCGCTCGAGCACGCCCACGCGAAGGGGATCGTCCACCGCGACCTCAAGCCCGAGAACATCCTCGTCACGCCCGACGGCACCGTGAAGCTCACCGACATGGGGCTCGCGCGCGCCTTCGGCGACGCGCGCGCGACCCGCGCCGGCGCGGTCACCGGCACCGTGCAGTACCTGTCGCCCGAGCAGATCCGGGGCGAGCCCGCCGACCCCCGCAGCGACCTCTACGCGCTCGGGATCGTCACCTACGAGCTGCTCACCGGGCGCCTGCCGTTCGGCGGCGAGACCCCGATGGCGATCGCGTACAAGCACCTGTCGGAGCGCGTGCCGCCCCCGAGCGGGTTCGCCGACGGGGTACCGCCCGACCTGGACGGGTTCGTGGCGAGCGCCACCGACCCCGACCGGGAGCTGCGCCCCGAGGACGCGCGCGCGATGCGGGTGGACCTGGAGTCGATCCAGCCGCAGCTCGGCCGCGCCCGCACCCTCGGCGGCCTCGTCCAGGACCTCCCCGAGGTGATCGGGGCCGGCGAGCCCACCGAAGCCGCTCTGCCGGCCGTGACCCAGACGATCCCGCGCGTCGAGCGGACGAAGCGCCGACGCTGGCGCGCGTGGCTCGCGTGGTTCCTCGCGCTCGGGCTCGTGGCCGCCGCGGCTTGGGGCGGGTGGACCTACCTCCTGCCCCACTCCCATCCCGTGCCCGACGTGACCGGCGCGAGCGTCGACGCGGCGGGCGGACGGCTGGGCGACCTCGGCTTCGTCGTGAAGGTCGCCGACGGCCGCTACGACCCGAAGGTCCCCAAGGGCGACGTCGTCGCCGTCGACCCGCCCGCGGGCACGGCGCTGAAGGAGGGCCAGACCGTCACGCTGGTGTCCTCGCTCGGTCCCCCGCCGGTCGCGGTGCCCTCGGTCGCCCGGCTCTCGCTCGAGGCCGCCGTCGCGCGGCTGAGCGCCGCCGGCCTGGTCCGGGGCCGGGTGACCCCCATCTACAGCGACACCGTGGCCGAGGGCGACGTCGTGCGACAGGCCCCCGCCGACGGCAAGGCACCCCAGGGCTCCGCGGTCGACCTGTGGGTGAGCAAGGGCCACGCGCCCGTCGACGTTCCCGACGTGACGGGCCAGGCGCAGCACGACGCGATCGCCGCGCTCAAGGAGGCGGGGTTCAAGCCGGTCGTCAAGCAGGAGTTCTCCGACAAGGTCGACCGCGGGATCGTGATCTCGGTCGACCCCTCCGCCGGCACCTCGCAGGCGTGGGGCTCCGCCGTCACGATCACGGTCTCGCAGGGCCCGGAGACCTTCCCCGCGCCGACCCTGACGGGGCTCACGCCGGCCCAGGCGAAGGCCAAGGCCGCCACCTACGGGCTCACGGTCTCGTACTTCTATATCCCGGGCAGCTCGCTGACGCTCGTGATCGGGCAGAACCCCAAGCCCGGCGACACGGTCCACTACGGCGACGCGATCGTCCTGTACGTCGGGTGATCCTCGGGGCCCACGTCCGGCGCCGGGGCATCGGGCTCCGCGGCGTCGTCCACGAGTGCGTGGCGCGCGGCGCCGACTGCGCCCAGGTCTTCCTGTCGAACCCGCGGGCGTGGGCGCCGCCGCTGCTGAGGGACGAAGACGCCGCCGCGTACCGCGAGACCTGGCGCGCGAGCGGGCTCGGTCCGCTCGCCGCCCACGCGCCCTACCCCGTCAACGTCGCCTCGCACGACGCCACGATCCGCGCGAGGTCCCGGCGACTGCTCGAGGCGACGGCCCGTGCGGCGGGAGCGGTCGGCGCCGACCTCGTCGTGGTCCACAGCGGGTCGCGCGGTCCGGCGTCCGCGGCGCTCGGGCGGCGCCGCGCGGCGGAGGTCCTTCGCGAGGTGGTCGGCGCGGCGCCGCCCGGGGTGACCGTGGCGGTCGAGCTGATGGCGGGCACGTCGGGCGCCGTGGCCTCCACGGTCGAGGAGGCCGTCGCGCTGCTCGCGGTCGCCGGCGAAGACCGGCTCGCGCTCTGCCTGGACACCTGCCACCTGTTCGCGACCGGCTACGCGCTGGACACGGCCGAGGGCGTCGAGGCGCTCGTCGAGCGGGTCCGCGACGCCGGCCTGCTCGCCCGCCTGGCGCTGGTGCACGCGAACGACTCGGCGTTCGGCCGAGGTGAGCACCGCGACCGTCACGCCGACGTCGGCGAGGGGACCCTGGACTGGGCCGCCCTCGCACGGTCGGCCCTGTCGAGCGTGCCCTGGGTCCTCGAGACCCCCGGCGACGAGGCGCGCCAGCGCGCCGACCTCGTCTCCCTGCGCGCGCTCGCCGGCTGAGGGACGACGCTAGGGCTCCGTCTCGGCCCGCGGGCCCTCCTGGTACGCGTAGCGCTCCTCGGCGAAAGGCTCGCCGTGGACGTGGTAGCCGCGCACCTCCCAGAAGCCCCGCCGGTTGTCCGCGGCGAACTCCAGGCCGGTCAGCCACTTCGCGCTCTTCCACGCGTAGCGCTTCGGGACGACCAGGCGCAGCGGCCAGCCGTGCTCGGGGGTCAGGTCCTCGCCGTGGTTGCGCCAGGCGAGCAGGACGTCGTCGTCGTCCATCGCGGCCAGCGACAGGTTCGAGGTGTAGCCGTACGCGCAGTGGGCGATCACCCAGCGTGCCTCCGGCGCGGGCGCCACCAGGTCCAGGATCGTCGAGAACGCCACGCCCTCCCAGGTGTTGTCCAAGGTGGTCCAGCCGGTCACGCAGTGCATGTCGGCGTCGACCGTCACGCGCGGCAGGTCGCGGAGTTCCTGGTAGCTGAGCGTCGTGGGACGCTCCACGAGCCCGGAGACCTCGAGGTCCCAGGTCGCGCCGTCGAACGACGGTATCGGCCCGTAGTGCAGCACCGGCCAGGTCTTCACCAGGCGCTGGCCCGGCGGGACCCGGACCGCCACCTCCGGCGGGTAGTCCTTCGAGAAGATGCCCATCACGTCTCCTTCGCACCGGCGACGGCGGACCAGGCGTCGATCGCGAGCCCGATCCCCTCGTCGTCCACGTCCACGTGGGTGACCATCCGCACGGCCCCGGGGACCGGCACGGCGCCCACGCCGGAGGCAGCCAGACGCTCGATCGTCTCGAGCGCGGACAGCCCCACCGCCTCCGTGTGCACGAAGACCATGTTCGTTGCAACCATGTCGAGGTCGACCGTGCCCGGGAGCAGCTCCGCGACGGCCTCCGCGAGGCGCCGGGCGCGCGCGTGATCCTCGGCGAGGCGGTGACGGCCCTCCTCGAGCCCGACCAGGCCGGCGGCAGCCAGGACCCCGGCCTGACGCCAGGCACCCCCGTAGAGGATCCAGATCCGGCGCGCCTCGCGGATCAGCTCGGCCGGTCCGCACAGGACCGAGCCGACCGGCGCGCCCAGGCCCTTGGACAGGCAGAACATCAGCGTGTCGACCTGCGAGGTCCACGCGGTCACGTCCTCGCCGGTCGCGGCCACGGCGTTCCACAGTCGCGCGCCGTCGAGGTGGATCGGCACGCCGGCGTCGTTCGCGAGCTGGCGGACCTTCGCCAGCTCGGCCGAGGGCAGGATCGTGCCCCCGTAGGAGCCGCACGTGTTCTCGACCTCCAGCAGGTCGACGACCTCCACGTCGAAGTAGTCGTCGGGCTCGAGCAGCCGCCGGGCCAGCTCGACGGTCATGTACCCCTTCGGAGAGTCGGTGCCGGTGCGGTAGGAGAGCCCCGCGAGCACCGCCGAGGTCATCATCTCGGTCGTCGCGACGTGGGCCCCCCGCTCGCACGCCACGAGGTGACCGGCCCCGCTCGCGTGCAGCCGCACGCCGATCTGGTTGGCCATCGTGCCGGTGGCGACGTACAGCGCCGCCTCGGTCCCGGTGAGCTCGGCGGCGCGCTCCTGCAGGCGGTTCACGGTGGGATCGTCGCCGTACCAGGCGTCGCCGACCTCGGCCTCGGCCATCGCGGCGCGCATCCTCGCCGAGGGCGTGGTGACGGTGTCCGATCGCAGGTCCACCCGGTAGCGCGCCATGGCCTTGGAGTCTATCCGCGTCTCGCCGCAGGCCGGCCCTGCGTCACCTCTCGAGCTCGTACGCTGGGAGGCGTGCCGCCCTCGAGCCCCGCGCCGAGGGAGCAGGGGCTCGCCCTTCGCCCGCCGGGCGCGGTCGGAGGGCCTCGGCACGCCGACGCCGCGCCTTCGTCGCGCCGACCCGCCGGACGCCTGCGTGCGCTCCGGCCCGCCTGGCAGGGCCTGGCCGCCTTCGGCCTGTACCTGGTCGTGTCCTTCCTGTACTGGACCCTGCCGATCGTGGGCTCGTTCGCGACGAGGTACGCGGGGCAGGGCCGTTCCGACGCGATGCTGTACCGCTGGTCCCTCGCCTGGACGCCGTGGGCGCTCTCCCACGGGTTGGACCCGATGGTCACGACCAAGGTCTTCGCGCCCGCGGGGGCGACGCTCGCCTGGACCACCTTCACGCCTGCCCTGGGCGTGGTCCTGTGGCCGCTCACCTCGCTGTTCGGGACCCTCGTCGCGTACAACGTCGCGCTGACGCTCGCGCCTGCCCTGGCGGCGTGGGCCGCCTACCTCGTGTGCCGCCGGATCGCCCGTCGCTTCTGGCCCGCGCTCGTCGGCGGCGCGGTGTTCGGGTCCTCGGCGTTCATGGTCGGGCAGATGCACGGGCACCTGAACCTGGTGATGGTGTTCCCCGTGCCGCTCGGCGTGTACCTGGTGGCGCGGCTGCTCGACGGGTCGGTGTCCCGCCGCGCGTTGGTCGCGTGGCTCGCCGTCGACCTCGTGTTCCTGTTCGGCATCTCGACCGAGCTGTTCGCGACGGCCACCTTCTTCGGCGCCGTGGCGCTCGCGCTGGCCCTCGCCCTCGTGCCCGCCGCCCGGCCCTCGCTCCGCCGGGCGTCGGCGGCGGTCGCGTCCGCCTACGGCGTCGCGGTCGCGGTCGTGTTCGTGCCGTACCTGCTGCCTGCGCTGCTGCACCTGCCGGCCAGACCGCTTCGGCGCGACACCCCCAGCATCGACCTGCTGAGCCTCGTGGTGCCGCGCACGAGCTTCCTGCTCGCAGGATCGTGGTTCGCCGCGTTCACCGCGCGGTTCCCGACCTCGCCGACCGAGGATGCCGGCTACCTGGGGCTGCCCCTGCTCGTCGCCCTCGCCTGGATCTGGCGGACCGACCGGCGGCCCGCCGTCCGCGCGGCGCTCGCGTTCGTCGGGGTCGTGTTCGTGCTGGCGCTCGGCTCACGACTGCACGTGGCCGGCGCGAGTATCGTCCCGCTGCCGTCCGGGCAGCTCATGGCCTCGCTCCCGCTGCTGCAGGACGCGACGCCGCAGCGCTTCCCGGTCTACGCCGCGCTCGCGGTCGGTGCCCTCGTGGCGACGTGGCTCGCTCGCGCGACCGGCCCCCGCGCGTGGATCCGCTGGACGGTCGCGCTCGCCGGCCTCGCGCTGCTGATCCCCGCGTGGCCGTACCACAACGCCCAGACGATCCCGCCGTTCATCGCCGGCGGCACGTACCGAGAGGTCTTGCATCCGAACGAGAACGTGTACGTGATCCCGACGACGCAGGGCGAGCAGGACCTGTGGCAGTCGGTGAGCGACTTCTGGTTCCGGATGCCCGAGGCCTACCTGGGCCCCGTCCCGCCGCCCTACCGCGACGCCGGGCTGGACCGAGGGCTCGCGGTGGACCAAGAGCACGCGACGATCGTGACCCCGCTCGACCTCGCGCTGTGGCTCCGGGCCCGGCGGGTGACGGCGCTGCTCCTGTCCACGACCGCGACCGCGCGGTTCGCGCCGTTGGTCCGCGCGGCGGGTTGGCATCCCGCGTACCGCGGGCAGGGCGTGTCGGTCTGGCGCCGGGACCGCCGGGACCTCAGTACAGGAACATCGGCTTGCCGTCGACGTGGCGGATCTTCGGCAGGTACTGCTCCGGGTCGTAGAGGGCCTCGACGTCCACGCGCTTCACGCCCTGGCCGAGCACCGTCAGCGGCACGTTCGCGTAGTTCCCGTTGCGGAGCGCCACCAGCCGGCCGTGGGAGCCCTCGGCGATCAGGTCCGTCGCCATGACCGCGAAGTTGATCGCGACCATCAGGTCCAGCGAGTCCGGCGAACCCGAGCGCATCAGATACCCGAGCTGCTGGTAGATCATGTCCTGACCGGTGCGCTCCTTGAGCAGCTGGGTGGTCCGCTGGCCGATCCCCCCGAGCTTGCGGTGGCCGTAGGCGTCCTCCGGGCCGCCCTGCACCATCTCGCCGCCGACGAGCGTGGCCCCCTCGGAGATCGTCATCATCGCGTAGTTGCTCGGGTTGTGGCGCTTGTCTCGCAGGAGCAGCTCGCCGAGGCGGTCGACGTCGAACGGCACCTCGCTGATCACCGCGCGGTCCACACCGGACAGGTAGGCGGACACGAGCGAGGTCTCACCGCTGTAGCGGCCGAAGACCTCGACCACGGCGAGGCGCTCGTGGGACCCGGCGCTCGTGCGCAGCTGGTGCACGAAGTTGACGGTGCGGCTGACCGCGGTCGAGAAGCCGATGCAGTAGTCGGTTCCGTGGACGTCGTTGTCCATCGTCTTGGGGATCGCCACGACCGGCACCCCCTCCTGGTGCAAGCGGAGGCCGAACGAGAGCGTGTCGTCGCCGCCGATCGGGATCAGGGCCCCGATCCCCAGCTGCTCGATCACGCGCAAGACGTGGGCGGTGTGGTCGCGCGGCCCGTCGCCCTGGCGCCCGGCGCGCAGGAACTCGGGCTCGTCCTTCTCCTTCACCTTCGCGGGGTTCGTGCGCGACGTGTGCAGGAACGTGCCCCCGCTGCGGTCGATCGTGCGGACGGTCGAGGGGTCGAGCGGCACCGTGTTGACCTGGACCGACAGCGGGTTCGAGGGGTCGATGCCGAGCAGTCCCCCCCACCCGCGGCGGATCCCGATCACCTGATGCCCCTCGGCCGTGGCGCGGTTGACCACCGCTTTGATGCTCGCGTTCAGCCCCGGGACGTCGCCGCCGCCGGTGAGGATCCCGATCTTCATGGGCCCCAGCCTACCGAGGCCGGCCTCGCCGGCCGGCAGCGGATGCGGGAACTTCAGGCGCAGAGCACCTCGGGGATCGACCAGCGCTCCTCTGGGACGGTGCGCGAGCCGGCGAGCACGCCCGCGAGCGGCGCCGGCCTCAGCTCGTCACCGACGAGACCGGCGAGCGTCCCCCACGCTCCCTCGAGGGCGAGGTCCACGGCCACCCGGGCCATCCTCGTGGCCAGCACCCGGTCGAACGCCAGCGGCGAACCGCCACGCTGCACGTGTCCCAGCACGGTCACGCGCGTCTCGAACCCGGTGCGCCGCTCGATCTCGCCGGCCACGGCGGACCCGATCCCGCCCAGGCGGGGGAAGCCGTTGTCGTCGAGCGGGTACGTGGGCTCCGGCATCGAGCCCGCCACCGGCATCGCGCCCTCCGAAACCACCACGATCGCGAACCGGCGGCGGACCGCGATCACCTCGCGGATCCGCCGGCAGATCGCGTCGATGTCGAAGGGGTGCTCGGGGATCGCGATCACGTCAGCGCCGGTGGCCACCCCGGCCGTGTAGCCGATCCAGCCGGCGTGACGGCCCATCACCTCGCAGACCATCACCCGGTTGTGGCTCTCCGCGGTGCTGTACAGCCGGTCGATCAGGTCGGTCGCGATCTGGGCGGCGCTGTGGAAGCCGATGCAGGCCTGGGTGCCCCGGATGTCGTTGTCGATCGTCTTGGGGATCGCGACCACCGGGACCTCGACCGCGTAGGCCGCGCCGAGCGTCCCCTCCCCGCCGATCACGAGGAGCCCGTCCAGACGGTGGATCCGGAGGGCCTCGCGCACCCGCTCGACGCCGCCCGCCACGCGCTGGGGCTGCACCCCGCTCGTGCCCAAGATCGTGCCGCCGCGCGGCAAGATCCCGCGGACGTCGTCGATCGTGAGCTCCTCGGCATCGCCCTCGAGCACGCCGCGCCACCCGTCGCGGAACCCGACGAAGCTCACCCCGCGCTCATCCTCGCCGTAGCGGACGGCGGAGCGGATCGCGGCGTTCAAGCCGGGACAGTCGCCACCGCCGGTGAGGATGCCGAGCCTCATCGACGGGCACCCTACAGGGCGGGCGCCGGCGTCTCACTCGGGGTCGGCGGAGGACTCGGCCGTGGCCTCCTCGGCGGGAGAGCGCCGGAGCACCTCGTACCAGGAGTCCTCGTAGGTGGCGCGCTCGACGTGCGAGCGGACCTCCGCAGGCTGCTCGGCCTTCGGCGCGGGCGCGGTCGACACCCACGCCTCCTGCTCGCGCGCACGACGACGTCGCCACATGACCGGTGCATCGGCCCGCGCGCCCGCGCGCTTGAGGGTCTCGACAGACCTGCGGCGGAACGGCCCCTCGGCCCTCACGCGGGGCCGACGCGCGGGTAGGATGGCTCCGTCCTCGACGTTGGGGAGC
>JBLMXP010000247.1:0-15803 GCA_050257835.1 Planctomycetaceae bacterium | reverse complement strand
GTGATCCCCTCCTCCGTCGGCACCTCCGGCCTCACCGTCTACGTGGGCGGGATCACGGCGATCTTCGCCGACTTCGCGACCGTCCTGAGCGGGAAGCTGCCCGTCTTCATCGGGGTCGTCGTGCTCCTGTCCTTCCTGCTGCTGATGATCGTGCTCCGGAGCCTCCTGGTCCCGCTGAAGGCCGCGATCATGAACCTGCTCTCGATCGCCGCGGCGTTCGGGATCGTCACGGCCGTGTTCCAGTGGGGATGGCTCGGGGGCATCTTCGGGGTGAGCCGGCCCGGACCCGTCGAGTCGTTCCTGCCGGTGATGCTGTTCGCGATCCTGTTCGGCCTCTCGATGGACTACGAGGTCTTCCTGGTGATGCGGATCCACGAGGAATGGCTGCGCACCGACGACAACGGCGTGGCCGTGCAGCGAGGCCTCGCCGCGACCGGCGGGACGATCACCGCGGCGGCCGCGATCATGATCGTGGTCTTCGGGTCGTTCATCCTCGGCGGGCAGCGGATCATCAAGGAGTTCGGCGTGGGGCTCGCGGCGGCGATCTTCGTCGACGCCGTGATCATCCGGACCGCCCTCGTGCCGTCGCTGATGCTGCTCATGGGCAAGGCGAACTGGTGGTTCCCGAACCGGCTCGACCGCGTGCTCCCGCACATCCACGTCGAGCCCGAGGACCTGTCCGAGCTCGACGAGCAGGAACCCGTCGAAGCGGGCGTGCCGCTCGCGTGAGGGCCCGCTACGCCCGGACCTGCACCGTGGCGCTGACCGTGCCGCCGGAAGGACCGAAGGGCTCGACGACGATCGTGAGGCGGTCGCCGGTCCGCAGGGGGGCCGCGCCGAGCGCGTCGGGGACCCGCAGGTCGAACAGGTAGGCGCCGTCGACCTCGCGCATCGTCGCGTCGGTGCCGCCGTCGGGGGAGGTCGCCGGCGCGAGCGCACCGCCGCCGGCCACCGCCACCGTCGGGTGCAGGCCGCTCCAGAACACGCCGTCGCACCCGATCCAGACCCGCACGGGCACGACGCTGCCGGGACGGACCGGGCGCGCGGCTCGGGCGCCGAGCGGGGGCAGCATCGTGGCGTCGGCCACCGAGACCGACGTGGCCGAGGTGGCGGTGTCCGAGCCGCCGTCGTCGTCGGCCACCGTCGCCGTGAGCGGGTGGCTCCCACAGCTCGCGTACGACCGCGTGAACGTGGTCGTCAGCCCGCCGGGCACGCCGGCCCCATCGTCGAACCACCACGTGAACGTGTCGGCGGTGCCCGGGTCGGTCGCCGCGGCGGTCCAGGTCACGTCGCTGCCGGTGACCGTCGTGGCGACGCTCGGCGTGAGCGACACGATCGTCGGCGGGACGTTGGCCGCGTCCCACGTGAACGTATCGGTCGCCGTGGCGCCGCGACCGTCCGACGCCGTGACCGTCACCGTGCCCTGGCCGTCGTCGGCGGGGACGAGCTGCCACGACCACGAGCCGTCCCCGTGATCCGCGATCGAGCCAGCGCCGCTCGCGGCGATCGTCAGCGGGTCGCCGTCCGGGTCGGTGAACGACCCATGGGTCGACAGGGCGCTCCCCTCGTCGCCCGAGACGTCGGCGGCGTGGTCCGTCACCACGGGGGGCTGGTCGACCGAGGCCAGGTGGCCGAACCCGATCTCCAGCGCGCACGTGGTGGCGCACGTCCCGAACGTTCCCCCGAGGTCGAGCGAGCCGGACAGGGAGAACCCGTTCGGCGCGTCGAAGTCGTAGCCCGTCCCGAACCACTCCTGGCTGGTCCCCGCACCCGGGTCGAACGTCGGCAGCGCGACGTTGCCGTCCACCGTCGCCCCCCTCAGGACGACCGTGGTCCCCGCCTGGTGGGCGTCGACCATGATCCGCAGCGCGTTCACGTCCCCGAGCGCGGCCTGCGCGTCGGCGAGCGTCCCGCCCTGCGCGTTCGCGAGCTCCTGCGCGACATGCGCGAACACGAGCGTGCAATCGAGCGTCGGCGTGACGAGCCGGGAGGTGAGCGTGTCGGCCGCCGGGTCCCACGCGAACGAGACGCCGTTCGAGGCAGGCGCGCTCAAGGTGCCGAACCTGAAGTTGCCCGTGCAGTCCCCGCTTCGCGAACCGGCGTTCCCGTTCAGGCTGAGCGAGGTGAAGGTGAAGTTCGCCGAGATCCGGTTGGTCGACGGGCTGAGCCCGGCGACCCCCAAGAGCTCGTCCGGATCGTTGCTGTTGAGCGAGCCGATCGCCTGCAGCCGGACCCCGCCGAACGGCGTGTACCCCGATCCGCCCTGCGTGCTGACCGCGATACCGGCCGGGCCCACGTCGGTGCCGGCGTAGGCGCTGACGCCCATGATCACCAGGAAGAGCAGGGCCGCGATCAGCGCCGCCCCGATGGTCCGTCCTTTCAACGCGCTCTCCTTCGCACCCTCCCCCGTGAGGACAGGGCCCGAAGTAGCGGGCACCCCAAGAGGTATCGGCACGACGGGGGGTGGAACTTCAACCCGTTCGGGCTACAGCGCCCTCACCCGCCAGGGGGCGCGCCGACGTCGGCGAAGATAGGAGGATGCGACGGCGTCTCGTCACCGCCCTCCTGCTCCTGCCGGTCTTCCTCGCGGCGTGCGCGCGTTCGAGCCCGACCGTCGTGCCGTCGCCCGCCCCGGCCGACGCGTCGAGCACGGTCAGGTTCTCCGGGACCGGCGCCGTGCTTCACGTGCGGGTCGCCGACACGGACCCCGAGCGCGAGCAAGGGCTGATGGGTGTGACGTCGATGCCGCCCGACCAGGGCATGGCGTTCGTCTTCGACCAGCCCACGACGTCGGAGTTCTGGATGAAGGACACGCTGATCCCGCTGTCGATCGCGTTCGTGGACGCGAACGGCACGATCGTCACGATCTCGGAGATGACCCCGTGCACCGGCGATCCGTGCCCGACCTACGCAGCGGCGGCACCGTACGTGCTCGCGATCGAGGCGAACGCCGGCTGGTATCGGGCCAACGGCGTCGCGGTTGGCGACCACGCTGCCCTGCGCGTCGCGGCCTGAACGTCACTCCCAGTCGCCCAGCAGCTCGTCGAGCCGCTTCATCGCGGCGGCCAGGCGGGCACGGCCGCGCTCGAGGCTCGTCGCCACGATCAGCAGCACCACCCCTGCGAGCACGATCAGGACCCACATGACCGGGCGCTCGATCTTCGGCACGAGGTCCGCGATCGGACCCGCGATCATCAGCACGACCGCCACCACCACGCCAGCGACGCCTATGAACAGGCGGCGTCGAACCTTCGTCAGCAGCCCCCACACGGCGATCGCGAGCCCGACACCGATCGCGATCACGGCGTCGAGCGAGGAACGCGCGACGATCTGCACGAGCGGCGGGATCAGCAGCGTCGCCATCCCCGCCACGTCCAGGACGACGAGCGGCTGGTCCAGCCCCGAGGTCTCGCGGTGGCGTCCGAACCACCGGCCGATCCCGACGATCACCAGCAGGGTGAGCCCGAGCGGCATCGTCCACCACATCGGGTCGCCTTCGATCAGGTCTCCGAGCCCGACCAGCCAGGCGCCGCACACGAGCGCGGGCGAGGCCATGGCGAGCACCGCGAGACTCAGCACGACGCCGACGGCCGCCGTCTCGATCGCCGCCGTCAGCAAGGCAGCGACCGCGGGTCCCCGCTCGGGCCACACGACGAGAGCCGCCGCCGTCCCAAGTCCCTGCATCGCCACCGCGAGGAAGCCCGCCTGGATCGCCCAGACCTCGTTGCGCTCGTGCAGGAGCAGGCCGGCCGCGGTCGCCGCCACGGCGATCGTCAACGCGACCGCCGCCAGCAGCGTCCACGACCAGTCGGCGAACGAGGTCAGCTGTAGCAGCGAGCCGAGCGCGAACGCGGCCGCGACACCCTGCACGGCGACCCGCACCTGCGCGCGGTCCTCCGCGAGCCTGGACGCGATCACGGCCAGCCCTACCGCCCCGGCGCCGAGCGCGAGGGCGCTCCAGCCGTGACCGGCGTCGCCGGCGCCCACCTCGATCAGGACCGCCGCCACACCTGCCCACGCCGTGGATCGGAGCGCCCAGGCCACGACGAGGGCAAAGACGCCGGCGAGCCCCCACGTGACCGCGACCTCCCCGGCGGGCACCGACCACCACAGGGCGACGCCGGCGCACCCGAGCGCGATCAGCGCGGCCGGTGCATCCCACCGTCGCTGGAGTGGGAGCGGCCCGGACACCTCGCGCAGGGCCCAGGCCGCGCCGCCCAGCGCCGCCGCCCACACGATGCCCAGCCACGGATGGTCAACGGGCGACCACGGCGACGAGAGCGCCGTCGCTGCCGACACCAAGGCATAGGACACGGCCGTGAGGGAGCCCAGGCGGAGCAGGGCCGCGGCGCCGGCGATCAGGGCCGCGCCCGCGAGGCACAGGAGCGCGATCCGGGCGTCCGAGCCGGAAAGGCTAAGCGCGAGCGCGAACGGGAACACGGTCACGCCGATCGCGGCCGGGGCGAGCAGCGACGCGGTCCGTACGAACGCGCCCGCGGGCCTGCGGCCCGCCCTCGCGTCGTCCAGCGCCAACGCTCCCAGCCCCAGAACCGCGCTCCACGCCGCGACGACGACCGGGACGTCGCTCGGCGCCACGTCGGCCAGCTGGGTGAGCCGGATGACCAGCCCGACGCTCATCGCCCACGCGACCCACGTCATCACGGCGTGTCGCGCGACCGGCGTCGTGACGACGACCGCCGCGATCGCGAGCGCGAGGGTGATCGCCGAGGGCAGGGCGGGGTCGTCGACCAGCGTCGCCCCGGCCGCGGCCGCGAGCGCGACCACGAACGCGCCGTTGGCCAGGACGTGCACGAGCGGGGTCCGGCGACGCACGAGCCAGGTCCCCGCCGCCTCGGCGACGGACACCGTGCCGAAGCCCACCGCGACCCACCCCGGATCGGAGGCGAGCACGCCGTGCACGTCGGCGGCGACGAGCAACGTCGCCGCGGCGCCCGCCAGCGCCAGCCCGGCCGGGAGTCCGAGCGCGACGTCGCCACCGTGAAGCACGCCCGACGCTCCGAACACGGACGCCAGCAGCCGTACGATGCCTGTGCCCCGGACCTCCCCAGCCACGGCGACCGAGACGAGCGCGGCGGTCCATGCGGCCATCACCGCGACGAGCAGCCACCCTTCGCCGAAGGTCACGACGACGCCGATCGCCACCGAGCCGGCCGCCACGCACGCGAGCGCCGTGTGCGCGAGGACCGCCTTGCCGAGCCACGTCAGCACGGCCGCCGCAGCCAGGGACGCGACGGCAACCGTCGTCGCGGACACGTCGGCCGCCACGCCGACCCACGCGAGCACGAACGCGAGCGTGCCGGCGCAGCCGGCCACCGCCGCCCACGCACGCGGGAACCGCCACGCGGGGACCACCCCGACCGCTACGGTCGACGTCCCCAGCGCGAGGGCGGCCGCATCCGCGGACAGCGGCCACAGGGCGACGGTCCCGCCGAGGGCTGCCGTGGACACGAAGGCCCAGGGCCCGAGGAACGGATCCGCCGGCGTCACGGCGCGGATCGCGATCGCGACCAGCAGCGCGGCGACGCCGAGCGCGATGAACGCGACATGGTCGGGTAGGGCCCCGACCAGCGCCGCGGCAAGTCCAGCGGGAGCAAGCGCGGCGATCGCGGCGATCGCGAAGCGGCCTTCGTCGCTGCTCAGCGAGGTGAGCGGCCGCAGCCGGTGGACGTGGGCCCACGCCGCGAGGATGCCGAGGGCTGCCACGGCGCTCCAGGGGTCGGACGCCTGAGCGCGGACCGCGAGGGCGATCCCGGCTACGGCGCCGATCCCCGCGCCGAGCGCAGGGACCGGCCCCGGACGGCGTCGGTCCTGCCACTCCAGGAGCCCGAGCGCGGACACCACGGCCACGGGACCGGTCCAGCCGTCACCCGCCCGGAGCTGGAGACCCGCGAGCGCGAGCCACAGCAGCGGCGCTTGGATCGCCTGGGTGAGCGTGACGCCCAGCCGGTCCGCGAGCGCCTCCGACGCCACGAGCGTCGCGAGCCCGGCCAGGACCAGCGGACCAGCGCTCCACCCGACGGCGCCGTCCAGCAACAGCGTGAGGCCGAGCGCGAGGGCGGCGCCCGGGATCAACGACCTCCGCGCGTCCCGAGACCACCACGGGTCGGGCCACACGCGAACCACGACCGTGGTGACCGCGACCGCGACCGACACGAGCGCCCACTGCATGGCCGACCAGTCCTCGAGCGTCGCCCGGCCGGCGCCGGGCAGGAGGAGCCCGATCCCCCAGACCGCGGTCCAGAGCATCGGCGCCACGAGCAGACGCACCGAGATGTCGCGCCTGCGGGCCCCGAGCAAGGCGTATGCCGCCGCGAGCACGATCGACGTGGCGATCACGGCCCATCCGACGGCGTCGCCTTCGAAGTCGGGCGGGAACCCAGCGCCGTCGACGTAGGAGGCGAACAGCACGACCGGCAACAGGACGCCGCCGACCAGCCCGAGCGCAGTGGCCACGACGGGCGCGCCGCGCCGTCGCAGGAACCAGGCGGAGCCCAGGAGCACCGTCGGGATCGCCAACTCGCCGTAGGGTCGAGCCGAGATCGACAGCGACTCGAACGAGAACAGGAGGAACCCCAAGATCCCCGCGAACACGAGGAACACGCCGAGGTACGCGAGGCCATGCACGGCGACGTCGGACACGACCGCCTCACGGATCCGCGCGAACCACGAGGCGGCCGGCGGCGGCGCCTCGGTTGCTCGAGGCGGCGCGGGTCGCGTCGACGGCATCGGTGGGTACGGAGGGGTCGGCTCCTCCGGTCTCACAGGGCCCTGCGGCGCAGGGATCTCCGGCCACGCGGGCGGCCGCGCGCCCCGGCCCGCCGCGGCGACGGGGGCCCGCGGGGGTGCGAGCGTCGAGGTCCGGGTGATCAGGTACGCGGAGAGCCGCTCGCGGGTCGACCCGTCGATCACGCCCCGACGAGCCGCCTCGGCGAGGAACCGCTCGGCCCATTCCTCGTGCTCGTGCTCGACGTCGGCCGGCGACGGGGCGTCGTCGACAGACGGCATCGGCGGCACGGGCCCGCGCGCGGCGCGCGTGCCGCTCGAAGGACGAACGACGAGCCCGCCGATCACAGCGCCGATGATCGCGAGGACCACCGCCGACGATCCTCCGACGATCGCGCCGAGGATCAGTCCGACGATCGCTCCCGACATGACGCCGAGCAGCCGCATGGCTCACCTCTTCCTCGCTCACCATCGTGCCGACGACCTGGGCTTTCACGGGTCTTCCGCCCCCTCGTCGAGGGGTCGCGCGGGTGGCGCCAGAAGATCGATGGGCGATGATGGAGGCGTGCCCGACGACTGCCTCTTGTGCAACGCCGAACGGATCACCGACTGGCACCTCGAGGACGAGGACTGCTGGGTCGCGGACTGCATGGTGTGCATGACGCCGATGATCGTGTGGCGCACCCACGGCCTCCCCGACCCCGATCTCGAGGCGCTCCTGCTCTCCCGGCTCGAGCGGATCGCCGCCGCGCGCTACGGCGATGAGGGCTACTACATCGACGGCGAGCGCCGGCGGATCCCCGACCACTGGCACGCACACGCGCGCCCCGCCGGCGGCTTCTTCGACCCCCGCAGCGACCTGTTCGGCAAGTACTGAGCGGTCACGTCGGGCTCACGCGCGCTCGGAGCTCCCCATCCCGCGCGCCCGGACGGCCTCGTCACCACGGGCGGCGGCACGCGCCAGGTCGTCCTCGTCGGCGGCCATCATGAGATGCGGGAAGATGTCGTATTCCCACGCTTCGGCGTGATCCCATGCGGAACCCCACAGCCGCCTGATGTCGGGGAGGACGTCGGCGAGCGATGCGCCCAGAACGCGGTCGTCGTCGTCGCGCTGCCCCACGATGTCGAAGGGCTCGACCAGCGGACACCCGCAGTGGTCGCACACCCATCGACCCTAGCCGCATCCCATCTCTCGAGACACGCCCTCCACCGGCACGTCGGTGGGCACCCGCGCGCCGAGGCCTCGGCATGTCCGCCCGAGGCGTTCGGCTCGGCGGGTGGGCCTCAGGCCCGGCCGCGGCGGGCCACGACCCGGCGCACGATCAGCTTCTTGAGCTCGTCGGCCCACAGGACCGAGCTCGCGATCGCTGCACAGGTCGCCCACTCCGCGCCCGACAGCGGCGTCGTGGAGAACGCCCGGTTGAGGAACGGCGTCTGCACGACGAGCACCTGCAGGGCGAGCGAGAGCGCGACCGCGCCCCACAGCAGCGGGTTGCGGAACAGCCCGCGGAACGCGCTCTCCCGTTCGGAGCGCGAGTTGAAGCAGTTGAACAGCTGCGCCAGCACGAGGACGGTGAACCCGGCCGTCCGCGCCTCGGTGAGCCCGCCGGTCCCCGCGATCATGCCGCCCGGCAGCACCGCGTCGATCGCGAGGAGCGTCGCCACCGCCATCACGAGGCCCACGAACACGACCCCGAACCACATCTCCCGGTCGATCACGCGGTCGGTGAGGCGCCGGGGCGGGCGTCGCATCACGTCGCGCGGCGGCGGATCCATGCCCATCGCGAGCGCCGGCGCCGAGTCGGTCACGAGGTTGATCCACAGGATCTGCGTGGCGAGCAGCGGCGCCGCGATCGCCTCCCCGCCGACGCGCAGGCCGATCGCCGAGGCGCCGATCACCCCTACGAACATCGTCAGCACCTCGCCGAGGTTCGAGGAGAGCAGGTAGCGCAGGAACCGCCGGATGTTCGCGAAGATCCCGCGACCTTCGCGCACGGCCGACACGATCGTCGCGAAGTTGTCGTCGGCCAGGATCATGTTCGCGGCCTCCTTGGCCACGTCGGTCCCGGCGATCCCCATCGCCACGCCGATGTCGGCGGCCTTGAGCGCGGGAGCGTCGTTCACCCCGTCGCCCGTCATCGCGACGATCGCCCCGCCGGCCTTGAGCGCGTCGACGATCCGGAGCTTGTGCTCGGGTGCCACCCGCGCGTAGACCGACACCGAGCGGACCCGCTCGGCCAAGGCGTGGTCGTCCAAGGCGTCGAGCTCGGCGCCGCTCAGGACGTCGACCGGTTCCGCGCCGTCGCCGCCGATCCCGAGGTCGGCCGCGATCCGCGCGGCCGTGCGTGGGTGGTCGCCCGTGATCATGATCACCCGCACGCCGGCGCCGGCCGCCTCGGCGATCGCGCCCGCCGCCTCGTCGCGCGGCGGGTCGATGATCCCGACCACCCCTGCGAACACGAGCTCGCGTTCGAGCGACTCGTCCGGCTCCGGTGGCTCCACATGTTCGAGCGGCCGGTACGCGACCGCGAGCGTGCGGAGCGCCTCCTCGGCGAGGCGGTCGACGCCGCGGAGGATCTCGTCCCTCCGCGCTTGCGTGAGCGGCTCGCTCGCCGTGCCCACCCGCTCGTGGGTGCAGCGGGCGAGCAGGACGTCGGGCGCCCCCTTCGTGACCACCGCGACCCGACCCCCGCGCGTCGCGTCCGCCTCGATGCTGCTCATGAGCTTGCGCTCGGAGGTGAACGGCACCTCGCCGACCCGCGTGAACCGGGCGGTGCGCTCCTGGGTGATGCCGAGCTTGCGCTCGGCCACGAGGAACGCCGCGTCCGTCGGGTCGCCCTGGATCGACCAGACCCCGCCGTCCTCCCGCAGGACGGCGTCGTTCGCGAGGCTGCCCCCACCGAGCACCGCACGCACCTCCTCGAGGAGCGGACCCCCGAGCGGTTCTCCTTCGACCTCCAGGTCGCCGTCGGACGCGTACCCGCTGCCGGTCACCGACACCTCGCCGGAACGGGCGACGATCCGCTGGATCGTCATCTCGCTCTTCGTCAGGGTGCCGGTCTTGTCCGAGCAGATCACCGAGGCCGACCCGAGCGCCTCGACCGAAGACAGCTGCTTCACGATCGCGCGCTCCTGGGCCATCCGACGCACGCCGAGCGCGAGCACGATCGTGAGGATCGCCGCGAGTCCCTCGGGGACGGCCGCGACGGCGAGCGAGACGCCGAGCAGCAGCACGTCGACGAAGCCGCCGGGCCCGTGCACGCCCGAGGTGAGCACGATCGCGAGGATCACGACCACCGCGATCGCGATCACGGCCGCGCCGAGCACGCGGCCGATGAGGTCCACCTCGCGCTGCAGGGGGGTGCGCTCCTCCCCGGTGCGCTCGAGCAGGGCGGCGATCCGGCCCATCTCGGTGCGCATCCCCGTCGACGTCACCAGGACGCTGCCGCGCCCGCGGGTGACGGCCGTGCCGCTGAAGACCATGTTCACGCGGTCCGCGAGCGGGACCGGCTCGGGGAGGGTTCCCACCTCCTTGACGATCGGCTCGCTCTCGCCGGTCAGCGACGCCTCGCTCACCGTGAGCGAGGCCGCCTCGACCAGGCGGCCGTCGGCGCTGATCGCGTCACCCTCGCGCAAGACCAGGAGGTCACCCGGCACGATCCCCGCGGCCGGGATCCGCACCTCGTTCCCGTCTCGGACGACGCTCGCGGTGACCGCGGCCATCCGCTGGAGCGCGGCCACCGCGGCCTCCGCCCGCCGCTCCTGCACGAAGCCGAGCACCGCGTTCGCGACGACGATCGCCGCGATCACGATCGCCTCGTAGGGCGTGCCGTCGGCGCCCTCGACCAGCCACGCGACCAGCGAGACGACGACCGCAGCGAGCAGCAGGTACACGAGCGGATCGGCGAACTGACCCAGGAACTTCCGCCAGACCGGCACCGGCACCGCGGGGTCGAGCCGGTTCTCGCCGACCCGGTCCAGGCGCGCCGTCGCCTCCACGGAGGTGAGCCCCCGCTCCACGTCCGCGCCCAGCGACCCCACGAGCTCCTCGAGCTCGGCCGTCGAAGGATCCTCCTCGACCTGCACCCTGACCACGCACCCATCCTGGCACCGCGCCTGCCGCCCGGTCCCGCCCGGATGGGGCATCATCCTGACGGGGTGATGCAGGCGCCGAGCTCCCCCGTAGGCTTCGTACCGGTCAGGCGGGTCACGGGCTCCAACGGCGATCGGGAGCGGGATGGAGGGAGCGACGACACCGGCGCGGACGGAGGCCCCGACGGACGCCGCCGGCGCCTCCCGCGGGAGCCCGACGCTTCGCGCGCTCCGCGCGAGCGACATCCGCGTCTTCTCCTCGGCGAGCGACGCGCCGACCGCCCGGCGCCCCACCGACGTCGTCCTGCTCGCCCTGTCGGTCCTCGGCGTGGGCCTCGTGTCGCTCGTCGCGCCGGGCCCGACGGCGTTGGGGCAGGCCGTCGCCCGCCTCGTCGACGACCTCCCGGGGACACTGGGGTGGGCGTGGGAGCTGGGCTACGACGTGCTGCTCGGGTGGGCGGCGTTCCTCGTCGTGGCCGCCCTCGTGGCGCGCGGGCGCAAGCGCCTGTTCCTCGCCCAGCTGCTCGCGGGGGCCTTCTCCCTGGGTTTCGCGGTCGTGAGCGGCGGGCTCGGCGGGACGGCACGGTCCGACAGCCTCGGAGCGATCTGGGGCACGCACCCGCCGGCGATCTACCCCGCGACCCGACTCGCCGTCGCCACCGCCGTGATCGTGACCGCGTCGCCGCACCTGTCACGGCCGCTGCGCTTCCTCGGCCGGTGGATCGTGTTCGTCGGCGCCACCGCCAGCATCGCGCTCGGGATCGCGCTCACGATCGGTGTGGTGACCGGGCTGCTGGTGGGGCTCGGATCGGCGGCGCTCGTCCACCTGCTGTTCGGCTCGCCGGGCGGACGGCTGACGCTCGAGCAGGTGAACGCCGCCCTTCGCGACCTCGGCGTCGACGCCGAGGCGCTCCGGCACGCCCCGCTGCAGCCGAGCGGCGTCGCCCTCGTGGAGGGCGTGGGCGCCGACGGGCGGCGGGTGGTCGTGAAGGTCCACGGCCGCGACGCGTGGGACGGCCAGCTGATCGCGTCCACGTGGTCGTCGCTGTGGCGTCGCGGCGAGACCCCGCGGGTCGGCGGCAGGCTCCAGCAGGTCGAGCACGAGGCGTTCGTGACGCTGCTCGCCGAGCGCGCCCGCGTGCCGGTCCTGCCCGTGGTCGCCGCGGGCTTGGCGGCCGGTCGCGACGCCGTGCTCGTGCTCGAGGCGGACGCGGTGCCGCTCGCGAACCTCGAGCCGGCACGGATCGACGACAGGGTGCTCGCCGGCCTGTGGGACATCGCCGAGCGGCTGCGCGACGCCGGGATCGCGCACGGTGCCCTGGACCGCTTCCGCCTCCTCGTTCGTCCCGACGGGTCGCCCGTGGTCGCCGACTTCGGCGCCGCCGCGACCGCGGCGCCCGACCTCGCGATCGCGAGCGACCGGGCGCACCTGTTGGTGTCCACCGCGCTGCTCGTCGGGCGCGAGCGGGCGGTCGCGGCGGCTGCCCGGGCCCTGGGGTCCGACGGGCTCGCCGCGATCCTCCCGTGCATCCAGCCCGCGATCGTGGACCGCGAGACCCGTCACGAGATCCGGGACCGCGACTGGGACCTCGAGGACCTGCTCGCACTGTCCGCGCAGACGGCCGGGGTCGAGCCGCCCGAGCTCGAGCAGCTGCGCCGCGTCACGTGGAGCTCCGTGATCACGGTCGCGCTGATCGCGCTCGTCGCCTACGTCATCATCTCTGCCGTCGCGCAGGTCGGGCTCCAGAGCCTGATCGACTCGTTCCGCTCCGCGGACGCCGTGTGGCTCCTCGGGGCGCTCGTCGTCTCGCCCCTCGTGCAGATCCCGCAGGCCTTCAGCACGATCGGCGCCTCGATCCAGCCGGTGCGCTACGGGCCGGTGCTGATGCTCCAGTACGCCGTGCAGTTCATCCAGCTCGCGGTGCCGAGCTCCGCGGCGCGGATCGCGCTGGAGATCCGGTTCTTCGAGCGCAACGGCGTCGCCTCCGCCGGCGCCGTTGCGATCGGGGCGATCGACGGCGTGAGCGGGTTCCTGATCCAGGCGATCCTGATCCTCGTGATCACGCTGTCGGGGCTCGCCACGCTCGACCTGTCGAGCGCGACCTCGACGTCCTCCTCGTCCGGCGGAGGCCACGGCGTGCTGCTCACGGTCCTGGTGGTCGGCGCCGTCCTCGCCGTGATCGTCGCGCTCGTCGTGCCGACGATCCGGGCGCGGGTGCTCGAGGCGATCCCTCGCTACCGGTCGGCGCTGCGCGAGAGGGCGGCCGAGGGGCGCGCCTCGCTGCGGGTCCTGCGCCACCCCTCCAAGCTCGCGATGCTCTTCGGCGGGAACCTCACCGCGCAGGTGTTCCAGGCGGCGGTCCTCGGCCTATGCCTGCACGCGTTCGGGCAGACCGCGACGATGGCGCAGCTGATCCTGATCAACACGGCCGTCAGCCTGTTCGCCGGCTTCATGCCCGTCCCGGGCGGGATGGGTGTCGCCGAGGCCGGCTACACGGCCGGGCTCGTCGCGATCGGCGTCCCTCACACGGTCGCCTTCTCGACGGCGATCGCCTTCCGGATGGTGACCTACTACCTGCCGCCGATCTGGGGCGGGTTCGCGATGCGGTGGCTCCGTCGCCATGCCTACGTCTGAGCCCGCCGCGACGCTGCTCCCGCCCGGCGCTCCTCCGGCGTTCCACCTGCTGGCCAAGCCCACGGGCGCGATCTGCAACCTCGACTGCACGTACTGCTTCTTCCTGTCCAAGGAACTGCTCTACCCGGGCAGCCGTTTCCGGATGGCCGACGACCTGCTCGAGACCTACCTCCGCCAGCTGATCGAGGCCCACGCGAACGCGCCCGAGGTGGCCGTCGCCTGGCAGGGCGGCGAGCCGACGATGATGGGCCTGGACTTCTTCCGCCGCTCGGTCGAGCTCGCCGAGGGCCTGAAGCGGCCGGGCCAGCGGCTCGTCTACACGATCCAGACCAACGGCACGCTCCTGGACGACGACTGGGGCGCGTTCCTGGCCGAGCACCGGTTCCTCGTGGGGCTCTCGATCGACGGCCCCCGCGAGGTCCACGACACCTACCGCGTCGACAAGGGCGGCAAGGGCAGCTTCGACCGGGTGATGGAGGGCCTCGACGTCGTGCGCCGCCACGGGGTGCAGTGGAACGCGCTCACGACGATCCACGCGGCGAACGAGGGCCGCGGCCGCGACGTCTACCGGTTCCTCCGCGACGACTGCGGCGCCCAGTTCCTGCAGTTCATCCCGATCGTCGAGCGCGCGACGCCCGAGACCCTCCCGCTCGCCGACGCCGGCTGGGGCGAGCGCGCGGGCGAGCGGCCCCTGTACGTGCTGGAGGGCAACCTCGTCACGCACCGCTCGGTCTCATCCGAAGGCTACGGCCGGTTCCTGATCGACGTGTTCGAGGAGTGGGTCCGCCGCGACGTCGGCGATGTGTACGTGCAGATGTTCGACGTCGCGCTCGCCAACTGGTACGGGGAGCCACCGGGCCTCTGCGTGCACACGGAGACCTGCGGCCTCGCGCTCGCGCTGGAGCACACCGGCGACCTCTACTCGTGCGACCACTTCGTGGAGCCCGCCCACAAGCTCGGCAACATCCGCGAGACGCGGATGATCGACCTGATCGTCCTGCCGCAGCAGCGAGCGTTCGGCGAGGCCAAGCGCGACTCGCTCCCCCGCTACTGCCGCGAGTGCGACGTGCGGTTCGCGTGCCACGGCGGGTGCCCGAAGGACCGGTTCGCGACCACTCCCGACGGCGAGCCGGGGCTGCACTACCTCTGCCCGAGCTACAAGGCGTTCTTCGGCCACATCAGGCCCGCGATGGACGCGATGTCCGGGCTCCTGCGTGCCGAGCGGGCGCCGGCCGAGCTCATGGCCCGCTACGCGGCCGAGGACGCGCGGCGCGGGCGCAACGACCCATGCACCTGCGGCTCCGGTCGCAAGTGGAAGCATTGCCATGGCGCGTGAGCGCCGGCCGCGCGCCGGGACCGCCCTCGATCAGACGTCGAGCTGCGCGGAGAGCCGGCCGCTCTGCACGGCGGTCCGCAGGTCCGCGTAGTCCCGTTCGTTCTGGTCCGCGTACAGCACGGAGAACTCGGCGATCGCGCGATCGAACACGTCGGACTTGCCGAGGTAGGACGCGATCGCGATCCGGTCGCCCGACCGAGCGTGCGCCCGCGCCAGCGTCCAGCCGCACAGGCGCGCGTAGATCGCCAGGCCCTTGGGGAGCAGCGAGTCGATCTCGACCGAGCCCTTCCAGTCGCGGAACTGCCGGAAGTAGTAGTCGCGCTGCAGCCCGTCGAGGCCCTTGACGCGGTCCCAGCCTAAGAAGATGTCGCTGGTGGCCTGCATCAGGCGCTGGCCGGCCACCACCCGCTGGCCATGGTTCGAGTACTGGCTCCTGCCTGCGAACCGCTCGAGGACCGACTGCTCGGCCTCCTTGACCTGCAGGAACAACGGGTCCCGCTCGTCGCGGCCGAGCATCAGGACGACCCAGGCCCTCGTGCCCACGCTCCCCACCCCCACGACCTTGCGGGCGATCTCCACGAGACGGAACCCCTCCAGCAGGTGGCGCCGATCGGTCTGGAGGGTCTTGCGGTAGGAGCGCAGGATCCCCGCGATCTCCTCATGCACGCCCTCCGCCTGCTCCTCGCTGACGAGCTCGCGCAGCGGGACGATCAAGGGGGGCTGGCTCAAGATCCTCGGCCCGCCGTCCACCACCTCCGTGAGCTTGGCGAAGGCCTGCATGCTGTCGCGGGTCTTCATCTTCGCGAGCGCTTTGTCGAGCAGCTTGGCCCGGGCGGGCGGGACCTGGGCCTTGATCTTGGGCAGGAGCTGCTCCATGTCGATGTGCGCGTACCACACCTCGAGGTTCGTCTGCGCGGCGAAGTCGCGCATCGCGGTGCGGTACTCGCTCACCGCCGCGAGCACGGCCGCGCGACGCTCCTTCTCGCTGAACCCGAC
>JBLMXP010000246.1:0-6632 GCA_050257835.1 Planctomycetaceae bacterium | reverse complement strand
ACCTGTCGCGCGTGGGGGACCGGGCGTGGCGCGAGCTGATCGTGCAGCACGACGCGCGGTCGAAGGCGGCGGTTGAGGGGTACGGCGGGCGGATCGTGAAGAGCACCGGCGACGGCGTGCTCGCGACGTTCGAGGGCCCGGCCCAGGCGGTGCGCGGCGCCCGGGCGATCGGGGAGGCGCTGGCCGACCTCGGGATCGAGGTCCGCGCCGGGGTCCATGTCGGGGAGATCGAGGCGATCGGCGAGGACGTCGCGGGCGTGACGGTGAACGTCGCCGCCCGGGTCTCGGCGCTCGCCGGCGCGGGCGAGGTCCTCGTGTCTTCGACCGTGAAGGACCTGATCGCCGGCAGCGGGCTCGCCTTCGAGGACGCGGGCGAGCACGCGCTGAAGGGGATCCCGGGCTCGTGGACCCTCTTCCGTCTCGTCGATCAGCAGGCGACCGACGGGTCGATCCGGTAGAGGGTCTTCCCGAAGGCTCCCACCACGACGGACCCCGCCTGCACGATGGTGCCGTCGTCCTGACCTGGCAGGCCGGGCGACCCGAGCGTGCGCCCCGTCTCGGGCGCGTTGCAGGTCAGCCGCTGGGCATCGGTGATCCACAGACGGCCGCCGGCGAACGTCGCGGCGATCGCGTTGGAGCCCCCGATCGGGCCCGCGACCTGAGCGAGGGTGCCGGCGCGCAGGAGCGCCAGGCTGCCCATCATGCCGGAGGGCGCCCCCACCCAGACGCCGTCCCGGACGGGGGCGAGCACGCTGACCCCGTCGAGGTCGGAGACGCCGGCGTACGTGCGCGCGACGACCGCGCCGGTGGCCGTGTCCACCTCGAGCAGCGGGTCCGAGAAGTGCCGGATCGGACCGCCGAGGGTCACGTAGAGGTCGGCGCCGTCCTGCGAGGCGGCGACCCGCGTGACCGGACCGGGGAACGCGATCGACCGCATCGGCGCCGCCGTCGCGGCGTCGCGCAGCACGACGTGGTCGCCCCTGCCGACCCATAGCCCGGAGGCGGTCGCGGCGAGTCCCCGCGCGGCATACGCGATCGGCTCGGTGCGCTTCACGTGCAGCGTTGCGGGCTGGAGGCCCACGAGGAACGCCCGCCGCATGCCGATCAGGAGCCAGACCCGCGTGCCCGTCGAGGCGAGCGAGACATCGCCGCAGCCGCACGTCGAACCGTGCGGGACGGTGACCGTCGCGGCGGTGCGGCCGGTCGTCGGGTCGATCCGCTCGACCCTGGTACGTGACCCGTCGGACAGCGCCACGTAGACGCCCTCCGCCGTGCCGGCGACCGCAGCCGGCCACGCGGGCAGCGTCGCGATCGGTGTCATCCCGGCCAGGGTCGGCGACGCCGAGGCTGGCCACGGCGTCATCTCCTTCGTGCCGTGCGGCCCGACCCGTTCGAGCACCAACGCGCGCCCGTCGTGGCGCAGGACCCACGCGACCGACGGGTTCGCCGAGGCGATGCCGGCGAGCGCGGCGCCGCCCGTCTGGACGGTGCTCCAGCCCGAGCCGGCGCTGCGGATGACCGTGGCGCCAGGTCCCGGTGCGAACCAGAACGCGTCGGGCCCGGCGATCGCGACGTCGAGCCCCGACCAGAGCGGGCTGCGATGGCCGGCGTGCCCCGACCACGTCCGCACCACCGACCACGTCGCGCCTCCGTCGGTCGAGCGATCGAACACGAGGGTGGCGCCGTTCGGGCGCCGGTAGGTGACCGGCTCCACGAGCGAGCCGTCGGCGAGCGCGGTCGGCACGTCCGGGTAGGGCGTCCCCGACGTCACGGTCTTCGGCGGCGGCGGGAGTCCCACCTGCGACCACGTCCGTCCTCCGTCGGTCGATCGCGCGAGCACGCCGTGCCCCTCCTGAAGGCCGGACATCCATCCGGTCGTGGTCGAGGTGAACGCCACGCGTGCCGGCGCGCCCTGCATCCGCGGTCCGACGCGGCGCCAGGTCGTGCCGCCGTCGGTGGTGCGCTCGAGCACGGCGAAGGGCGCGGTCGGCTCGACGTGGAGCAGCCAGCCATGCATCGGGTCGACGAAGTCCGGCACGATCCGGGCGCCGGCGTTGCACGTGTGGTACCCGGCCTTCGTGGTGGCCCACGTCCTGCCGCCGTCGGTCGTCCGATACAGCAGCGCCCGGCCGCCGGAGCAGTTCGATGCGACCACCCAGCCGGTCGCCGGGTCGAGGAAGTCGGGGTACTCGAGCGCGGCACCCTGGGGGCGCCCGGGCGGCGTCAGCTCGTACCAGGTCCGGCCTTCGTCCTGGGTCGCCATCAGGTGCTGGCGGCACCGCGCGTCGTAGCGCGGGCCCCGGCACACGCCCATCGTCGCGACCACGAACGAGGAGCTCACGGCGTCGACGCCCGTGGCGACCTCCCACGAGGCGCCCGTGCCGGACGACGGCGACGGCGACGGCGAGACCAGCGGGGTCGAGGAGGGCACGGACGAGGCCGTGGGCGAGGGCGCCGAGGCCGTCGTGCTCGATGTGCACGCGGCCAGCAACGCCATCGTCCCGGCGAGCGCCAGCGCTCGGATCGCGCGAACCGTCATCAGGGAAGTCCTCTCGGCGACGGCCCACGATACGCCCTCGGAAGGCCGTTGCGCGATAGC
This sequence comes from Planctomycetaceae bacterium, assembly GCA_050257835.1. Lineage (GTDB taxonomy): Bacteria > Actinomycetota > UBA4738 > UBA4738 > HRBIN12 > AC-51. The sequence goes on along the minus strand of JBLMXP010000246.1, from coordinate 4,033 downwards.
AAAAGGTTTGCGTAGGGTGTCGCCGCGACGAGGAGGGGCATGGTGATCAGGGTCGCGGTGATCGACGACCATCCGATGATGCGGCGCGGCGTCGAGGCCACGCTCTCGGGGGCGGGGATCGAGGTCGTGTGCTCGGCGTCGAGCTGGTCCGAGCTCCGCGACGCCGCGCCCGAGGCAGACGCCCTGGTGATGGACCTGTACCTGGGGGAGGGGCGCCCGCACGTCGAGGACGTCGCGGACGCGAGCACCCGGTACCGCGTCCTGGTGATCTCGGCCTCGGCGCGACCGGCCGACGTGTCGGACGCGATGGCGGCCGGCGCCCAGGGGTACCTCACGAAGGCGGCGAGCGACGCCGAGGTGGTCGCGGCGGTCCGCGACGTCGCCGCCGGGCGGTTCCACCTGTCGGCCGAGCTCGCCGACGCCTTGCACGACGCGGCCACGCGACGGCGGGCCTCGCCCCTGTCGCGCCGCGAGGAGGAGGCGCTCCGGCTGATCGCGGAGGGGTTCACGCACCGGCAGGCCGCGTCGCGGATGGGCGTGACGGTCGCGACGTTCGACACCTACATCAAGCGGATCCGGCAGAAGCTGGGCCTCGGCAACAAGGCCGAGCTCACGCGCACGGCGCTCTCGCTGCCGCCGCGCGACGGTCCGGAGCCGGTGTGAGCGCCACGGTCCGCGCCTCCGGCTCGGGGGACGAGCGGAGCGAGCGCTGGCTGCTCCGGGGCGCCGGTCTGTTCCGGGCGTGGATGGCGCTCTCGCTGCCGATCGCCACGCCGTTCCTGCTGCCGCGGGTGCGCCGCCCCGTCCTGCTCCTGGCGATCGAAGCGGCCTGGATCGCGGCCTCGGCGCTGCTGTTCGCGCGCGCGGCCCGGCCCGGGCGCCTGTCGCGCGGGGCCGCCTGGGTCGACGTCGCGGTCACCTCGGGGCTGGTGCTCGCGACCGCGGCGGTCGGGCTGCCGCGGTGGACCGAGCTCGGCAACCTCGCGAGCGGCTGGGCCAACGCGTCGGCCGTGTCGGCGGGCGCGACCTCGCGGCGGACGTGGCGATCGATCCCGCCCTCGCTGGTGCTGGCGGCCGCGTTCGTCGCCAGCCGCGCGATCGGGGGGCCTGCCGGCGGTTCGCACGTTGCCGAAGGCCTCGCCTCGGAAGGGTTCGTCACGGTGCTCGCGCTCGGGGTCGCGGCCTCGGTCACGGCGGCGATCCTGCGTCGGTGGGGACGCCAGCTCGACGAGGCGGCCGCGCGCACCAGCGAGCAGGCGGCCGCGCTCGCCGCCGCCCAGGCACGGGCGCGCAGCTCCCGCGAGCTGCACGACCACCTGCTCCAGGTCCTCGAGCTGGTCGGCAGGCGCAGCTCGGGCGTCGACGAGGAGGCCCATCGACTCGCGTCGGAGGAGGCGGCGAGGATCCGGGCGGGCCTGGCGTCGGTCGGGGCCGAGCCCGAGGTGGCGCAGCCCGTGCACCAGGAGGCCGGTGTGCGGCTGGCCGAGCGGACCCTCGCGAACTGCGTCGTCGTGTTCCGGGTCGCGGTCCTGCCGTTCGGCGTGCTGCTCGTGCCGCTCGCGGTGGCCGACTTCCGGCGCCCGGGTCTCGCGATCGCGCTCGCGGGGGTGGCGGCGTTCGAGGGGGCGTGGCTCGCGTGGACCGTCGCCCGCCGCGGAGCCCACCGGAGCGTCGCGACGGCGGTCGGGGACGTGGCGTGCTGCGCGCTGGTCGCGTCCGGGCTGATGATGGTGACGCGCCCCGCGGCCCTGGGCGACAGCGGGACGCTGCTCGCCCCGTTCCTGATGGGCGCTCTGCTCGCGGCCGGGATCGCCGTGGGCCGTGCTCGCCCGGTCGTGTGGCTGGTCGTCGGGTCGAGCGCGCTGTACCTGGGGGCGGTCGCCGCGGCGGCGCACGGATCGACCACGGCGCTCCTCACCGCGGTGGTCGACGAGGCCCTGTGGTACGCGGGCTGGGCGGCCGGCGGGGTCGTGCTCGGCCGCGAGCTGCGTGACGCCGGCGCGGCCCTGGACCGGGAGCGCGAGCTCGCCGCGGCGCACGCGGCCGCCCTCGCCGTGGAGCGTGAGCACGAGATCTTCATGCGGGAGCTGGGCGAGCGGTCCCTCGGGGTCTTGGACGCGATCGTGGCGGCGGGGGGCGGTCTGGACGGTGGGCTCCGCCGCGAGGCGGGCCGCTCGGCAGAGTGGCTCCGCGCCTACCTGCGCGACGGGACGCGGCCGTCCGAGCCGCGCTCGCTGGTCGCCGCGTTGACCGAGGCTGCCCTCGAGGCCCGCGACGCCGGCCTGGACGTCCGGCTGCAGACGGCCTCGCTCGGCGAGGCGGGGCGCGACCTCGACCCCGCGATCGTCGAGGCGATCGCCGGGGGTATCCGCGAGGCGCTGCGCAACGTCGCGAAGCACTCGGGGAGCGCCTCGGCCACCGTGCGCGCGACGCGCCGGGACGGCCGGCTCGTCGTGACCGTCGTGGACGCGGGACGCGGGCTCGACGGCGAGCCGCCGGGGTTCGGGCTCACGTCGTCGATCTCGGCACGGGTCCGTGAGGCCGGCGGGGACGTCGCGATCGACGGCGCGCCGGGGGAGGGCGTCCGGGTGGAGCTCTCGTTCGCGCTGGAGACCTCCGAGGCGGCCGCGTCGCGATGAACGGTCAGATCCGAAGGGCGAACCGACGGTCGAACCGAGCGCCCGTCCCACATCGTGGGATGGGCTCCCAGCATGTGGACACACCCCAAGGGCCATCGGTCCGTCGTGGCCGCCTGCTATCCTTCCGCGGTCGCCGTAGACAGCAGGGGCGCTCGCGCGCGTAATCCCGGCAACGGGCACCTGCCGAGGCAGCGAACCGGATGGGCACCGCATCGTGCGCGTCTCCGCTGTCTGCGGGGGCGCGTCGTTTCATGTTGAGGAGGCGCGATGCCCAACACCCAGAAGGTCGAACGGGTCGCGGCGCTCAAGGAACGGATCGAAGGGTCCAACGCCTTGCTGCTCGCCGAGTACCGAGGCCTGAGCGTGTCCGAGATCACCGAGCTCCGCCGCTCGCTCCGCGAGGCGGACACGAGCTTCTCGGTGATCAAGAACACCCTGATGGCCCGTGCCGCGGTCGACGCCGGCATCGAGGACCTCGAGGCCTATCTCGAGGGACCGAGCGCCGTCGCGTTCATCCACGGCGACCCGGTCGCCGCGGCCAAGAGCATCAAGGCCGCGTCGAAGCAGTACCCGGCGCTCGTCCTCAAGGGCGGGTTCATGGACGGCCACGTCCTCACGGCCGAGGACGCGAGCGCGCTCGCGGACCTCGAGTCCCGCGAGGTGATGCTGTCCAAGATCGCCGGCCTGATGAAGGGCGAGATGTCCCGCGCGGCGTCGATGTTCGTGTCAGCGCAGTCGAAGTTCCTGTCGTTGCTCGAGGCCTACAAGCAGAAGCTCCCCGGCGAAGCCGTCGCCGAGGAACTGGAGCCGGAAGCGCCGGAGCCCGACACCACCGAGAGCCCCGAGGAGGAGTGACCCAGATGGCGAAGATGAGCACGGAAGACCTGCTCGATCAGTTCAAGGAGATGACCCTCCTCGAGCTGTCGGCGTTCATCAAGCAGTTCGAGGAGACCTTCGACGTGACGGCCGCGGCCGCCGCGCCGGTCATGATGGCCGCGCCCGGCGGCGGTGCCGCGGGCGGCGAGGAGGCCGAGGAGAAGACGGAGTTCGACGTCATCCTCACGGCCGCCGGCGACCAGAAGATCCAGGTCATCAAGGAGGTGCGCGCGCTCACGAGCCTCGGCCTGAAGGAGGCCAAGGACCTCGTCGACAGCGCCCCCAAGCCCGTCCTGGAGAAGGTCAACAAGGAGCAGGCCGACAAGGCGAAGGAGCAGCTCGAGGGCGCCGGCGCGTCCGTCGAGGTCAAGTAACGCTCCACGCGTCGTTCGAGGGGCGGGGCCGCTTCGCGGCGCCGCCCCTCGGACGTCCGGTCCCCTTCACCTGACGTTCGGCATCTCTGCAGGACACGAAACATGCACGGGGCGTGGATCCCGTCCAAGATGGGTACGCAGGGT
>JBLMXP010000245.1:0-5425 GCA_050257835.1 Planctomycetaceae bacterium | reverse complement strand
GTCGGCCAACCCGTCGATCGACAAGCTCTTCGAGATCGAGCGGCTCGTGAAGGGCGACATCCACCGGCCGCTGGGGTTCCTGCAGGTGGCCGGCGGCAAGGGGTTCAACGTCGCGCGCGCGGCGACCGCGCTCGGCGCCGACGTGACGGCGGTCGCGCTGCTCCGAGGCCACGCCGGCAAGTGGCTCGAGGAGCAGCTGCAGGCCGAGGGCGTCCCCGGCTCGCACGTGTGGGCGCACGGGGAGAACCGATCGTCGCTCTCGGTCGCAGACCGCGAGACCGGCTCCCTCACCGAGTTCTACGAGAACGGCGCGGTGGTGCCGGCCTCCGCATGGGTCGAGCTGATGCACGCCGCCGCCGCGCTGTTCGACCGGGCCCGGTGGCTCACGATCAGCGGGTCGCTCCCGCGCGGGGCGCCCGACGACGGCTACCGCGACCTCGTCCGCGAGGCGCGCGCCGCGGGCGTGCAGGTGGCCGTCGACGCGGAGGGCGACCGACTGCGCCTCGCGCTCGAGGCCGAACCGGACATCGTGAAGGTGAACCAGGCGGAGGCGCGCGAACTGCTCGACGTGCCGACCGCCCGCCGCGAGGAGGCGCTCGCCGCGGCGCGCAAGCTCCGCGACCTCGCCGGCGGTGACGGTCACGCCGGGCTCGTCACCCGCGGTTCGGAAGGCGTCGTGCTGGCTGCGCCGGACGGCACGCTCTACGAGGGGGTGCTCTACGTGCGCGGCCGCTACCCGGTCGGCAGCGGGGACGCGTTCCTCGCGGGGCTGATCGCGGCGCGCGATCGCGGCGAGGCGTGGGACGAGGCGCTCTGCGTCGCGCTCGGCGCGGCCACGGCGAACGCCGAGGTGCCGGGGGCCGGCAAGCTCGACGCCGCGCGCGCCGCGGAGCTGGCGACCCAGGCCGAGGTGCGGATCGTCTGATGCCCGGGGAGGTCCAGGTCCGGGCCGCGACGCTCGAGGACTGGGAGTCCTACCGCGACGTTCGCCTGGCGGCGCTACGGACCGACCCGGGCGCCTTCGGCTCGCGGTACGACGACGAGGTCCGCACGACCCCGGAGCGGTGGCGCGAGCGCGCGGCGATCGCCGAGGGCGCCACGTTCCTCGCGTTCGCGGACGGGCGGGCCGTCGGGACGGCGACGGCCGCGCCCTGGGACGGGCTCGCCGGCGTGCTCGGGCTGTTCGGGATGTGGGTCGATCCCGGGTGGCGGGGGCGAGGTGTCGGTGCGGGTCTGGTCGACGCGGTGCTCCGGTTCGGGCGCGACCACGGGTACCCGACGGTCCAGCTGTGGGTGGCCGAGGGCGAGGAGGCGCCGCGCCGCCTCTACGAGCGCTGTGGGTTCGTCGACACCGGCGAGCGGCGCCCGATCCGCGACGAGCCCGGCGCGTTCACCTGCATGGTGATGCGATGGTCGCCGTGAGGCCCGTCGTCCGCGGCGCGGGGCCGGAGGACGCGGACGCGATCCGTGCGCTGATCGACGCGGAGGGCTGGAACCGGGGGCTCCGAGACGTCGACACGTTCACGGCCGCCGACCCGGAGGCGTTCCTCGTGGCCGAGGCCGACGGACGGGTGGTTGGGACCGTGCTCGCCTCCCGGTGGTCCGAGGGGTTCGGCTGGATCGGTCTGTACCTCGTCGATCCCGCCTATCGGGGTCGCGGGATCGGGATCGGCCTGTTCGGCCGCGCGCTCGCGCGTCTGGAGCCCGGCACGGTCGGCCTGGACGGCGACGCGTCCCAGCAGGCCAACTACCGCCGATCGGGGTTCCGCGACGTCCACGGGATCACGCGATGGCGCGGGCTGGCCTCGGCGTGGCGCCGCCCCCCCGCGGATCCGACGCTGGCGCTGGCGGACCCTCGCGAGCTCTCGTTCGACGCGCTGGTGGCGATGGACGCGCGGACCGTCGGCGCCCCTCGGCCGGCGTTGCTCCGCGCCTGGTTCGATCAGCCCGAGGCGCGACTGGCCGCCGCGACGCGCGCCGACGACCTGGTCGGGTTCGCCGTCGCCCGCCCGGCGCGCCACGGTTGGAAGGTCGCGCCGGTGCTGGCGGCCGATCCCGCGGCGGCGCAGCTGCTGATCGGCTCCGTCGTGCACGCCCTGCCCGACGACACGACGTGCTGGCTCGACGTGCCCCACCCGAACCTGCCCGCGGACACGCTGATGCGCGCGCACGGCCTCGTGGGCGCGCCGACCTCGGGGCGGATGGTGCGTGGCCGCGCGGGGCCCGACCCCGACGTCGCGACGCTCTTCGCGATCCTCGCCCACGAGGTGGGCTGACGTCCCGGATGGACCGCCGGACACGGAGCGGCTAAGTTGACCGGGACGGCATCCGTGCCGTCCGGCGTGAGAGGGGGCTCACCATGCGACGCGTTTCCGCCGTCGTGTCCGCGATCTGCGCGTTCCTGCTCGTCGTCCCGGGCGAGGCCTTTGCCACGGTGACGCCGAAGGCGGTGATCACCGGGCCGGAGGACCAGTGGCAGGGCTTCGCCAACGACACCTACCTCGCCTGGACGACGAACTCGGTCGCCCATCCGAACCACTTCGACGCCCTGATCCGTCCGCTCGCGGGCGGGTCGACGATCCGCGCGAACGCCCGCGGTACCGAAGGGTTCCCGGGCAACTTCGACCCCGGGTCGAACCGGCTGATCTACGAGCAGGGGAACAGCAAGGACGTCGGGATCTACTTCTACGACGTGGACTCGGGTCGCCGGTGGAAGGTTCCTGGCGTCAACTCGACGGCGACCGAGTGGCAACCGAAGGTGTCTTCCACCTTCGTGCTCTTCCAGCGGAACCGCTGGGCGCACGGCCGCTGGTACACGGACATGCTCCTGTACGCTCGCGCCTCGCATCGCACGCGCCGGATCGGAACGTGGCCCGAGTCGCGTCACACGGTGGTCCGCACGGGCAACGTCGGCGACCGGTACGCGACCTTCATGGTCGCGAACAAGCACGGGTACTTCGCGTACGTCTACGACGCCCAGACGAAGACGGTGTCGAAGATCCCGACGAAGAACGGCAAGCCGCAGTGGGGCCCCGTCGTCGACGAGGCCGGCGGCACCGTGTACGTCTGGCGCAGCGGCGACGCGTGCGGCGCCAACTCCACCCTGCTGCGCATGCCGATCTCGCTCGAGGGGAGCCCCACGAAGATCGTCGCGCTTCCGCAGGGGATCGACACGGGCTGGGTGACCTCGCTCGCCCCGGACCCGTCCGGCGGGGTGGACGCGTACTTCTATCGGATCCGATGCGGCGCCTCGCAGGGCGACATCTACGTGGCGAAGCAGGTCGACGCGGTGACCTGACGGTTCACCACAGCTGCCACTCGGGGTGCTCCGAGATCGGGTGGCGGGCGGTCTCCCGCGTCGCGACGATCTTCGCGTCGGGGTGACGTTGCAGCAGCGTGATCGGGTACTCGGGGTCGGGCTCGGAGAACAGCGCCACGCGGAAGGCGGTCTGCTTCCACGCGCCGGTGTCGCTGTACAGACGCACACGGCGCGCCGACAGGCACTCGCGCATCCCGAGCGTGATCGACATCGGCGGGACGAACTGGTAGGCGGCGCCGAACGTGCGGTGCGCGAGCGCGAGCACGGTGTCGAGGTTGTTGTCCTGGACCCGGATCGTGGAGGCGGCGAGCTCTTCGAGCGTCGTGTGGCTGAACGGGTGGCGGCGCGCCTGGTTGTACGCGACGTGGCCGTCTTGGCCCCAGCCGCCGAGCGTGAGGTCGATCGGCGCCTCGGTGATCGCCTCGGCCACCCGCTCGGCCGTGGAAGGCAGGAGCCAGTGGCGCTGCGTCTCGGGCACGTTCAGCTCGGCGCGGGTCCCGCCGTAGAACTCGCGCTCCATGAACCCGCGGAAGCTGTAAGGGTGGGCGAGGGGGAGCGGGCGTCCCTGCGCGTCGAGGCACTCGTCCATGTGGAAGACGTTGAGGTCGGCGAGCGAGAGCCCTCGCGCGTTCACCTCCTCGGTCCACGGCGCGTACCACAACGACGGTCCGCACGGGACGATCGCTCGGGTCGGCCGTCCCTGCGCGTTGTTCGCCTCGATCGTCTCGACCAGTTCCAGGGCCATCGTCCGGCCCATCTCGGCCCGGTCGGCCACGATCTCGAACGGGATCCTCGTCGGGTGCTGCGCCAGCTCGTCGACGGGGATCCGGCACCAGGTGTAGAGGTCTTCCGCGTCGATCATCGTCAGAGCTCCAGGGTCTCGTAGATCTCCGTGCGCGCGCTCGTGATCGTCGGCGCCTGCCGGCGGAACAGCTCCGCGTGCTCGGGGTCGCGGGCGATCAGCGCGAGCGCCTCCTCGGCGGCCGCGAGCGACGGGAACCCGTGCTCCCAGATCAGCGTGTGGGTCGGCAGCGCACCCGCGTAGGGCTGCAGCCGCCGACCGACCGGCCAGCCCTCGCGCCGCCGCTCCATCTCAGCGAACCGCGCCTCGAGGTCCATGAACGTGTCGCGCTCGGACGCGGCGTACTCCTGCACGAACCGCAGCACGAAGGCCATCTCAGGTCACCTGCCCGTAGGTCGCGTGATACCGGGTCCACCACCCGTCGATCTCGGCCGGCGGCAGCGGGGTCACCTCGCCGAGCGCCGCGGCGAGCCACATCGTCGTCGCGGCGTCCTCGACCATCGCCGCGGCCTTGAGCGCCGCGCGTGGCGTGGCGTCGAAGGTGAAGACGCCGTGGTTCGCGAGCAAGATCGCGGGCGCGCGTGTTCGGTGGGCGAGGATCGCGTCGCCGATCGCGTCGCCCTCGTTCGGCGCGTAGGGCGCGCACGGGATCTCGCCCCCGAACTCGTCCGCCATCGCGGTGAGACCGCAGGGGATCGGTCGTCCGACGGCGGCCCACGCGGTGGCGTGGTTCGAGTGCGTGTGGATCACGCCGCCGATCGACGGATCACCCCGGTACAGGGCGAGGTGGTGCGGGGTGTCGACGGAGGGCTTGAGGGGGCTCGCGAGGCCGTCGGGGATCTCGGCCGCCGTCGCGCGCTCGCCGTCGAGCCTCACCGCGACGAGGTCCTCGGGGCGCAAAGCGTCGTAGTCGACCCCGCTCGGCTTGATCAGCACGATGCCTCGCTCGCGGTCGATCCCGCTCGCGTTGCCGCTATGCATCACCACGAGGCCGGCGGCGGGCAGCCGCACGTTCGCCCACCAGACCTCCTGGCGCAGTTGCGCGAAGTCCATCGTCGGTTCCTTTCCTGGGTCATCCTTCGGACGCGGGGATCACGTCGGACAGCGGCGGCGCGAATCTCAGGCCGGCGTCGCGCGTGAGCGCGGTGAGCGCGGGCAGGCCGGCGTCGGGGTGGATCGTGTGGGGCGAGCTCACCGAGCGCGCCGCGACCAGGACGCCGAGGTCCAGCGCGCTCGTGAGCGCCGCGGAGGGCGCGCCTTCCTCCGGGAGCAGCGGCACGCCGGCGGCCAGGCCGGCGAGCACC
>JBLMXP010000244.1:0-7626 GCA_050257835.1 Planctomycetaceae bacterium | reverse complement strand
CGCGCGCGCCGAGGTCGCGGCAGATCCGGAACGTCGCGAGGCCCACGAGGATCGGCAGCACGAACACGGCCACCTTGAGGTAGACGTTCAGCGTGTCGACCTCGACGTCGAGGAACTTCGCGAGCACGTCGTTGGAGCCCGCGAGGGTGAGCACCAGGAAGAACGTGAGCCCGCCCGCGCCCACCGCGCTGCGCACCGGCGCTTCCCGCGGCTTCTGCGCGAAGTGGTGCCACGCCGTGTCGCGCATCGCGCGCGCCTCGAGGAACGGCCACAGCGCGAGCACGGTGAAGATCACGCCGGGGATCACCACCGCCGGCATGAACAGGTTCGGGATCGTGATCCCGAACAGGTGCAGCTCCCAGTTCGGCGACAGCCGCAGCAGCCCTTCGAGCCAACCGACGTAGAAGTCGGGCTGCGCGGGCGAGGGCGCCGAGTAGGGGACGAACGGGCCGTAGAACCACACGGGGTTGATCTGCACCAGCCCTCCGAGGGCGGTGATCACCGCGAAGGTGACGAACGCGAGCCCGACCGACTTCAGCGCGAACTTCGGCCACACCGGCGTGCCGGTAACGGTCTCCTCGGTGCGCCCGGGCGCCCGGAACTGCGTGTGCGTCTGGTGCCACACCAGCGCGAGGTGGCCCGAGAGCAGCCCCAGGAGGGCGAGGGGGATCAGCAGGATGTGCATCACGTACAGGCGCGACAGCAGCTCCGGCGCGGGGAACTCGCCCCCGAAGAACAGGAAGGCGAGCCACGGCCCGAGGAACGGGATCGACAGCACCGCCGAGTAGATGATCCGCAGCCCGGTGCCCGACAGCAGGTCGTCGGGGAGCGAGTACCCGGTGAAGCCGGCGCCGATCCCGACGACGAACAGCGTCACGCCCAGGATCCACGAGAGCTCGCGCGGCTTGCGGAACGCGCCGGTGAAGAACACGCGGAGCAGGTGCGCGACGATCGCGGCCATGAACACGAGGGCAGCCCAGTGATGCGTCTGGCGCATCACGAGCCCCGCGCGCACCTCGAACGACAGGCGGAGCACGGACTGATAGGCGGCCGACATGTGCTGGCCCCGAAGCGGCGCGTAGGGCCCGCCGTAGACGACGTCCTGCACCGAGGCCACGTAGAAGAGGCTGAGGAAGATCCCCGTGAGCACCAGCAGCACGAAGCTGTACAGGGCGACCTCGCCCAGCATGAACGACCAGTGGTCGGGGAAGACCTTGCGAAGGTTCCGCTTGACGAACGACGTCCCGTCGAGGCGCTCGTCGAGGCCCTCCACCGCGCGGCGCACGATCATCCGGTGGACCCCCGGGGCACGTTCCAGTAGCTCGGTCCCACCGGCGCGTCGAAATCGCCGGTGGCGCGGAGCACGCCGTCGCCGTCGACCTCGATCGGCAGCTGGGGCAGCGGCTTGGGCGCCGGCCCGTAGACGGGCTGCGCGCCGTTCAGCACGTCGAAGGTCGACTGGTGGCAGGGGCACCGGAGCTCGTGCGTGGTCGCGAGGTAGAGCCCGAGCGGACAGCCCGCATGGGTGCAGATCTTCGAGTAGACGACGAGGCCCTCGGGCGCGCCGGCGGCCTGGGCGGCCGGGAGCTGCAGGAGGTCGGGCTGGACGCGGATCAAGACGGCCTGGGAATCACCCGAGCCGACGAAGCCCTCGGGGAACACGGTGATGAACGAGCCGACCTCGAGCGTGTCGGCCAGGACGAGCTCGCCGTTCGTGTCGACCAGCCGCGCGCCGGCGGTCCACTGGGTGGTGTCGAGGCGGCTGCCGGGCGCCTTGCCGAGCGAACGGATCGGGAACAGGGCGGCGAGGCCGAGCGCGGCGGCGGCGCCGAGCAGGAGCGTGGACAGGAAGCTCCGCCGCCGGATCTCCTCGACGCCCGCGCCCACCTGGTCGGCCACGCTGTCGAGCTCCTCGTGGGAGAGCGGGCCGTGCTCGCGCGGCTGGGTCTCGTCGTGGATCCGAGGCATCAGCCGCATCGCCCACGCCATCAGCCCGCCGCCGATCCCCGCGAGCGCGAGGCCGAGCAGGATCCCCTCGAGCTGGGTCTGCCCGCCGCGCACGTACACCACCGCCAGGCCGAGCGCCGACGCGATCGAAACGACGAAGCACGCCGCCACGAACCGCTCCGCGCGACTCACAACCGCGCTCCCGTGAGACGCAGGACCAGCACGATCAAGCCCAGGCCGATCACGATCGCCACGAGCCCCTCGGCCACCGCGCCGACCCTCCCGAGCTGTTCCGCCCCTCCCTCGCCGCCGTGGGAGCGGAGCCACACGAGGTAGGCGGCGATCGAGTCCACGTCCTGCGAGGACAGCGTCCGGTCGCCGAACCGTGGCATCAGGCCCGGCCCGGTCCGGATCGCCTCGCCGATCTGCGTCGGGGACGCCTGGTACAGGCTCGGGGCGATCTGCCCGCCGCCGACCGACGTGCCGCTCGCGCCCGCGCCGTGGCAGGCCGAGCAGTTGCCCAGGTAGAGCTCCATCCCCGTCGGCAGGTTCCCGTTGGCGGTCGAGACGTCCGGGATCGCCGGGCCCCCTGGGGCGATCGAGCTCACGTACGCGACGAGCGCGGCCGTCTGCTCGGGTGAGAACGGCGACGGCTGGCGCTCGGGCTGGCCCGCCGGGTTCGCCAGCGGCATCCGCCCGGTCGAGACCTGGAAGTCGACCGACGCGGCCCCGACCCCCTGCAGGCTGGGGCCGTTGGCCGTCCCGGTGGCGTTCGTGCCGTGGCAGGTCGTGCAGTTCGTCTCGTAGAGCTGCTGGCCCAGGGCGAGCTGGTCGGTCTGCGCGACCGAGGGGGCCGGACGGAACGACCAGGCGAGCTGTCCGAGCACCGCCAGGAGCAGTCCGACGCGCAGGATCCGCGACAGCAGCCGGGCTTCGGTGCGGGGTCGGCTCCGTTCGGTCATCGCAGCAGGAACAGGGTCGCGAACAGGGCGATCCACACGCCGTCGACGAAGTGCCAGTAGTAGCCGATCGCGTGGGCCGAGTCGAGCCGTCCGCCTCGGTAGGCGCCCTGGGCCATCCGCCCCAGGAGCACGAGCATCAGCACGAGCCCCGCCGCGACGTGCAGCCCGTGCAGGCCGGTCATCGCGTAGAAGATCGTGCCGTAGGCATCGGTGGAGACCGAGAAGTCCAGGTGGGCCCAGTCCCACAGCTGCATCCCTAGGAACGCGGCGCCCAGGGCGATCGTCACCCAGGTCCACAGGCGCAGGCCACGAAGGTTGCCGCGTTCGCCGGCCGACAGTCCCAGGTGCAGGGTGAGGCTCGACAGGACGAGCACGGCGGTGGCCACGGCCGCGAGCGGGAGGTCGAGCTCGACGTTCGAGGGTGGCCACGGCGAGGTCCTGGCCCGCAGCGCGAAGTAGGCGGCGAAGAGCCCACCGAAGAACAACAGCTCCGATGCGAGGAACAGGATCACCCCGAACCGGATCGGCGAGGTCCGCTGCACCGCCCCGTCCGTCGGGACCGACACCTGACCCACGGGACCTGTTCTACCCGGCATCGGCGCCGCGGGTCAACGCACGCTGGTCAGCGGGGATGTCCGCGGGGCGCTCGCTCCGGTGGGACGATGGGCCGATGAACGTGCCGGTGGCGCCGGCGGGCTCCCCGTGGACGGCGTGGGTCTTCGAGCCGTTCACGGTCGCGGGGCTGCTGGTGGCGATGTCGCTCTACGCCGCGGGGTCGATCCGGGTGCGGCGTCGCGGCGGCGCCGTGTCGCGCGGACGGCAGGCGGCGTGGTATGCAGGCATCGCGACGCTCGCCTTCGCCCTGCTCTCCCCGGTCGACGCGTATGCGGACGTGTCGTTCGCGATCCACATGACCCAGCATCTGCTGTTGACGTTCATCGCCGTGCCGCTGCTCGCGCTCGGCGCCCCGATCGCCCTGGCTCTGCGCGCCTTGGAGGTGTCTCGCGCACGGCGCCTCTCGGCGGTCCTGCGGAGCCGGCCCGCGCTCGTCCTCGCGAACCCGGTGGTCGGGTGGCTGGTGTTCGTCGGCACGTCGTGGGCGATCCACTTCTCCCCGCTGTTCGACCTCGCGCTCCGCTCGAACGGATGGCACGCGGTCGAGCATCTGCTCTGGGTGGTGACCGCGTGCATCTACTGGTGGCCGATCGTCGGCGCCGATCCCGAGGTGCGGCCGGTCGCGTACCCGATCCGGATGCTCTCGCTGTTCCTGCTGATGCCGGCGATGTCGTTCCTCTCGCTCGCCCTGCTGACCGCGAGCGCACCCCTGTATCCGACGTACGCGCGGGTCGCGGGGACCTGGGGCGCGGGGGCGCTCGCGAGCCAGCGTGCCGCGGCCACCGTGATGTGGGTCGGGGCCAACCTCCTGCTGCTGCTCGCGATGCTCTTCGTGGCCGCGGCGTGGAAGCAGGCCGACGACGAGCGCCAGCGCCGCCTCGAGGCGCGCGAGGACGCGCGGGCCGCCGCGGGAGGCTAGCCCCTACTCCGTCGGGCGTAGCACCGCCACGGCTTCGACGTCGTAGCCGGCCGCGCGCAGCCGGTCGGCGCCGCCGCGGTCGATCGCCAGCACGATCCGCCGGACGTCGGCGCCCGCCTCGGCGAGCACCTCAGCGGCGCGCTGCACCTGATGCCCGGTGGTGCTCACGTCCTCGAACAGCGTGGTCGGGGCGCCGGCCGGCACCTCGCCCTCCACCTGGGCGCGCGTGCCGTACTCCTTCGCCTGCTTGCGGACCACCGCGACCGGCAGACCGGTCTCGAGCGACACGGCGGCCACGAGCAGCATCGCGGCGCCCTCGGGGGCGCCGAGCAGCCGCGTGCCGGGCGCGAGCAGACCCGCGGCTGCGTGCGCGACGTCGCGGAGCAGGTCGGGACGGGTCAGGAACCGGAACTTGTCGAAGTAGACCGACGAGCGCTTCCCCGAGGACAGGACGAACTCGCCGTGCAGCTCCGACGCCTCCACCATGCGCTGCACGAGGTCGTCGCTCACGCGCACAGGATGCCATGATGGCTTGCCGATGGGACGCCCCTGGGCCGTGGGTCGCCGGATCTTCTTCGCGATGGAGCCGGAGCGATCCCACCTCGTGGCGCAGCGCCTGCTCGGGCTGCCGCTGCCGTGGGCCAGGATCGGCGGCGCCGTCGACGATCCCGCGCTCGAGACCGACCTCGCGGGCGTGCGCCTGCGCAACCCGGTCGGACTGGCCGCCGGGTTCGACAAGACCCTCGCGCACCTCGGGCCGCTCGGCGAGCTGGGGTTCGGCTACGTCGTGGGCGGGACGATCACACGGGCGCCCCGCCAGGGCAACGCGAAGCCGCGGATCGTCCGGCACCCGGAGCGCGGCGCGCTCGTGAACGCGATGGGCCTGCCCAACCCCGGTGCCGAGCGCGCCGCGCGGACGCTCGCGCGCGGGCGGCGGACCTGCCCGCGGTTCGTGAGCGTCGCCGACGAGGCGATCGAGGACGCGGTGGCGACGGTCGAGCTGGTCGCTCCGCGCGCCGACGGGCTCGAGCTGAACGCCTCGTGCCCCAACGTCTCCTGGGGCCGCGACCGCGACACCGAGGCGCACCTGCGCGCGCTCGTCGCGGCGATCGTCGAGCGCGCGTCCGTGCCGCTGTTCGTGAAGCTGCCGCCGTTCGCCGAGCCGGGCGAACGCGAGGCCGTGCTGGCGCTCGCCGCGATCGCGCAGGAGGCCGGCGCGCGCGGCCTCACGTGCGGGAACACCCGCCCGGTGGAAGACCCCAGCCTCGCGGTGGGTCGGGGCGGTCTCTCCGGCCGACCGCTGTGGCCGGGGACGCTCGAGGCGGTGCGCGAGGTCCTCGACGCGACCGGCGGGGAGCTGCCGGTCAACGCGTGCGGCGGGGTCGCCAGGGTGGACGACGTCGCCGCGTGCCTCGCGGCCGGCGCCGCCACCGTCCAGGTCTACACCGTGCTGATCTACGAGGGCCCGCG
Source organism: Planctomycetaceae bacterium (assembly GCA_050257835.1). GTDB lineage: Bacteria > Actinomycetota > UBA4738 > UBA4738 > HRBIN12 > AC-51. The sequence continues at coordinate 1,713 of JBLMXP010000244.1, read as the reverse complement.
CCTGCCGGGGCTCCTCACCGCGGGGCTGGTCAAGGGGACCGCGGCCGCACGGTCGTGACGCGGCCGTAACTAGCCGCAACGGCCTACCCTCGACCGGCGCTGCGGGCCGGGTTCCGGTTGCGAGCGTGCCGTTCCCCTGTCACGATGCGCCCGTTCCCTGCCCGTTCCCGGAGGCTCTGTTGGTCGACGCGCAACCCGCCTTTGCCTCGGACGCACCCGTCGCGGTGCGCCTGGAGAAGGTCGTGAAGCGGTTCGGCGACGTGGTGGCGGTCGACGGGGTCGATCTCGCCGTGCTCGAGGGCGAGTTCTTCTCGATGCTCGGCCCGTCGGGCTCGGGCAAGACGACGTGCCTGCGGATGATCGCGGGCTTCGAGCAGCCCACCGAGGGCAAGATCTTGCTCGGTGGCGAGGACGTCTCGCGGATGCCGCCGTACGAACGCGACGTCAACACCGTCTTCCAGGACTACGCCCTGTTCCCGCACATGACCGTGGCCGAGAACGTCGGCTACGGCCTGATGGTGCGCAAGGTGGCGAAGGACGAGCGGCAGCGACAGGTCGACGACGCGCTGGCGATGGTCCGGCTGAGCGGGTTCGCCGACCGTAAGCCGGGGCAGCTGTCGGGCGGGCAGCGGCAGCGCGTGGCGTTGGCGCGCGCCCTCGTCAACCGCCCGAAGGTGTTGCTCCTCGACGAGCCACTCGGCGCCCTCGATCTCAAGCTCCGCCAGGCGATGCAGGTCGAGCTGAAGGAGATCCAGCGCCAGGTCGGGCTGACGTTCGTCTACGTGACCCACGATCAGGAGGAGGCGCTCACGATGAGCGACCGCCTCGCCGTCTTCAGCCACGGGCGTGTGGAGCAGGTCGGCACGCCGGCCGAGGTGTACGAGCGCCCCGCGACGGGGTTCGTCGCCGGGTTCGTGGGGGTCTCGAACGTCCTGGGCGAGCATGCGTCGCGTTCGCTGATGGGCGTCGACGCCGCGACCACGATCAGACCCGAGAAGATCAGGATGGATCGCGACCCGTCGCTGCCGGTCGGGACCGACGACGTCGCGGTCGGCGGCAGGGTGACCAACGTCGTCTACCTGGGCGCCGTCACCCGCTACGAGGTCGCCCTCGGCGACCTCGGCGAGCACCTGGTCGTGGTCGAGCAGAACCTGCACACGTCCTCGATGGAGGCGTTGGACGTACAAGGAAGTGAGGTCCGGCTGGTGTGGGCGCGACGGCACGCGCTTCCCGTGGCGGCGGCGGCCGGAGCGTCGGAAGCGGAAGGACGAACAGAGGAGGGGGCCGTATGAAGGGATGGAAGCGATGGAGCGGGCTGCTCGGGATCCTCGCCGTGCTGGCGATGATCGCGAGCGCGTGCAGCAGCTCGAGCAGTACGAGCTCGAGCGCGAGCGGCGGTACGTCGAGCAGCGCTGCGGGCGGGATCACGCCGCCCGAGCAGAACACGGCGCCGCTCACGTCGATCGGCGCGGGTGAGGGCAAGCTCAACATCATCGCGTGGGAGGGCTACCTCGACCCGCTGTGGGTCAAGCCGTTCGAGCAGCAAACCGGGTGCCAGGTGAGTCCCAAGTACGCGGGATCGTCCGACGAGATGGTGACCCTGATGCAGGGGGGCGGCGGCGGCCAGTACGACCTGGTCTCGGCCTCCGGCGACGCCGACCTGCGACTGATCTACAACGGCGACGTCAAGCCCGTGAACATGGACCTGATCCC
>JBLMXP010000243.1:0-3091 GCA_050257835.1 Planctomycetaceae bacterium | reverse complement strand
GATCGGCCTGCGTCGCGACGACGTCTACATCGGCAACATCCTGAAGTGCCGGCCCCCGGGCAACCGCGACCCCCTTCCCGCCGAGATCGAGGCGTGCACGCCGTGGCTCGTCGAGCAGGTGTCGTTGATCCAGCCGCGCGTGATCGTGACGCTCGGGAACTTCGCGACGAAGTTCGTGCTGCAGACGCCGCGGGGGATCACGAGCATGCGCGGCCGCGTCTACGACTGGCACGGACGCAGCGTGGTCCCGACGTTCCACCCGGCCGCGATCCTGCACGGCGGGGGCGAGAGGTCGCGCCAGTTCGAGGAGCTCCGGGAGGACTTCGCGCTCGTGCGCACGACGCTCGACGCGCTGGCGCATCCGCCCGAGCCCTCGCCGGTGGCCGAGTCTGCGCACGCGGCCGACCCCGACCCCGACCAGCTGGAGCTGTTCTGATGGAGCTCGCGCTGCGAACGGAGACGGCCGAAGACACGCGGCAGGTGGGCGCGGCGCTCGCCCCGCTGCTCCGCGCGCGCGACGTGGTGATGCTCACCGGCGAGCTGGGGGCGGGCAAGACGACGTTCGTGCAGGGGCTCGCGACGGGTCTGGGCGCCGAGGAGCACGTGGCCTCGCCCACGTTCACCCTCGTGCGGGAGTACGTGAGCGGCCGGCTGCCGGTCGCCCACGTCGACGTCTACCGGCTCGAGCGCCAGCAGGACGTGGTCGACCTCGCGCTCGACGAGCTCGAGGACGGGGAGGCGGTCCTCGTGGTCGAGTGGGGGGACGCGATCGAGGAGCTGCTCGCCCCCGACCGCGTGCGGTTCGAGCTCACGCCCGAGGACCCGACGGGGACCTCGCAGGCGCGCGCGATCGCCGTGTCGACGCAGGGACCGGCGTGGGAGGAGCGGGCGCGCTCGCTCGCCGACGCGCTCGCTCGGTGGAGGGCGCCGTGATCGTCGTGGGCATCGACACGTCGACGCCGCAGACCTCGGTGGCGATCGGGACCGAGCAGGAGATCCTCGGACGGATCCAGGTCGTGGGCAAGGCCCGCCAGGAGTCGGTCACCCCGGCGCTCGCGCAGCTCCTGGGCTGGACCGGCGTCACGCTCGACCAGGTCGGCGGGTTCGCGGTCGGCGTGGGCCCGGGGCTGTTCACGGGCCTGCGGGTCGGGGTCGAGACCGCGAAGACGCTCGCCCAGGTGACGCTCGCGCCGATCCTGGGCCTCACGAGCCTCGACGCGCTCGCCTACGCGGTGCGCTACACGCACCGCACGATCGTCGCCGTGATCGACGGCCGCCGGGGCGAGGTCTTCAGCGCCGTCTACCAGCCCGTGCCGGGCGGCGTGATGCGCCGGACGCCGTTCGCGGTGCAGCGGCCCGACCACCCGGTGGCCCAGCTCGAGACGTGGCCGGGCGAGGTGCTCGCGGTCGGCGATGGTGCCATCCTGTACCGGGACGTGCTCCAGACGGTGGGCGCCCGGATCGCCTTCGCCTCGCCCGCGGTCGCGCACCCGGACGCGGCGGCGCTGGTCGAGCTGGCGGTGCCGCGTCTGCTCCGCGAGGAGCACGACCGCCTGTACGACGTCGTGCCGCTCTACCTGAGGAAGTCGGATGCTGAGATCGCGTGGGATACACGAGCTCGGGGCGCCTAGGCTCGAGATCACGCGCATGCGCCGGCGGCACCTGCGCGGCGTGATGGCGATCGAGCGGCAGGCCTACGCCCGCCCGTGGAGCCCGAACCTGTTCGTCGCCGAGATGAGCGAGCCGAACAACCGCAACTACCTCGTCGCGCGGATCGACAAGGACGTGGTCGGCTACAGCGGCCTGATCTGCTACGGCGACGAGGCCCACATCACGAACATCGCGGTCGACCCGATGCTGCAGGGCCACGGTATCGCCCATCGTCTCCTGTTCGAGCAGCTGATCGCCGCGACGTCGATGGGCGCCCGCGCGGTCTCGCTCGAGGTGCGCGTGACGAACTGGCGGGCCCAGCGGCTCTACGCGCGGTTCGGCTTCCATCCGGTGGGCGTGCGCCGCAACTACTACGCGGAGCTCCGCGAGGACGCGCTGATCATGTGGACCGACGACATCCGCACGGACCAGTACCGCCGCCGCCTGGGGGAGCTCGCGGCCGACCTGCCGGAGGGCGTGCGCCCCTCGTGATCACCCTCGGGATCGAGACCTCCTGCGACGAGACCGCGATCGCCGTGGTCGAGGACGGCTTCACCGTGCGCTCGAACCTGATCGCGGCCCAGGTCCACCTGCACGAACGGTTCGGCGGCGTGGTGCCCGAGGTCGCGGCGCGCGCCCACGTCGAGAACCTGAACCCGCTGCTCGAGGACGCGCTCGCCCAGGCCGACGTCGGGGTGCGCGACCTCGACGGGATCGCCGTGACGGTCGGCCCCGGCCTCGTCGGGGCCCTGCTGGTCGGGATGGCGGCGGCCAAAGCCCTCTCGCTCGCCACCGGCGCGCCGTTGATCGGCGTGCACCACCTCGAGGGCCATTACTGGGCGAACTTCCTCGAGCACGGGCCGCCGGCGCCGCCCTACGTCGCGCTGATCGTCTCGGGGGGCCACACGATGCTGGTGCACGTCCCGACGCTGCACCACCACGTGGTGCTCGGCCAGACGCTCGACGACGCGGCCGGCGAGGCCTTCGACAAGGTCGCGCGGTTGCTCGGGCTCGGGTTCCCGGGCGGCCCCGCGATCGACGCGATGGCCGCCCAGGGCGACCCGCGCGCGATCGCGTTCCCCCGGGCGATGGAGGACTCCGGCGACCTCGACTTCTCGATGAGCGGGCTCAAGACCGCGGTGCTGCGCTACGTGAAGGCCGAGCGGGCCGCCGGGCGCGACCTGCACCTGCCCGACCTCGCCGCGAGCTTCCAGGAGGCGATCGTCGACGTGCAGGTGACCAAGACGATCGCGGCCGCGCGCGCCACCGGCGTCGACACCGTGCTGCTCGGCGGCGGCGTCGTCGCGAACACGCGCCTGCGCGACCGGTTGCGCGCCGACGGCGAGGCGGCGGGTCTGCGCGTGCTGTACCCGTCGCTCCCGCTGTGCACGGACAACGGCGCGATGATCGCGTGCCTGGGCGCCGCGCGGCTCGCGGCGGG
>JBLMXP010000242.1:0-3138 GCA_050257835.1 Planctomycetaceae bacterium | reverse complement strand
GCGGCCCGCCCTGGGGGGCGCGCCGGGCGAGCACGCGGGCGGCCTCCGCGTCCTGCGCGCGGATCACCCCGGTCTTGCCGGGCTTGAGGATCCCCGCCTTCTCCCCCGCGATGTCGGCGAGCGTCGGACCGAGCTCGGCGACGTGGTCCATCCCGATGGGCGTGATCACCGCGACGTCGCCGGCCACCAGGTTCGTGGCGTCCCACGTGCCGCCCATCCCGACCTCGAACACCCCGAGCCCGACCGGACGGTCCGCGAACCAGAGGTACGCGAGGCCGGTCACCGCCTCGAAGTAGGTGACCTCGCCGTGTCCGGCCCGGTCGACCAGCCCGAGGAAGGGCTCGAGGTGCGCCCACTCGTCCGCGAACTCCTGCGGCGTCATGTCCTCGCCGCACACCGAGAAGCGCTCCGTCACCGAGAGCAGGTGCGGCGAGGTGAACACGCCGGCGCCGATCCCCTGCGCGCACGCGACCGACGCCGCGACCCGCGCCGCCGTCGTCTTGCCGTTCGTGCCCGTGACGTGGATCGTCGGGTACGTGAGCTGAGGGTCATCGAGGTAGTCGGCGAGCAGCCGGATCCGGTCCAGCGACGGGCCCGGCATGTGCTCGGGCTGCCGGGCGTCGAGGCGGGCGACGGCGTCGTCGAACCGCGTCACGCGGGCTCCGGCGGCGCCAGCACGACCTCGACCGCCGCCGCCTCCGCGACCTCGGTCGCGAGCGACTGGACGTTGCCCGCCTCGCGGACGTCGACCTCGCCCAGCGCGAGCCGTGCGAGCCGCTCCGCGGTATCGCGCACCGTGACCCGCTCGGCCGGGACCCGCAGCGACACCTTCGCGAGCGCCTTCTCCTTGCGGATCGCCGTGAGGACCTCCGCGGCCACCTCGTACACGCCGGGGTCGGCGCCGTCGGCGAGCGCGAGCTCCTCGGGCGCGGGCCAGGCCGCGCGATGGACCGAGCCCTCGCGCCACCACGACCACACCTCCTCGGTCGTGTACGCGAGGAAGGGCGCGAACAGACGCTGCAGGACGTCGAGCGCCTGGCGCAGGGCCGCGACGGCCGAGCCGGCCGCGGCCTCCCCGTGGACGCCGTACGCCCGCTGCTTCACCAGCTCGAGGTAGTCGTCGGTGAAGCCCCAGAAGAACCGCTCGATGAGGTCGAGGGCGCGCGCGTGCTCGTAGCCGTCGAACGCGGCGGTCGCGTCGCGGACGACGTCGCGGAGCGCGGCGAGCATCGCCAGGTCGAGCGGCTCGGTGATCTCCCCCGGCGCTGCCTCGATGCCCAGGACGAACTTCGACGCGTTCAGGAGCTTGATCGCCAGGCGTCTGCCGACCTTCATCTGCTGCTCGTCGAACGCCGCGTCGATCCCGAGACGCGCGCTCCCCGCCCAGTAGCGGACCGCGTCGGAGGAGTGACGCTCGAAGACCTCCGTGGGCGTCACGACGTTGCCCTTGGACTTGGACATCTTCTTGCGGTCCGGGTCGGTCACGAAGCCGCTGATCGCCGCGTTCGTCCACGGGACGGACGCATGCTCCAGGTGAGCCCGCAACACGGTGTAGAAGAGCCACGTCCGGATGATGTCGTGCGCCTGCGGGCGCAGGTCCATCGGGAACAGCCGCCCGAACAGGTCGGGGTCGTCCTCCCACCGCGCGGCGATCTGCGGGGTCAGCGACGAGGTCGCCCACGTGTCCATCACGTCGGGGTCGCCGACGAACCCACTCGGCATGCCGCGCTGGTCGGCCGAGAAGCCCGGCGGCACGGCGTCTTGGGGGTCGACCGGCAGGGTGGACTCCTCCGCGTAGATCGGGGCGTCGTAGACGGGCTCGCCCTCCTCGTCGAGGCGGTACCACACGGGGAACGGGACCCCGAAGTAGCGCTGGCGGCTCGCCGCCCAGTCGGCGTTCAGCCCCTCGACCCAGGAGGCGTAGCGCCCGCCCATGAAGGCCGGGTGCCACGCGATCTCCCGACCACGCGCCAGCAGATCCTCCTTGAAGGCGAGGGTCCTCACGAACCACTGACGGCTCGAGATCACCTCGAGCGGGCGGTCGCCCTTCTCGTAGAACTTCACGACGTGGCGGATCTGCTCGGGCTCGCCCAGGAGCGCGCCGGCGTCGCGCAGCAGCTCGACGATCCGCCTGCGCGCCTGCTTCGCGGCCTTCCCGGCGAGCTCGGCCATCGCGGCGTTGGCCCCCGACGCGTCGCGGGACTCCCAGCCCGGCTCGCCGAAGCGCCCCGGCGCGAGCGTGCCGTCGCGTCTCACGACCACGCGTGCCGGCAGCCCGAGCTCTCGCCACCACGTGACGTCGGTGACGTCGCCGAACGTGCAGATCATCGCGATGCCCGTCCCCTTCTCGGGGTCGGCGAGCTCGTGCGCCACCACCGGCACCGGGGCGCGGAACAGCGGGGTGAGCGCCGTGGACCCGACGAGCGGCGCGTACCTCGCGTCGGACGGGTGCGCCACCAGCGCCACGCACGCAGGGATCAGTTCCGGCCGCGACGTCTCGATCTCGATCGCGCCGCCGTCCTCGCGGTCGAACGCGATCCGGTGGTAGTGGCCGTCCTGCTCGCGGTCCTCGATCTCGGCCTGCGCGACGGAGGTCTGGAAGTCGACGTCCCACATCGTCGGCGCCTCGGCCGTGTAGGCGATCCCCGCCTTCGCCAGGCGCAGGAACCCGCGCTGGGACACGCGGCGCGACACCTCGCCGATCGTCGTGTAGGTCTGCGTCCAGTCGACGGAGAGCCCGAGCAGCCGGAACAGGTCCTCGAACGCCTTCTCGTCTTCCACGGTGAGCCGTTCGCACAGCTCGATGAAGTTCGGACGGCTCACCGGGACGGGCTCGTCGGTGGGACGCTCGAGCTTCGTGACGTCGAAGCGCGGGTCGTACGGGAGCGACGGGTCGCAGCGGACCGCGAAGTAGTTCTGGACGCGGCGCTCGGTCGGCAGGCCGTTGTCGTCCCAGCCGATCGGGTAGAACACCTCGAACCCGCGCATCCGCTTGTACCGCGCCATCAGGTCGGTGTGGGTGTACGACATCACGTGCCCGATGTGCAGCGAGCCCGACGCCGTGGGCGGCGGCGTGTCGATCGCGAAGATCTGCTCGCGGGGCTTCGAGCGGTCGAAGCGGTAGGTGCCGGCGGTCTC
>JBLMXP010000241.1:0-2664 GCA_050257835.1 Planctomycetaceae bacterium | reverse complement strand
CGAGGTCCTCGTGGAACACCGGGATCCGTGAGTACCCGTGCTCGAGCATCAGCGCCTGGACGTCGTGCAGCGTGGCCACGTCCTCGATCGCGACGATGTCGGGGCGGGGCACCATCACCTCGCGCACGATCGTGTCGCCGAACTCGAAGATCGAGTGGATCAGCTCCTTCTCCTCCTGCTCGATCGACCCCTCCTCCGAGCCGACCTCGGCCATCGAGCGGATGTCGCCCTCCGACACGAACGGCCCTTCGCGCAGGCCCTTGCCCGGGAGCAGGACGTTGGCCAGGCCGATCAGCAGCTGGGTCGGGTACTGCAGCAGACGCCCGAGGAAGAACACGACCGGGGCGAGCAGCAGGGCCGCGCGATCGGAGTGCTGGATCCCGTAGGTCTTCGCCATCGCCTCGACGAACACGAAGTACAGGAGCGTGAACACGAGCGAGGCGAGCGTCACCCAGGTGCTGCCCCAGGTTCGCTCGGCGAGCAGCGCGACCAGGATCGCCGAGCCATTCTGGACCACCATCACCGAGAGGTAGACCGAGTTCAGGAAGCGCGGGGGGTCGGTCTCGAGCCGGACGAGCAGGTGCGCGTTGCGCCTGCCCTCCTCCTGCAGCGCGAACGCACGCACGCGCGTCATCCGCGTGAGCGAGGACTCGGCCATCGCGAGCACGGCGCCGAACAGCACGAGCAACCCCGCCAGGATCCAGGCCCAGATCACGGGGCGCTCACCCCGCTGTAGCGCTCCTGGCGCGCCCACATCTCGGCCCTCTCGTCGGCCTCCTCGTGGTCGTAGCCGAGCAGGTGCAAGATCCCGTGGACGAGGAGCAGGCGGAGCTCGGCCGCCGGGTGGGCCGGGTTGTTGCGCGCCGCAACCGACGGCGCGATCACCACGTCGCCCACGACCCGGACGCCGTCCTCGTCCTGCTCGTCGAGGGGGAAGCTGAGGACGTCGGTCGGGCCGGTCTCGTCCATGTACCGCACGTGCAGGGCCTCGATCTCGGGCTCCTCCACGAAGCTCACCGACAGCTCGCTCCGCTCGACCCCTTCGGCTCGGAGCGTCGCCTGGGCGAGCGCGACGAGCGCGTCCTCGTCCACCGGCAAGGGTTGGCGGTTCGAGACGAGCACGGCCGGCAGGCCGCCGGGACTTGGAGGCGAGCCGCGGCTCATCCCTCGACCCCCAGCTGCTGCTGCCCGAACCGTCCGTAGGCCTCGACGATGTGCTGCACGATCTCGTGACGCACGACGTCCTTGCCGCCCAGATGCACGAACGCGATCCCGTCGATCTCGGAGAGGATCTCCTCGACCACGTGCAGCCCGCTGCGCTGCCCCGTGGGCAGGTCGACCTGGGTGGAGTCGCCGTTCACGACGGCCTTGGAGCCGAACCCGAGGCGCGTCAAGAACATCTTCATCTGCTCGGGGGTCGTGTTCTGCGCCTCGTCCAGGATGATGAACGCGTCATTCAGCGTGTTGTGCGTGAGCAGGAAGTCCTCGGTCACGTACAGGGAATCGGCGGCCGCGACCTGGATGCAGACGGTCTCCTCCTCGCCTACCGGCTCGATCGCGTCGATGAAGCGCATGGGTCGCCCGCCGCCGCCGAACGCCGCGTAGGTGCCGGCCTTGCGCATGAGTCGGAACGGCGGGACGCCCTCGGGCAGGCGGACGTCCACGACATACGCGTCGGAGCGGTAGCCGACGGGACGGCCCCTCGCCCGGCCGGGGGGCCGGCCCGCGGCGGCGCGCGTTCGGACGTAGGCGACCCCGCCGAGCGAGCGCGCGAGGAACACCACGTCATCGCGCAGCCGCGGCGAGGTCGTCGTGTACTGCACGCGGCAGGTGCGGCGAGCCTGCGTGACGGGCCCACCGTCGGTGTCGAGCAAGCCCTGCAGGACCGCGAGCCGCACCTCGGCCGCGTTGAGGAGGTAGGCCTCGGGGACGAACTTCGTGTTCGAGCGGGCGCCGGCCAGCCCGAGCTCCCGCAGGACGGTCGTGACGGGGTTCGCGACGATCACCCCGCCGCGGCTCCCCGCGCGGTTGCGGAGCGTGTAGTCATAGCCGCCTCGATGCGCGAGCTCGATCCCGTCGAGGGCCAACTCGAGCGAGAGCGCCAGCTCCGGGTCCGCGGTGCAGAAGGATGGGGTCGTCGAGGTCGTGAGGCAACCGTCGCCGAGCAGGAGACCGAGGGCGTACGGATCGATCGGCACGTCGCGCGCCGAGAACGCCGCAGGAGCTGACAGCAGAGGGAGCTCGAAGCGATGCTGGTGCGCGCTCCTCACGCGGCCGATCATCTCGCGGGTCTCGAGCACGCGGGCGGGGCGGCCGCGACGGCGGTCCGCCGGGGTCGTGACCGCCCACAGGTGCTCTGCGCAGCAGCTGGTCGAGGCACCGTCCTGCGTCCGGACCCGGTAGACCTCCTTGCGACCCTGCGGGTAGACGCCGAGCACCGTCGTGGGCCTGCCTTCGGAGCCCACGACCAGGTCGCCGACCACGAGGCTGCCGATCGGCCGGAACCCGTCGGGGGTGAGGACCGGAGCGTCGAGCGGTTGGGCTCGCCCACGCATGAACGCGAGGGGCGCCACCTCGACCACGCCGCGCTCCATCAGGCGCGGCAGCGTGTCGGGACCGGTCATCTCGTACAGCGCGTCGTAGAGCGGGCGCATGTACGGGTCG
>JBLMXP010000240.1:0-2786 GCA_050257835.1 Planctomycetaceae bacterium | reverse complement strand
GATCGGGGTCGGCCGGGGATGCGACCCAACGGGTGATCTCGAGCGCGTGGCCCTCGCCCGCCGGGCGATCGGACCCGAGGTGGAGCTGTTCGTCGACGCGAACGGCGCGTACCCGCGCAAGCGCGCGATCCGCGTCGGTCGCTCCCTGGCCGAGGAGGGCGTGACCTGGTTCGAGGAGCCGGTCACCTCCGACGACGTCGACGGGCTGCGTGAGGTGCGGAGCGCGGTGCAGATGGATGTCGCCGCGGGCGAGTACGCGTATGACGCCTACGGGTTCGCTCGGCTCTTGCCGTCCGTCGACGTGCTGCAGGCCGACGTGACGCGGTGCGCGGGGATCACGGGGTGGATGCGGGCGACGGCCCTGGCCGCCTCGCACGGGCTCGACGTCTCGGGGCACACCGCGCAGTCGCTCCACCTGCACGTCGCGGCGGCCGCACCGAACCTGCGCCACCTCGAGTACTTCGTGGACCACGAGCGCACCGACCGCCTGTTGTTCGACGGCGTCCCCGAGCCGATCGGCGGAGAGCTTCGACCCGACCCAGCCGTGCCCGGCCACGGCCTTTCGCTCAAACGTAGCGACGCCGAACGCTACCGAGAGGCGTGATCGATGATGAAGGAACGCAACGGCTCGCGACCGGTCGTGGTCGTCACGGGTGCCACATCGGGTGTGGGCCGGGCCACGGCGATCGCGTTCGCCGCGCGCGGGGCCCGCGTGGCGTTGCTCGCCAGAGGCGGCGACGGGCTCGAGGGGGCGGTGCGCGACGTGCAGGACGCGGGAGGGACCGCGCTCGCGATCGCGACCGACGTCTCCGACCCCGACCAGCTCGAACGGGCGGCGGCGCGCACCGAAGCGACGTTCGGGCCGATCGACGTGTGGGTCAACGACGCGATGACCTCGGTGTTCGCGCCGGTCTGGGAGATCCGGCCGGAGGAGTTCCGGCGCGTCACCGACGTCACGTACCACGGCGTCGTGTACGGGACGATGGCGGCGCTCGGCCGGATGCGTCCGCGCGGCCACGGCACGATCGTGCAGGTGGGCTCGGCCCTCGCGTACCGGGGCATCCCGCTGCAGTCCGCGTACTGCGGCGCGAAGCACGCGATCCAGGGGTTCACCGAGGCCCTGCGGGCCGAGCTGCTCCACGAGGGCAGCGGGGTCCACGTCACGATGGTGCAGCTCCCCGCGCTGAACACCCCACAGTTCGACGTGGTGCGCTCACGGCTCCCGCGCAAGGCGCAGCCGGTGCCGCCGATCTACGAGCCGGAGGTCGCCGCGCGAGCGATCGTGCACGCCGCGGCGCACCCCGAGCGGCGCGAGCGATGGGTGGGCGCGACCACCTCGCTCACGATCGTGGCCAACTCCGTGGTGCCGGGCCTCCTGGACCGGTACCTGGCCCGGACCGGGTTCGCCTCCCAGCAGACCGACGAGCCCGAGAACCCGGACCGTCCGGACGACCTCTGGGATCCGGTGCCCGGCGATCGGGGCGCCCACGGCCGCTTCGGCGATCGCGCGCACGGCTGGAGCCTCCAGGAGCGGCTCCACCGGCTCCCGTCCACCCTCGCCGAACGGTTCAGGCGACCGGGAGCGGCGACGGGTCGGGATCCGGTCGAGGTTCCGGTTCCGGCGGCGGGTCCGGACTCGGGTACGGATCGGGCACCCGACCGGTCGGCCAGCTGAGCATCACGCGTCGTACGAGCATCGCCACCCTCGTCCTCCTCGCCTCAGGGCCGCCGGTGACGGCGACGTCGTCGCAGGCGTACCCGCTCGGCTCCCTCCCTGAACGTATGTTTGCGGCATCGAGCCCTCGGGCATGACCGATGTCATGGAAGCGACGACGACGATCACGCATGCGGGCACCGCGGCGCTCAGCGGATGGCGCGGGACCCTGGGCCGCGCCGTGGCGAAGCCCGTCTCGGAGCGGACCCGGTTCTCGCAGGAGCAGGTGGAAGCGGCGATCGGCCTCGCGCTGCTCGCGCTCGCCCTGTTCCGCGTGCTGCGACCGGTGATCGCGACCTTGCGACGCTGAGCGGCCGGGACTCGCCCGGGAACACGGTTCATGCGGCCTCGGGCCGGGGTCGGGGGGCAGCGTCCCGGGCGTGCGCGTCCCGCCGCCGGAGCTGGATCCGCCGCCACCCCAGCATCGCCATCCCCGAGACGAGCCCGAGCGCGATCGCGAGGACGCCCCAAGACGGTCCGGCAAGGTGCCAACCCAGCGCGCTGTCGAGCGAGATGCCTCCGGGGCCCGTGAACGCGACGGTGGCGGCGACGGTGGCGGCGAGCAGCGGGAACTCGATCCCTCCGTTCGTGTTCCAAAGACCGTTGCGCAGGTGAACCGCCCCGATCGCGGCGGTCATCACGCCGATCACGGCGGCGGCGCCCAGGGGTGTGAGGAACCCGGCCGCGACCATGAGCCCGCCGGCCGTCTCGGTCATCCCGGCGAGCACCGCGAACCGACGTCCGGGCCCGAAACCTGCTCGCTCGAAGGCGTCCCCGGTACCGCCAACGCCTCCGCCATGCCACCAGCCGAACAGCTTCTGGGTCCCGTGACCGACGAACAACGAGCCAAGGATCAAGCGCGAGAGCAACATCCCGATGTTCACGGCGACCTCCTCGGAAGGCTACGCCTTGTTGGGTACCCACGCTCACGAAGGCGGGAACCGCCGTCGCGCGCACGCTCGGCGGCTCCGAGCCGTCGCGCCGTGGGCACGTCGGTCGTGGAGTGCGCGACGATCGACAGCGTGATCGCGATCGCCGCGACACCGAACAGGTCGACGCGGCTCGGAACAGC
>JBLMXP010000239.1:0-15086 GCA_050257835.1 Planctomycetaceae bacterium | reverse complement strand
TTCCCGTTCGCGGTGGCCGTCAAGGTGCTGCCGTTGGTGCTCCTGGTGCTCCTGACGGTGAGCCTGGCCCACCGTCGGGAGCGCCGGTGGCTGGACGCGGCCGTGTCCACGGAGGTCGGCGGGGAGGCCCTGTCCGCCGAGGAGCTGGCGACCCTGCGCGACCCGCGTCGTCGTCGCCAGGCGGTGGGCGACATGCGCGCGCGAGCGGGCCGCAAGGCGGCCGACCTGCTCGCCCGTCTCCAGCGCGAGCAGGTCAACCTCGCGATGCTCGCGTCGCGCGTTCGCCCCGGCGATCCGTCGCTGGCCGCGCAGCGCGACTACTGCCGCTCGCTGCGCGACGCGCTCTCCGCCATGCCCGGCGCGGCGCCCGCCGGGTCGGAGACCTCCACCCGGTAGGCTCGCGCTGTGGACGTGCAGGGGCTGATCGAGGGCGTGCTGGCGGGGGACCGGCGCGCCGTCGCCCGGGCGATCTCGCTCGTCGAGGACGGGGGGGAGGAGCTGCCGGCCCTGTCCGCCGGGATCTACGGGCGCACGGGTGGCGCGGCGACGATCGGGCTGACCGGCGCCCCGGGGGTGGGGAAGTCGACGCTGGCCGCGGCGCTCGTTGCGGCCGCCCGCGCGCGCGGCGCCCGGATCGGCGTGCTCGCGGTCGACCCGACCTCGCCGTACACGGGCGGGGCGCTGCTCGGCGACCGGGTCCGGATGCAGGAGCACGCGACCGACCCCGACGTGTTCGTCCGCTCGATGGCCACCCGCGGGCACCTGGGCGGGATGGCGCTCGCAGCGCCCGAGGCCGTGCGGATCCTCGAGGCGGCCGGGTTCGACCTCGTGCTGGTGGAGACCGTCGGCGTCGGTCAGGCGGAGGTCGACGTCGCGGCGGCCACCGACACGGCGGTCGTCGTGCTCGCGCCCGGCCTCGGCGACGCCGTCCAGATGGCCAAGGCGGGGATCCTCGAGGTGGCCGACGTGTTCGTCGTGAACAAGGCGGACCGCGACGGCGCCGGCGAGGTGGTCCGCGAGCTGCGCCAGATGCTGCACCTGGGGGCGGCCCGCGATTGGGACCCGCCCGTGCTGAGCACCACCGCGAGCGAACGCGGCGGCGTCGAGGATCTGTGGGAGGCGATCGAGACGCATCGGGCGTGGCTCGGCACCTCGGGCACGCTCGCTACCAAGCGCGGCGCGCGCGTGCGCGCCGAGGTGGAGAGCCTGGCGGCGGAGCGCTTCAGGGTCGCCGCCGCGGCGCGGCTGGAGGCCGACGCGTCCCTCCTGCAGGACCTCGCGGCGCGCCGCATCGACCCTTACCGCGCGGCTGACCTGCTCGCGCAGCGCGTCGGTTCTCCGGGCAGCGGCTGAGGCCGCGGCCCGTTGACGCATCTCAGAGACCTCGGTACGGTGTTCCTCGGGACACGCAAGATGTTGCAAGTGCAAGGCGTGTCATCGGTGGGAGGCCTGGATGCACATCCCCGACGGATACCTGAGCCCCGCGACGTGCGCGACCTTCGGCGCCGTGATGGTGCCCGTCTGGTACCGGGCGAGCAGGCAGGTCAGGAAGATCGTCAAGAGCCGCTACGTGCCGCTGATCGCGGTCGGCGCGGCGTTCAGCTTCCTCGTGATGATGTTCAACATCCCGGTGCCCGACGGCACCACCGCCCACGCCGTCGGCGCCGTGATGATCGCGATCGTGCTCGGGCCGTGGGCGGCGGTGATCGCGGTCAGCATCGCGCTGATCATCCAGGCGCTGTTCTTCGGCGACGGCGGGGTCCTCGCGATCGGCGTCAACTGCTTCAACATGGCCTTCGCGATGCCGATGGTCGGCTACGGCGTCTACCGGCTGCTCGCGCGCCACACCTCGCTCACGTCCTCGCGGCGGGCGGTGGCGGCGGGGATCGCCGGCTACGTCGGGATCAACGTCGCGGCGCTGCTCACCGCGATCGAGTTCGGCCTGCAGCCGACGCTGTTCCACACGGCCAACGGCACGCCGCTGTACGCCCCGTTCCACCTGTCGCAGACGATCCCGGCGATGATGCTGGCGCACCTGACCGTGGCCGGGGCCGCCGAGTTCGCGGTCGGCCTGGGCGTGATCTCCTACCTGCAGCGGGCGAACGTGCCGATCCTGCGGATCAACCATCCCGACGTGCCGGTCACCGACGCCGAGTTGGCGCGTCAGCGTCCGCTGTCGTGGAAGCACGCGCTGGTGTTCTTCGGGGCGCTCGTGGCGCTGACGCCGCTCGGGCTGCTCGCCCCCGGGACGGCCTTCGGCGAGGACCACCCCTCCATGCTGAACCTGGAGCAGTACCACCTGAACGCGGTGCCCCAGGGCCTGCAGCGGTTCTCCGATTTCTGGAGCCACACGCTGCTGGGCGGCTACGGCTTCTCCTCCGGCGACAACGCGGCCCTCGGCTACCTGCTGTCGGCCGTGATCGGCTGCGCGATCATCACGTTGGTCCTGGTCGGGTTCGTGTTCGCGTACCGGCGCCTGGCGCGCAAGGACGAGCCCGAGTCCGACTCGCACGGATCGGGCGTGGCGGCGTGAGCGCGACGGCCCCTGCTCGCACGCCTCAGTGGCTCGTCCAGGGCGAGTTCGGCCTGTGCGCGTGCGGATGCATCGGGAAGCGCAAGAAGGGGAGCTTCGTCGAGAAGACGATCGGCGGCGCCACCAACGTGATGCGCCAGGCGATGTTCAGCGAGGACGTCGCGGCCCAGCAGGGGCTGCTGCAGCGGCTCGACGCCCGCGTGAAGCTCGTCGGGCTGCTGGTGCTCCTGCTCGCCACGGCGCTCGTGCACCACATCCCGGTCCTCGTGGGGATCTACGCGGCGACGCTGGCGCTGGCCGCGCTGTCGCGGCTGCCCGTGGGGTTCTTCGTCAAACGCGTGTGGCTGTTCATCCCGATCTTCACCGGCGTGATCGTGCTGCCGGCCACGCTCAGCATCATCACGCCCGGCACGATCGTCCTGCCGCTGTGGACCTGGCACGGGCAGACGGTGGGTGTGACCGCGCAGGGGCTCACGGCCGCCGGGCTGATCGTGATGCGGGTGGCCACGTCGGTGTCGCTCGTCGTGCTCGTCACGCTCACGACGCCCTGGACGAAGCTCCTGGCCGGGCTCCGCGGCCTGGCCGTGCCGAAGATCTTCATCCTGATCATCGGGATGGCCTACCGCTACATCTTCCTGCTGCTGAACTCGGTCACCGACATGTACACGGCGCGCAAGGCGCGCGCGGTCGGCAACGAGCGGGCGGACGTCAAGGGCGGTCAGCGGTTCGTCACCGCGACGGCCGGCGCCCTGTTCGGCAAGGCCCACGCCCTGTCCGAGGAGGTCCACATGGCGATGGTCTCGCGCGGCTACACGGGCGACGCGAAGTCGCTGCAGTCGCCCGCGGTCGGCGCGCGCGACGTGGTGTTCCTGATCGCGGTGGTCGCGGCGGCGGTGCTCACGGTGGGGGGTGACCGGATCCTTGGCCGTTGAGGTGACCCCGCTGCAGACCGAGCGGTCCCACGTCCACCCGCACGGGCGCGAGGGCGAGCCGATCTTGGTGTGCCGAGACCTGAGGTTCGCCTACCTCGAGCGGTTCCCGGCCCTCGACGGCGTCTCGCTCGAGGTGCGCCGCGGGGAGAAGGTCGCGCTCCTGGGCGCGAACGGGTCGGGCAAGTCGACGCTGCTCAAGATCCTCGACGGGCTCCTGTTCCCGGACTCAGGCACGTATCGCGCGTTCGACCAGGACGTGACCGAAGACAACCTGGAGGACGAGCAGTTCTCGATGGGGTTCCGCTCGCGCGTGGGGTTCATCTTCCAGAACTCCGACGCGCAGGTGTTCTCGCCGACCGTGCGAGAGGAGGTCGCGTTCGGCCCGCTGCAGATGGGGTGGGAGCGCGACAAGATCGAGGCGCGGATCGCGGACGTGCTGGCGATGCTCGACATCGCAGATCTGGCCGAGCGCGCCCCGTTCCAACTCTCCGGCGGCGAGAAGAAGCGCGTGGCGATCGCATCGGTCCTGGTGATGAACCCCGAGGTGCTGCTGTTCGACGAGCCGACGGCGGAGCTGGACCCGCGCACCCAGGGATGGCTGGTCGAGCTGATCGCGGAGCTGAACCATGCGGGCAAGACGATCGTGCTGGCGACCCACGACCTCGACATCCTCGACGTGGTCGCCGATCGGTGCGTGATGTTCTCCGAGGATCATCGGATCGTCGCCGAAGCGCCTCCCGGCGAGCTGCTGTCGGACCGCGACACGCTCCTGTCGGTCAACCTGATCCACGACCACTCGCACGTGCACCGGCTCGGCGGCGCGACCGAGGAGCACGTGCACGCGCACGGCCCCGAGCACCACCACGGCGAGTCCTGATCGCCGGCGAGGCGAGCGTGTCGCTCAGCCGCGCGAGCAGTCGACGCAGCGCCCGGTGATCGCGAAGTGCGTGAGGTCGGCCTCGAACCCGCCGTGGGTCCTGATCAACGAGGCGAGGTCCTCGGCCTCCCGCAGCGACAGGGCGTCGTCGCGGCCGCAACGGCCGCACGTGAGGTGGACGTGCTGGGCCTCGTCGGCCTTGTGGTACTCGGCCCCCGACTCGAGGTGGGAGTGCTGCAGCACTCCGATCTCCTCGAGCAGCGTGAGGGTTCGGTAGACGGTGGAGGCGTTCACGCCGGGCATCTCGTCCTGCACCCGGCGCGCGACCGCGGCGGGGGAGATGTGTCCCTGGGTGCGCATGATCTCCGACACGATCGCGCGGCGCTGGGGTGTCATCCGCAGGCCCCGCGCGCGGAGCAGGTCCATCACCTCGTTGAAGTCGACGGCGGCGGCGCTCATCCGGCCTGCATGATAGCAGCGACTTGCAGGTGCAACTACCCGCGGCTGCGTCGCCGAAGGGCCGGGCGGCCGGCGCTACCCTGAGCCCCGTGACGGTCCTGGTGACGGGCGCGAGCGGTGTCGTCGGGCGGGCGGTGGTCAAGGCCCTGCTGGCTCACGACGAGGTGCGGGCGCAGGTGCGCCGGCCCGAGTCGGCCGAGCCGCTGCGCGCGCTCGGAGCGAAGGTCGCGGTCCGTTCGGCCGGCACGTCCGAGGCGCTCGACGAGCTCCTGCCACGCTGCCACACGCTGGTCCACCTGATCGGCGGGGTCTGCCAGCCCGACCCCGACGAGCTGTTCCACGCGAACCACGGTTCCGTGCTCAGCGCGCTGGAAGCCGCCAAGGAGGCGGGGACCCGGCGGTTCGTCCTCCTGTCCGTCCCGGGCGCCGACCCGGAGGCCGCCCATCCGTTCCTGCGAGCCAAGGGCCTGGCCGAGGAGGCGGTCCGCGAGAGCGGGCTCGAGCACGCCATCGTGCGCGCGACGCACGTCTACGGGCTGGGGGGGCTGTGGTTCACCGCGGCGGTCGAGGGAGCGCTCCGCGACCCGCCCTTCGTGTGCGGCCCCGGAACTCAGGAGCTGGCGCCCCTGTTCGCCGAGGACCTCGGAGCCGTGGTCGCGGCGGTGGACGACCGAGCGGCCGAGGTGGCGGGAACGTGGGCGCTCGAGGGTCCTGACGTGGTCAGCGCCGACGGGCTCGTCGGGCTCCTGCGCGACGAGGACGCGGTGCCGGACCACGCCGACGGCCAGGCGGCCGCCCAGGTCCTGACGGCCCTGCTGGGGATCCGGCTCGACGCCGTGACCGCGTCGTGGTTCGCGATGCCCAGTCGCGCCGACGCCCCCGACGCGGCCGAGGCCTTCGGCGTGGGCACGACCCGGCTGCTCGAGGGCCTTCGGATCACGGTCGCGGCCGCCGCCGCGCGGGGACCGGTTGCCGAGTAGGCTCGGTCGCGATGGGGGAGCAGGTGCGGTTGGAGGTCGACGACGGCGTCGCGGTGCTCCGGATCGACCGGCCACCCGCCAACGCGATCGACCGGGCGCTCGCCGAGGAGCTGTGCGCCGCGATCCACGAGGCCGACGAGCGCGGCGACGTGGGCGCGCTCGTGCTGTGGGGCGGCCCGACGATCTTCGCCGCCGGCGCGGACATCAAGGCGATGGTCGACTGGGGCCCCGAGGAGGTCCGCCCCTCGGTGGACGCGCTCGGGGAGGCCTGCGACCTGCTCGAGCGGATCTCGAAGGTGTCGATCGCCGCGATCCACCGCTACGCCCTGGGGGGCGGCCTCGAGCTTGCGCTCGCGTGCGACCTGCGCTACCTCGCGTCCGACGCGAAGGTCGGCCAGCCCGAGATCGCGCTCGGGGTGATCCCCGGCGCCGGTGGGACCCAACGTCTCACCCGGCTGGTCGGCCCCGGGCGGGCCCGGGAGCTCGTCTACACCGGACGGCAGGTCGGCGCCGAGGAGGCGCTCGCGCTCGGCCTGGTGGAGCGGGTGCTCCCGGCCGAGGAACTGTGGGAGACGGCCGTCGCGGACGCCCGTGCGTTCGCCAGGGGCCCGCGCACCGCGTTGGCGGCGGCCAAGCGCGCGATCCGGGCGGCGGTCCAGACGCCGGGCGCAGACGGCGTGCGCGCCGAGCGGGACCTGTTCGTGGGTCTGTTCGGCACGCCCGATCAGCGAGAGGGCATGCGCGCGTTCCTCGACAAGCGCGAACCGCGGTTCGGCGCCTGAGCGTCGTCCGAGGACCCCTACGGGCCGCCGCGCCGACACGTCCGCGTCACCCCCGGCCGCTAGGTTCGACGCGGATGGGGCGGTTCTGTGGCGAACCTCTGCAGGTGGTGCGCTCGGAATGAACCACCCTCGGGAGACGTTCGAACAACACACAAGAGGCTCGATCCGCCGACCACGGGCCTCGCGAAAGGAAGTGAACCGCATTGGCAGACGAGAAGCTCAGGGGGGCGAGCGTCCGGACGCTGCCGCGGCCGAACCGTACCTACGCATCGGGCCGCACCTGCGCCGAGCCGGGTTGCGAGACGAAGCTGTCGATGTACAACAAGTGGCAGTTCTGCTGGCAGCACGAGCCGGTCCACACCTACATCTCCAGGGGCAAGCGCAAGAGCAAGAAGGCGGCGGCCTGAGTCAGCGATGAGCCCGACGATGCAAGAGGCCCTCCTTCGGGAGGGTCTCTTCGTTGCGGGGGAGGACCTTCGGCCGGGGGCTCGGCGGAGGTCTGCGAGATCGTTGTGGTCGTCAAGGCGTTCGCGGGACGTGCCGATGGCATCAGGGACCGCTCCCCCCGGGCGGAACTTCAGATGCCGAACCTGAACCCCGAGCCCCCTTCCATGCGGATGGGCAACTGCCCGTACTGCGAGCGAGCCGTCCTCGTGTACGAAGAGCCGCCGCGCTGCCCGATCTGCGCGTGCCCCCTCGACGACCGTCAGATGAAGCCCTTCGTGTTCCCCGCCGAGCACACGGCCGACCCTGCCGAGCGTGAGGACCGCTAGTCGAGCAGCACCGCCCTCCGCACGCCGCGGACCGAGTTGAGGACCGCGACCTCCTCGGCCTCTCGCAGCTCCCGGACCGTCACCGTGCGCTCGCGGAGCGTGCCGTCGGCCACCAGTGCGGCGCGCTCGCACCCCGGCAGCAGCCCGGACTCGACCGGGGGCGTCCACCACACGCCGTCGATCCGTGCCGCGAGGTTCGCGATCGTCGTCTCGGTGACCTCGCCTCGCGGGTTCACCAGGACCACGTCGTCCGCGTCGGGGAAGCGCGCGGCGGCCTGCTCGTAGGGGTCGCGGAGCGTCGTCTTGTGGAACAGCAGCGGCTCGGCCGGGTCGACAGGGTGCGCGCGGTCCACCGCGAGCCGCACCGGGCCCGCCGGGGCGGCCAGGGGTGCGGACCCGGCCTCGACGGCTCCCCGCCGGTCCACGAGCAGGCGGACGCGGCTCGGCTTCGTGGGGAACCGTCCGGCCTCGCGCTCGAGGGCCTCGCCCACCGCATGGTCGTCGAGGTCGAAGCCGAAGTAGGCGGCCGAGTCGGCCAGCCGCGCCAGGTGCTCGGGCAGGCGCGCGTACCCGCGCCCGGGCTCGTGGCGGAGCGTCTCGAGGAGCCGGAACGGCGGCCTGCGCGCCGTGAGGACCCGTGCCTTCGCGACGGTCTCGTCGTACTCGGCGTCGGCGCGCGAGTCCCACGTGATGCCGCCGCCGACCCCGTATTCGGCGGTTCCGGTCTCCGCGTCGTGGGTCACGGTGCGGATCGCGACGTTGAAGCGGACCCGCGGGCCCGGCGCGCCGGGGGGCGCGACGTACCCCACCGCTCCGCAGTAGACGCCGCGGGGAGAGTCCTCGAGCGCCGCGACGATCCCCATCGTCGCGACCTTGGGCGCGCCCGTGACCGAGCCGCACGGGAACAGCGCCCCGAACACGTCGGCGAGCCCGACACCGGGCCGGAGGGTCGCCTCGACCGTCGAGGTGAGCTGCCACACGGTCTCGAACCGCTCGGCCTCGAACACGTCGGCCCATCGCACGTCGCGCCCGACCCGGCCGAGGTCGTTGCGGAGCAGGTCCACGATCATCGCGTTCTCGGCTCGGTCCTTCACCGAGCCCTGCAGACGCGCGCGGAGCGCCTCGTCCTCGGCGAGCCAGCGGCCGCGCGGCGCGGTGCCCTTCATCGGCTTGGTGACGATCCGGCCGCCGTCGATCCGCAGGAACAGCTCGGGTGAAGCGGAGCAGACGCGGTAGCGTCCGAGCGACAGGAGCGCCGCGTACCGTCCGCGCTGCGCGTAGCAGAGGTCGCGATACAGGCCCCGGGGGTCCCCGCGGAGCAGGGCACGGAGCCGCAGCGTGTGGTTCACCTGGTAGGTGTCACCGGCGGCGATGTGCTCGCGGATCCGGGCGATCGCGTGGTCGTAGCTCGCGCGGTCCACCGAGGGGCGCCACGCCGTGTCGTCGGGCGGCGCCCCCTCGGCCGGCACCGGCAGCGACGTCTCCTGCCGTCCCGCGAACATCCCGAACCAGGCGAGCGGGAGCGCGGCGAAGGGGTCGTCTGACCCGCGGGCCCGCACGGCGAGCGCTGGATCCAGGCCGGGCGCGGCCTCGTAGGCGACGAACCCCGCGACCCACAGGCCGCGGGCCGCCGCCGCCTCGACAGCGGCGATCACCGCGCGGACCTCGTCGACGCGCGTGGCCTCCAGCGTCCCGACCGGTTCGACCAGGCGGAAGCTCGGCTCGGCCCCGGTGAGGTCGTCGAAGCGGGCCTCGATCACGGGCTCACGATACGCGGGCGGCTACCCTGAGAGGTCATGACCGCCAAGGGCACCGTGCTGGTCGCGATGTCGGGGGGCGTGGACTCCTCGGTCGCCGCGTGCCTGCTCCACGAGCAGGGCTGGGAGGTGCTGGGCTCGCACATGTCGCTGGTCCACCTGGAGGGGGTCGAGCACGGCTGCTGCGGCCCGTCGGCGCGCGCCGACGCAGCCGAGGTCGCGCGGATCGCCGGGTTCGCGTTCGAGGTCTCTGACCTGACCCTCGACTTCGACGCGGCGGTGATCGACGACTTCGTGGCCGAGCATGCGGCCGGGCGCACGCCGAACCCGTGCGCGCGCTGCAACGGAGAGATCAAGTTCGGCGCGTTCCTGCGCCGCGCCGAGGAGCTCGGGATCGACCGCGTCGCAACCGGCCACTACGTGCGGGCCGAGCGCGACGGCGACGGTCGGTGGCGACTGCTCCGCGGGGCCGACCCCGCGAAGGACCAGACGTACATGCTCCACATGCTGGGTCAGGCGCAGCTCGCGCGGTCGCTGTTCCCGGTCGGCGCGCTGGCGAAGGCCCAGACCCGGGCGCTCGCGGCCCGGTTCGGGCTACCGGTGGCGAGCAAGCCCGACTCCCAGGAGCTCTGCTTCGCGCCGAGCGGGGACGCCGGTGGGTTCGTGCGCTCGCAGGCGCCCGCGCTGGTGCACGCGGGCGGGGAGGTCGTCGACCCGGACGGACGCGTGCTCGGCGAGCACGACGGGACCTTCGCGTTCACGGTGGGGCAGCGCCGCGGCCTCGGGGTGGCGACCGGCGCGCCGATGTACGTGCTCGAGGTCGACGCGGCCACGAACCGGGTCGTGATCGGGCCCCAGGAGCTGCTGGCCAAGCGCGGGCTCGAGGCCGACCGCGTGTCGTGGGTCGCGGGCGGGCCGCCGTCCGAGGAGCCGTTCGAGGCCGAGATCCGGATCCGGTACCGGGGCGAGGACGTTGCGGCCGTGATCGCCCCGGCCGGCGACCGGATGCGTGTGGAGTTCGGCCTGGCCCAGCGCGCGGTCGCGCCGGGCCAGAGCGCCGTGGTGTACCGAGGCGAGGAGCTGCTCGGCGGAGGACGGATCGTCCGCGCGCTCGCGTGAGCGACTTGCGCGCGATGCGCCTCGCCGCCTAGGCTCGCTCCGCCCGCACGGCCCGAACGGAGGGGAACATGGACGAGCATCCGAACGTGGACCTGATGCGGCGTGGCTACGCGGCGTTCGAGGCGGGCGACATGGCGACCGTGGGCGAGCTGTTCGCCGACGACATCGTCTGGCATGCGAACGGGGTCGGGCCGCTGAGCGGTGACCACGTGGGCAAGGACGCCGTGATGGGGTTCTTCGGCGCCCTCGTGAGCCGCGCGACGCTCCGGCAGGACCTGCACGACATCGTCGCGAACGACGAGCATGCCGTGGTGCTGGTGCGGAGCCACGCGGAGCGCCCCGACGGCGCCACGCTGAACGACGACAACATCCACGTGTGGCACGTCCGCGACGCCAAGGCGACCGAGTTCTGGGGGTTCTCGACCGACCCCGACGCCGCGAACGCGTTCTGGGCCTGAGTCGCTGCGCGCGCGCCGGCCGCGGAGCCGGGGCCCTCAGCAACGATGGAACGCGTTGGTGTAGGTGAACGGATCGTGCGCCGCCGGCTTGACGTGCGCGATCCACAGGTCGTTGGGCGTGCCGGCGATCGCCGCGAACGAGCCCCGTCTGGCAGGGGTCGGTTCGCTCCGCCATGCGCCGCGGACCGCTCGCGCCACGAAGGGTCGCTCGGTCGAGCCGGTCTTCCCCTCTGCGCGGCGTCCCACGACCCAGACCGTGCCCGGTGAGGGTGCGAGGACGTCCTGCAGCACCTTGCGCCCTCGGAAGGGATGCCGGACGTGCCACCGGGCGCCGTCCCACCGCACCACGACGGGACCCCGGCGCGAGGTCCCCACCGCCCAGAGCCTGCGGACTCCCGCGGGGGTGCCTGCGTACAGCTCGCCGGCGACGGGCACGTCGACGCGCTGCCAGCGCGCGCCGGTCCAGCGGACTGCCAGCGCGTGATCGTGCCGGGCGTCGCTCCAGCCTCCGAGCGCCCAGAGCCGTCCGCCCGTGAGCGTGACGTCCCTCAGCCGGCTGAGCGCGCCCGGGCTCGGGCTCGGCACGCGGTGCCAGGCCGACCCGCTCCAGCGGAGCGTGAGCGTGCGCTCGACGTTCGTCTTCGGCGTCCAGTCGCGACCGACCGCCCAGATGCGACCGTGGGCCCCGACGACGGCCTCGAGCCACCCATGCAGACCGTCGATCTTGACCGGGACGGGGCTCCATCGTCGACCGTCCCACCTCGCGGCGAACGGCCGTGTCGGCAGGTTCCCGAACCCCTGCTTCCAGACCTGCTTGAACCCGACGGCCCACACCTCGTCGGGCGCGACGACGCTCACGCCACGCAGCCCGGCGCTCACCCCGCGCGCGAGGGGGATCGTCTCGCGTTCCCATCGGAGCCCGGACCAGTGCAGCGCGAGCGGGACGTACGAGTCGTCCCCTCCCTGGTAGCCGACGATCCAGGCCCCCTGCGGCGAGACCACCGCGACGTCGTACGCCCATCCCTCGGCTCCGTGGGTCGTCACCCTGCGCCACTCGCCGCAGACCGCCCATCGAGACGTCGCCGGCACCGCGACGCCGCTGCCCGCGCCTGCGAGCAGGAGCGAGATCGCGAGGAGCCCGGCGATCGAACGTCCGTCGTGCCGCATCACGTACCTCTCCCACCGGCGGCGCTCGTCTCGAGCCTGATACCGGTGACCGCCGGGGTCTGCTGCCGGCTGGCCCGGCATCGGAGGGACCGGGCCTCGTCGTTGGGCTCGGCTATCCTGGGCGTCCAGCCTCCGAGGAGGACCCGCGTGCGGCTGCTCCGGCGGCGACCCAAGAGCTTCGACATCCAGGTGCAGGACCTCGTCCTGCGGATCACGGCGCCCGACGATTTCGCCGAGGAGTCGCGCGCCGCCGCGTTGTCGTTCTGGGAGCAGCTGCAGTCCTACGGCCTGCGCGACCCGGCGTTCCGGGGCTCCAAGCGGCCGCTCGACAAGGTGGCGAGTGACGCGCCCCCGATCGTGAAGGAGGTGGTCGCGGCCGCGGCCGCGGCCGGGGTCGGTCCCATGTTCTCGTTCCGCGGCGCGGTCGTCGACGAGGTCGGCCGATTCCTCGCCGCGCAGATCTCCGAGGTCACCGTGGCCTGCGACGGCGACTACTTCCTCAAGGCGAAGCGACGGCTGAGGCTCGCGGTCAAGCGGCGCGGGGGCGAGCCGATCACCGTGGCGTTGGAGCCCACCGGCAGGGGCATCGGCGTGTCCACCACGCTCGGGCGCGGCAGGCAGGGCGCCGGGCCCGACGGCCTCGCGGTGATCGCCCAGACGTGCATGCTCGCCGACGCCGCGGCCGCCGGCGTGCAGGCGTGCCTGCCCAAACCCGACGGGTTCGGGATGGCCCTGCACTACCTGCATCGTGTCCCGGGCGTGCACGGGGGCGTGGTGGTGATCGGCGACCGGATCGGCGTGAGCGGCCACGTGGAGATCGCCGGATGAGCGCCACCTCGGAGGAACGGGCGCTCGCCGACGCGAAGCTCCGGGTCGAGGAGCTCCGCAACGCGATCAACCGGCACTCCTACCTGTACCACGTGCTCGACCAGCCGGAGATCGCCGACGTCGAGTACGACGAGCTCGTCCGAGAGCTCCAGGAGCTCGAGGACCGCTTCCCCGAGCTGATCACGCCGGACTCCCCGACCCAGCGGGTGGGAGCGACGCCGGCGGACCTGTTCGCGCCGGTGGCCCACCGGGCGCCGATGCTCTCGCTCGACAACGCGTTCTCCTTCGAGGAGCTCGACGCCTGGGCCGAGCGGGTCGCCAACGGGGTGGACCACCCGGCGCGGTTCGCGTGTGAGCTGAAGATCGACGGGGTCGCGTGCGCGCTCACCTACGAGCGCGGCGTTCTCACGAAGGCGGCCACGCGCGGCGACGGCAGGATCGGCGAGGACATCACCGCGAACGTCCGGACCGTGCGCGGCGTGCCGCCGCGGCTGCTCCTGGACGACCCGCCCGAGGTGATCGAGGTCCGCGGCGAGATGTACCTGCCGGTGAAGGCCTTCGAGGAGCTGAACCGACAGCTGCTCGACGCGGGGCTGAAGCCGTTCGCGAACCCGCGCAACGCCGCGGCCGGGTCGCTGCGCCAGAAGGACCCGAAGGTCACGGCGTCGCGTCCGCTGCGCCTGTGGGTCCACTCGTTCGGCGCCGCCGAGGGCGTGAGCTTCGACTCCCACCTCGGGTTCCTCGGATGGGCGGCGAAGGCCGGCCTCCCGGTCCCGCCCACGAACGAGGTGCGCGATTCGATCGAGGGCGTGAAGGAGTTCCTGACCTACTGGCAGGAGCACCGCCACTCCGTCGACTGGGAGATCGACGGCACGGTGATCAAGGTCGACCAGACCGGGCTCCAGCGCGAGCTCGGGGCCACCTCCCACGCCCCGCGGTGGGCGATCGCCTTCAAGTTCCCGCCGGAGGAGCGCACGACCCTCCTGCGGTCGATCGACGTGCACACGGGGCGCACGGGCAAGGTCACGCCGTTCGCGGTGCTCGAGCCCGTGTTCGTCGGCGGCGTCACGATCACCTACGCCACCTTGCACAACGAGGACGAGGTTCACCGCAAGGACGTGCGCGCGGGCGACACCGTGATCGTGCGCCGCGCAGGCGACGTGATCCCCGAGATCGTCGGTCCGGTCCTGTCCAAGCGCAAGCGGGGCGCCCCCATCTGGAAGATGCCGGCGACCTGCAACGCGTGTAGCACCCCGCTCGTGCGCGCCGAGGGCGAGGTCGACTACCGCTGCCCGAACAAGCGCGGGTGCCCCTCCCAGGGCATCGAATGGCTGTTCCACTTCGCCGGGCGCGGCGCGATGGACATCGAGCACCTCGGGTACATGACCGTGATGCGCCTGCTCGAGAAGGGCCTGATCGAGGACCCGGCCGACATCTACGCGCTCGACGCCGAGAAGCTCTCGCAGCTCCCCGGGTTCAAGGACAGGGCGATCGCGAACGTCCTCGAGCAGATCGAGGGGTCGAAGGATCGCCCGATCTGGCGGCTGCTGGTCGGGCTCAACATCCGCCACGTGGGCGCCCACGTGGCCCAGGTGCTGGCGAGCGCGTTCGGCTCGGTCGACGCGATCGCCGCCGCGAGCGAGGACCAGATCGACGACGTGCCCGGCATCGGCCCGGAGATCGCGGCGACGGTCCGGGAGTGGTTCGACGAGGAGGAGAACCTCGCGCTGATCGACGAGCTCCGCGCGGCCGGCGTCCGCCTGGCCGACGAGGCGCCCACGCAGGAGGAGGCCGGCGCGAAGCCCCTGGAAGGGCTCACCGTCGTGCTCACCGGCGGCCTCGAGACGATGTCGCGCGAGGAGGCCACGGCGCTCGCCGAGGCGGCCGGTGCGCGCGTCACCTCGAGCGTGTCGAAGAAGACCTCGTTCGTGGTCGCGGGGGAGAGCCCGGGCTCGAAGTACGACAAGGCCGTGTCGCTCGGGGTCGAGATCCTCGACGAGGAGGGGTTCCTCAAGCGTCTGGGCCGCTGAGGGTGCTCGCGCGGCCACCCCTGGACCGGTAGCGTCCGGCCGTGCGTGTCCCCTCTCGCCCCGCGTTCCTGGCCGAGCTCGACCCGCTCGCGTGGTGGCTCGTCGTGCTCCTCGCCGTCGAGGTCCTGCTCGGGCCCGTCAACGCCGTCGTCGAGTTCCTCCGCCTGCGCGGGACGGAGATCAGGATGACGATCGACACGCGCCCGGGAGCTCCGCCGCCGAACGCCGAGACGTTCCGGTCGATCTCCTCGGGGCCGCTGGCCTTGCCCGCGGGCCTGTTGAGCGTGACGTTGATCGTGCTGTGGCTCGTCTGGCAACACCGCGCGACCTCGCGGCTGTGGGCCTACGGGGTCCAAGGGCTGCGCGTGAGGCCCGGATGGGCCGTGGGGTG
>JBLMXP010000238.1:0-4103 GCA_050257835.1 Planctomycetaceae bacterium | reverse complement strand
CCGATCGTGAACCTGTCCGGCGGCACCGAGGTCGGCGCCTGCTTCCTCTCGCCGCACCCGGTGGTGCCGACGAAGGTCGTCTCGCTCGGCGGGCCTTCGCTCGGGATGGACCTCGACGTGGTCGGTCCGGACGGGCACCCGGTCGCAGCGGGGGCGGTGGGCGAGCTCGTGTGCCGCCAGCCGTGGCCGTCGATGACGAGGGGGATCTGGGGCGACCCCGAGCGCTACCTCGACGCGTACTGGCGGCGCTTGCCCGGCGTGTGGGTCCACGGCGACTGGGCGAGCCGCGACGAGGACGGCTACTGGTACCTGCACGGCCGCAGCGACGACACGCTGAACGTCGCCGGCAAGCGGATCGGCCCGGCCGAGATCGAGTCGGTGGTGGCGATGCACGCCGCGGTCGCCGAGTGCGCGGCGGTCGGCGTGCCCGACCCGATCAAGGGCGAGTCGGTGTGGTGCGTGGTCGTGACCAGGCCCGGGACCGAGCCGACCGACGCGCTCGCAGCCGAGCTCCGCGGGCTCGTCCGCGAGCACCTCGGCGCCTCGTTCGCTCCCTCGCGCGTCGTGTTCGCCGCGGGGTTGCCGAAGACGCGGAGCGCCAAGATCGTCCGCCGCGCCGTGCGGGCGGCCCTCACCGGCGAGGACGCCGGCGATCTCTCCACGCTCGAGGATCCCGCATCGCTCGACGCGATCCGGGCGGCGGCGCGCCGCGGGGCGTGACACGCGTCACCGAACCGTGGTGCCTGACGTCGCGCGCCGTCCGTGACACCCGTCCTTCCGTGGGAGCCGCAGGACGAGCACGCTGTGGGCGGAGAGGAGGAGAGCACGATGGCGATGATGACCGCGCTGAACCAGCCCCGGTTCACGGCCGTCGAGATGGCCGAGCTCGAGCAGCGCGCGCGGCAGCGCGCGGAGATGCGCGACCGCCGCCGCACCGAGCACGAGGTCCGGGAACGCCGCGCCGTCCGCCTCCGCAGGCTCGCCCGCACGCCCCAGCTCGCACCCGCGACCTGACGAGGGGTCGGACCTGCGACCGGTGGCCACCCGACGGGCCACCGGTCGCCGCACGCCGCTCAGGCTGCGCCGGTCCGTCGCGGCCAGAACAGCAGCGCGGTCGCGAGCCAGAACAGCGTCGTGAGGAGCAGTCCCTCGGGGGGGAACGCCTTCACGCCGGCCACGTCGGCGTTCGCCTGGAACACCCCGGCGACCATCATGTTGACCTGGTAGACGGCCCCGAACAGCGCCATGGCCGCGCCGAGGAGGTAGCCGATCGGGACCTTGCGCGCGAGCAGCACCCCGGCGACCACCATGCTCGGGGCCATCAGCCCGAGGTCGAGCGCGAACACCAGGTGCTGGCCGGAGACGGGGATGTCGGCCATCACGTCGCCGGTCACCACGTTGTTGATGAGTAGGTACGACCAGAGCCCACCCTGGGCGACGCCGACGATCGCGAGGAACCAGCCGACGCCCCTCGGTGCCCGTGCGCCGCCGAACGCCCCGGCGATCGCGACGCGGTCGAGGTTCGGGACGGCGCACGCGAGCGCGAACACCGATAGGGAGAACGCCGCGATGTGCAGCGCGAAGGCGTCGTTGAACGTCGACCCGAACGTGTAGAAGGCGTAGTTGTAGGCGCCGTAGGCGAGCATCCCGACCCACGCTGCCTGCGCCCGACGCGACCCGCGCATCGACAGCAGCAACGAGAGCAGGAGCAGCGGCGCCGCGAGGACGAGCGTCACGAGGTCGCCGCCGCGCAGCGCCTCCCGCGCCCACGCGCCTTCCGCGTACAGGTCCTGCACGAACAGCCCCATCGCGCTGGCCGCCACCATCACGACCACCAGCACGCCCGACATCGCGAACGCGGCGCGGAGCGCCGTGGGCACGGGTCGTTCCGACGGCTCGGGCACCACGTGGGGCCGGAACCTCCGTGCCGGTGCGAGCGACTCGGCCATCAGCGATCACCCCCTCGATCGAGACGGCCGCGCGTCCGCGGGGCCGCCACGCTCCGAGGCTAGGCGCCGGGGACGCGGCGTTCATCGGCGAGCGACCCACGCCCCGCGGGACTTCCGGGCCTCGGTGGGGGCCCGGCCGGCGCCGGGCCCACCGGCCCTTCCGTGCGCACGCCGGCCAGCCATCGTGGTGACTCGGGAAAGGGGACGCTCGATGCGACAGGAGCGCGGCGTCGAACACGAGGCCGGGCACGGGACGGCGCGACGGATCACCGCGCCCAGGCGCTGGAACCGGCCGATGGTGGCGATCCTGCGGTCGCCGCTCCACGGGCTGATCAGCCGCCGGCTGTTGGTGGTGACGGCGCGGGGCCGCGTGAGCGGTCGGCCGCTCGCGTTCCCCGTGGGCTACGTCGTCGACGGCGACGGCTGGCTGGCGGTGGTCGCCGAGCACGAGCAGAAGCAGTGGTGGCGCAACGTCGAGGCCGACCCGGCCGTGGAACTCACCGTCCGCCGCGAACGGGTCCCGGCCCAGGCCCGCGTGCTCCGCCCTTCCGACGGCGCCGAGCACGTCGAGGCCTTCCGCCGCTACGTGGACGGGTTTCGCTCCTCGGGCAAGGCGCTCGGGGTCGTCTACGCGGGCGGCGCGCCCACCGACGCGTCGGTCCGGGCGGCGGCCCCCGCGGTCCTGATGGTCCGGTTCGACCCGCGCTGAGGGCTCGCCGCTTCGCGGCATCGCCTAGCATGACGAGCCATGTCCCAGGCCGATCTGCAGGCGCTGCTCCGTTCCGCGCCGCTGGTGGACGGGCACAACGACCTGCTGTGGGCGCTCCGCGAGCTGCGCGAGAAGGGCGAGCCCGAGCCGGACGTGGCGGGCCCGGCGCCAGAGCTGCAGACCGACCTGCCTCGCCTCGCCGAGGGGTGCGTCGGCGGGCAGTTCTGGTCGGTGTACGTGCCCTCGGACCTGGCCGGGCACGAGGCCGTGACCGCGACGCTCGAGCAGATCGACGCGCTGCATCGGCTGGTGTCCCGCTATCCCGACCGGCTCGCGCACGCGCGCACGGCCGACGACGTCGAGCGGATCGCCGCCTCCGGGCGGGTCGCGTCGATGATCGGCGTGGAGGGCGGCCACTCGATCGGCGACTCGCTCGGCGCCCTGCGCATGTTCGCGGCGCTCGGCGCCGGCTACCTCACCCTGACCCACAACGACGACACCGCCTGGGCGGACTCGGCCACGGGCGACCACCCGCACGGCGGGCTGACCCGCTTCGGGGAGGAGGTCGTCCGCGAGCTGAACCGCTGCGGGGTGCTGGTCGACCTGAGCCACGTCTCCGACGACACGATGCGTCAGGCGATCGAGGTGAGCGAGGCGCCGGTCGTGTTCTCGCACTCCTCGGCGCGGGCGCTCTGCGACGTGTCGCGCGACGTGCCCGACGACGTCCTCGCGCATGTCGCGCGGACCCGCGGCGTCGTGATGGTCGCGTTCGTACCCTCGTTCCTGACGGCCGAGGGAGCCCGAGCGAACGCGGAGGCATGGGCGCAGGCGCGCCGGCTCCGCATCCAGCACGCGGACGACCCAGCGGCGCTGCACGCCGCGATGGAGGCGTGGTGGGCGGACGTGCCCGAGGTCGACGCGAGCGTCGAGGACGTCGCGGACCATGTCGACCACGTCCGCGAGGTCGCGGGGATCGACCACGTCGGGGTGGGCAGCGACTTCGACGGCGCGGCCGGGATGCCCGCGGGGCTCGAGGACGTCTCGCGCTACCCGGCGTTGTTCACGGTCCTCAAGGATCGGGGCTACACGGACGAGGACCTGCGCAAGGTCGCCGGCGGCAACGTCCTGCGCGTGATGCGCGAGGCGGAGGCAGTCGCGGCGCGCGCACAGGCCGAGCGGCCGCCGTCGACGGCGACGATCGCACGAGAGGGGGACGGGTGATGCACGACGCGGTGGTGATCGGGGCGGGGCAGTCGGGCCTGGTCATCAGCCGCTGCCTGCAGCGACGCGGGGTGGATCACCTGGTCCTCGAGCAGGGGACGGTCGGGGACAGCTGGTGCACACAGCGCTGGGATTCCTTCGCCCTGAACACGCTCGGGTGGATGAACACGCTTCCCGACGGCGAGCCCGTCGGCGACCCGGAGGGCTTCGCCGGCGTATCCGAG